>JAJCXQ010000174.1 GCA_029263355.1 Acidobacteriota bacterium | reverse complement strand
GCTCGATGATCCGGAGCTACGGGAGCTGCGGCGGGATCTGGCGACTTGGGTGCGCCGGGCTGTTCTGCCGTCCCGGCTGCCCGGGGCCCAGATTCCCGAGCTTCAAGACCTTCAGGAGGTGAAGACCATGTTGGAGGAACGCGCAGCAACTTGGCCGAAGCAGTGGATGGCTGAGGGTTATGAATCTGGCCTGCGGGAGACCTTGACCGAGCAGATCGAGGAGAAGTTCGGCGACGTGGACGCGCGGTATGTCGAGTTGATGGCCGGGGCGCCTGAGAAGCAGCTCAAGGTGTGGCTGAAGCGTATTCTCAGGGCCGAGGCAGCCGCTGACTTGTTCGAGAGCTGAGCTTAGCGGGAACTTCAGCTTTCGAGCTCAGCTCCTCCGGACGTGCTCTGGGATGTAGTGATCCTGCCGGTTGAGGGTTGCGATGTGATGAAGGGAATGATTGAGCTCAGCTGTCGCTGCGGCAGTGTGCGATGAATGCCAACGTGGAGACTTAATCCACCTCCAACGATCCGACTGCGTTCGCTCGATCCACGAGGTTTGTTCGTTCTTGTGGTCGACCGTCGCCTCACGGGTGAACCCGCACGAGCTGGTCCGCTCCATGCTCGCGACAACTGGAGGTCGACATGACCAGGAATCAGAATCTATTCGTCGAAGTTTCGACTCGTTCCGACGTTGCGCCCCGCCCTGGGCTGAACCCGTTACTCGGCTGGGTGAGCCTGCTCGTCCTCTGTGGGCTTTTCCTGCCCGCGATGGCCACTGCAGCGCCCTTCGTCGACAGTGATGGCGACGGCTGGGTCGACAGCAAGGACAACTGCCCGGGCACCCCCAACCCCAGCCAAGACGATGCTGACCAGGATGGCATCGGTGATGTCTGTGACAAATGTGACGCATTGCTGCGCGGGGCTAGTATGGTCGTCGACTCGCGGTCCGACGAGATTGTCCTGCGGCGTCTCAATGTGTTGGGCGGAGCTACCTAGGAGCTGCAGCTCATCGATGTGCTCGGCAACCAAGTCTCCGATCGTCTGAAGGAGATGACGGGTGTGCGGTTCGCGGTGACCAAAACAGGGGCCGCGAATCAGGGCTGTCTGAGTGAGGGGCAAGCGATCTTCGTCGTCGATCCGAGCTCGCCGCTGCTCGCCAGCGTCGGCAGCCCGGCAGCCCAGGCGGCGGCGCTGGCGGTGGCCGCGGGCTCGCCGGAGACCCACGCTGTGGTGTCACACGCCAACGGTGGAACCTGGTTGATCAGTCAATCCGGGCGTGGCATGTTGCGTGCCGCGTACACCTATCTCGAGGAGTTGGGAGCAAAGTTCTTGCTGCCCGGCTCAGCCTGGACGATCCTGCCGACTCTGTCGGACTTGGCGGTAGATGTGAACGTCAGTCGTTCTCCGGTCGTCGGCTCTTATCAAGTGTTCGCGAGTGGAGGATACGGACCGACGACCTTTTTCTCGACGACCCAGCGCTGTCGGCGACCCGGAGCTGCGTTTGCTGATTGGACGGCTGCGGTCGGCTTCCCGCTGGAGAAGGTGGTTGAAACGGGCCATTCCCATCAGCGGTTTTACAACGACCGCAAGGCCGCTCTACTCGCCGACCCGCTCTACTTTGCGCAGACGGATTGGACCGACAAGCCCGGCTGTGACGATTCTCCCGGTGCTCCCGGATCGACGGCTTGTCTGTGCGGCCCAACCGGCACGTTATCCACCTGCCAAGCGCGACCCACATTCGAGAAGCATTCCGACGTCAAGCTCGATATGACACACCACGGCACGGTGTCCTGTTCGCAGACCGGGGCAGTGGTGTCTTTTGTTGATCGTCACGGGGTCAAGTGGTGTGAGGATCCGACCGACTACACATCCAACGACGGTGTGTTGGGTAAGTTCAGCGACTGGGCAATCGATCAGATTCCTCAGCGACGCAGCGCCTACCCCGATCTCGACTATGCCTTCTTCAATGTCGATCCAACCGACAGTGGAAGGTTCAAGCACGATCAAAGCACCAAGAGTCTCGATCTGCTGCGCAACGGACCTTACGGATTGTCGACCACCGATGACGCCAGCAACGGTGACAAAGTCTTCCACCTAGCCAATCACGTGGCGGAGCGAGTAGAGCAGGTCTACCCTGGTGTCGGTGTTGGCGCCTTGTCCTATAACGGACATTCCCAGGTGCCGACGATTCCCCTCCGTCACAACGTCGCCGTCGAGCTGGTACCCGGCAATCAATTCGGCAGCACGTTCACCGATTGGAAGGGCGGCTGGTTTCAGAAACATGCCGCCAGCTCGTCACCGTTTACACTCGGTTATTACGAGTACCTCAATCTGGTCAGCACCCGGGCCAATCTGCCCACGGTGCCGATCGATAGGTTCTTGGGCCGGATTACAGAATGGCACCAATCGTCACAGGTTAGCTTCGCTACCCTCGAGACCACGAGCGGCGCCATGCCGGCGGGTCCCCACCTCTACGCGGTCTCTCGCATGATCTGGGGGGCGACTCCCTCGGGATCGGCCGCGGTAGACGAATTCATCGATGCCGCCTTTGGCCTCGCCGCGCCAACCATGCGGTCGTTCTTTGGGCTGCTCTATGGTCCTGGCAGACTCGACGACCTGCGGCTGGCTCGGTTCTTCGGCTATCTATCTCAGGCTTATGCAGATCTTGGTCTCAATCCAGACCCGGCGATCCGTCAGCGCCTCGACCACTACACCCTCTACGTCGAGTACCTGCACCGTTTCTGGGTCCTGGACCATGCGGTATTGGAAGCCGGTGAAGGCGAGGTGGCTGACAACGAATTCATGGCGATTATCGATCATTTGTACCGAATCCACGACGCCAACCTGCTCCAGACTTGGCGTTCCCACCGTTTGCTTCTCGGTCTGCTCCAGGGGCGAAACCCAGCCCGCCAGTGGCGGGTGCTGCGCTCGAAGTCGACATGAGGTGTAGCGCTGGCTCGCCAGTGACTTACAAGCTGTGGCTCGACTACCAAGGGGCGGGGCAGGCGCCGGTCTATTGGGGATCGCTAAGCAGGTATTGGACGCTCAGCACGAACCCGGGTACCTACAACATTCGTGTCGAGGTCGTTGATGCTGCGGGAAGGTCGTCGATGGTTATGAGGCCAGTGACCATCCAGTGAGTCCAACGTTAGGCGAGCAGTGCTCGGCAACCGACTCTCTGTCTCAGAGCGCGGTTCTTTACGAATCAGTTGAATCATTTGACTTGACATATCGAGCCTTGTCAATACAATGAAGGCTCCTCAACGGAAGACGAGCCGCTTGTATCGGGTGTCGAGTTATCGGCACTCGGTCGGGCCTCGCCTAGGCAAAGAGGACTCGTCTTCAAAACTGAAAGGGGTGTCTCGATGCAACGTGAGTGGACGCAACGGAAAGTGCTGTTCAGTTTTGTCGCCGCTACGCTCTTGGTACTAGCGCCGAGTGTGATGGCCGGTGATTTTCCCGGCGCGATCTCGTTGGAGATGGAAGCGCCAGAGGCCGAGGCAAAACTCTTTCGGGGTTACCTCGATGCTCTGGTTCAATCGTCGGATAGCGCTTTGGCTAGCGTGGGCGAAAGCGGGTATCGAGTGCTCGAGGCGGTGGAGACCGGGGACATCGAAGCTTATATCGCAGCCAAGGCTATCTACGGTTACCGACTCGAAACGCTGGCGGACGGTGCCCTCGCCGATCTGAGGTCGTTGCAGAGGGAGCACTTGGCGGCGCAGGAGGTGTTGGATCGTCCGGTTTTTGGTGTACCGGCGAAGATCACCGTGACCTACGGCTGTGGCGCAGAACTCTCCTGTGACAACGGTTCCAAGATTTCTTGCCGATGCGCCAATGGACAGTCCTTCCTCGACCCGCCTAGCACTTGCACCTACAAGCCGAACTACAATTCTTATGGTGGCCGGGTGATCTGCGATTGTTCCGGTACGTCATTCGATAGCACCCGCACCTGCCCCTACGTTCCACCCACCTCGTGCTCACCCGGTTGCACCGTCGAGTGCGGTTCGACGGGTGGTCAATGCTCGAACGGTCAGTGTTTCTGCTACTGATCCCGACATGAGCGTTAGACGGCAGCCCGTCAGGGCGGCCGATCGGCATCCTCGATAGCCGGCGGAAGGTGTCAGCCAACTCCGCCGGCTTTCGTACGTCTGGCGTTGTGGACGTACGATTGAGTAAGGCAAGAACGAATTTAGCTGTACCGACGCTGGTCAAACCCGGCCCGCGGCTTTACGATGCCTCCCGAACGTTGATTCAGGAGGATCTTATGGACCGCGCCACGCTCCGCCACATTTTGGCAACCCTCGCCTACCGTACCCGCCAGGTTGTCCGCCAAGTTCCCGACGGCTATCCCGATTTTGATGCCGGTTGTGGGGTGCGAACGCCGCACAACATTCTGGGCCACATGTCCGGGGTGATCGCCTACGCAGTCCACTGTTTTGGTGAGGAGCCCTGGGGGCGTCTCGAGCCCCTATCGTGGGATGATGAGAAGCGCCGCTTCGAGCGTGGTCTCGAACAGCTCGACGAACACCTGCGAAACGGTGACGAGCCGCAGGCCGCTAGCCTGTCGGCACTCCTCCAGGGACCGCTCTGCGACTGTATGACCCACGTCGGTCAGCTCGCCACCCTGCGCCGCATGTCCGGCCTGGCGGTGCCGGGGGAAAACTTCATGAAGGCGCCGATCGTCGTCGGTGAGCTGAAACTCTCTTGATCGAGCGTGTGAGAGCGATTGTCGAACGTAGCGATACCCCTGGTGGGCGCCGCTTCGACCTGATGATTCAAGGGTTGATCCTGATCTCGGTGGCGTCGTTCTCGATCGAGACCTTACCCGACGTCAGCGACGAGACACGGTCCTTGCTCCATGTCCTGGACAGTGTGATCCTGGTGATCTTCACCGTCGAATATTTGCTGCGCGTCAGCCTCGCCGAGAACAAACTGGGCTTCATCTTCAGTTTCTTCGGGTTGGTCGATCTGATCGCGATCGTGCCGTTCTACCTGACCACCGGCATGGACCTGAGATCGGCGCGCGCCTGTCGGTTGCTTCGGTTGTTCAAATTGTTGCGCTTCAGCCCAGCACTCCGGCGCTACCATCTCGCGCTCAAGCTGGCCAAGGACGAGATCGTCATCTTTTTTTCGTCCACGGTGCTTGTCCTCTACCTGGCCGCCACCGGCATCTACTACTTCGAGCACGAAGCGCAG
>JAJCXQ010000173.1 GCA_029263355.1 Acidobacteriota bacterium | reverse complement strand
CGAGGTGCAACCCACCGCGAAGGGGGCTACCCCGACTACGCGGTCCTCGTTCTCTTTGCTGCGTACACCGGGCTCCGAGCCGGCGAGATCGGAGCCCTGCGGGTCTCACGAATCAACCTCATGCGCCGGAGAGTGGAAGTGTCGGAGTCGGCTGACGAAGCCCACGGCAGCTTCAACATCGGCCCAACCAAGACCTATTCACGCCGATCCGTCGGCATACCCGTACCGATCGCCGAGCTCTTGACTCCCTACCTCGCAGGCAAGAAGCAGAACGACCTCGTGTTCGAAGGTCCCGACGGCGGACCGCTCCGTCACTCCAACTGGTACCCCCGCCACTTCAAACCGGCCGTCATTCGTGCCGGGCTCCCGAACGGAACCAGATTCCATGATCTGAGACACACCTACGCCGCGTTCCTCATCGCCGAGGGCGCCCACCCCCGAGCGATCATGGAACGCATGGGCCACTCCACGATCAACGTCACCCTCGGCACCTACGGCCACCTCTTCCCCGCCATCGACGCGCAACTCGACGACGCACTCGGCGCCCGGTTCGCGCGCTCGAAACTGCTGAACGCTGGGGCGATCACCAAGATCGCGCAATAGCGCAAGCAATCTCCACGTCGCTGATCACCGTAACAATCGCGTCCACAAGTGCGACTCGGCTCTCCCAGCAGCACTGGTTTCTATGCCACTAGATCGCGTCGGCAGGCGCCAGCGAGTTCGTTGGCACCGACCGTCATCGACTCCTGCAAGGCCCGCTTCTTAGAGATCTCGGTCGACTCACGATGAACGTCGATTCGGATCCCATCGTCCCCGTCGGCGCAGTGGCGGGCAAACGAAGCAAGTCGGCGACGCCGTTCTGGCCTACACCAGGCTACGGGAACCCAAGGACGGCCGATTCCCCACATTCTCTCCGTCAGACCACTGCGTACGCATACGCTGTCGTGATGGCGACACCGCTGAGTCACGGATGGGAGATCATCTTTCGCCTCGCTTGCCAAGAACGTAGAGGGGACGCATATCAGGATCTGTTCGCCCAGATCATGGAGCGGCGTGACATCAGCTTCCAACGTGTTCGGCCGTGGGGCAACCAGGGCGACCGGAAAAACGATGGCTGGTCGCCCGCCAATCGCGTTCTTTTTCAGTGCTACGCCCCCTCGACATTCAGCGCGGCGGCACTGGAATCCAAGCTTGTCGAGGACTACGAGGGAGCTGTCGAATACTGGGAGGCGTACTTTGACACCTGGGTCTTCGTGCACGATGACCTCGATGGCATGGCACCGACGATCGCCGCCAGAATTGCGGAACTAGACCTGAGATCGGAGCACGTGGCCTGTGGCGCCTGGGGATTCCCGGAACTCCGCGAAGAGTTCGCCAGCCTCCACGACGCCGACCGCGAGGCGATTCTTGGCCCACAACTGACTCCACAGGACTTCCTGTCGGTAGACGCTTCGGGCCTGCGCCCCTTGATTGAGGCACTCGGACACATGGTGCCGAACCCTTCGGCCACAGTGCGCCCGGTGCCCACGGACAAGATCGAAGCCAACGAACTCGTACCCGCGCAGGTGGAGTTCCTGACAATTGGGTCCTCTCGGGCGCCTCTCGTCGAGCACTACCTCACAAACGCGTTCGTGTTGCCTTCGCACGCTGACTCAATCGCTGAAGCCGTGTCCTCCCACTACCGGAATCTTCGCGACAGTGGTCGGTCGGCGGCGGAGATCTTCGACCTCATGTTGGCCTGGATCTGTGGAGGTAGTTCGGATTCAACCACGCGGGCCAACGCGCTCGCTGTCCTGGCCTACTTCTTCGACCGTTGCCACATATTCGAGGTTCCCGGCGAGGTCTCGGCATGATCCTCCCAAGCAAGGGCATCCCTGCATCGAAGGCACTCATCACCGTCGGCGGTGAGGTTCTCGAAATACTCAGTGACTCGTCCCTAAGCGTGAGCGGGCTGTGGCTCCAGCATAGCGATACGCGCAAAGTCGCGGAGAGTGCCGACATCTCCTACGACTGGTTCATTCTTTCACTGGACTTGCTGTTTCTCCTTGGGGCCGTCCAGCTAACCGACCTGGGTCTTCTCCGCCGAGCTAAGCCGTGATCCATTCCCTTTCCTCCACGGACCCGAGGTTCAAGACGCTCAACTTCCGGCATGGCCTGAACATTCTTGTTGCCGATCAACATGAGCACGCCACCGATGCCGATACACGCAACGGCGTGGGAAAAAGCAGCTTCGTATCCCTCTTGCACTTCCTACTCGGCGGCAACGCCGGGAAGAGCTCGATCTTCATGGGCGAGGCTCTGGTGGAGTCAGCATTCACCCTTGACATCGATATCGGTGAAACGCGTCGGTCTGTCACTCGATCCGGAACGAAGCCAGGTGCATTTCTGGTCTCCCGAGATCCTTCAGAACCGTCGGATCAGCTCATTGAAGACGACGATCCAACGGACACGCTCAAGGCCGTTGACTGGCAAGCTCTCCTACGAAAAGACTGGTTCGGGCTGGATGGAACCGAGGGGCCATCCTCGCGTTCGCTCCTTTCGTACTTCGCACGGCGCGTGGAGGACGGCGGGTTTCAGGACCCCTTCAAGCACAACTACCAACAGATTCCATCCGACTACCAGGTAGCCATCTCGTTTCTGCTCGATTTGGACTGGCGAATCGCTGAGTCGTGGGATGACGTGCGCAAGCGCGAGAAGAACGTTCGGTCACTCTCCACAGCGCTGAAAGACGGGCGACTCGGTGCCTTTGCGACAGGGACGGTAGCGAAGCTGCGAACAGAGGTGACGTTGGCCGAGAACCGCGTCCTAGCCCTTCGCACGAATATCGAGGGCTTCCGCGTCGTCGATGCGTTCGCGGAACTCGAGCGGGAAGCGAACGATCTCTCTACGGCGATCCGGCAGCACGCAGATGACAACGCGATTGACATGGCGCTGATAGACCAACTCAAGCTGACGTACGAGGCAGAGACTCCCCCTAGTACGGACGACCTGACGGCTATGTATGCAGCAGCCGGTGTTCAGCTCGGTGATCTTGTCCGTCGACGATTCGACGAAGTGGCTGAGTTTCATGAATCGATCATCCAGAACAGAGCCCGCCACCTCCAAGAGGAGGTGAGTCGCGCAGAGCAACGAATCCGTGATCGCTCCGCTGAACAACAGTCGCTCGACAGCCGCCGGGCCGACCTGCTCAGGGTCTTGCACTCGGGTGGTGCGCTCTCAGAGCTAACGGGCTTGCAAGAAGAACTCGCGACTGCACAAGCCAAGGTCGAAGAATTCCGGAGCAGCTACCGGATCGCCGATGAGATCGCGTCTGGGAAGGCCGGGGTCAAGAGGGCACGCCAGAGCCTCTTCGTCGAACTGCAGGAAGACCAGCGCGAACGCGACGCCCAGCTACGAGAACTCATCGGCCAGTTCGAAGGCTTCTCGTCGCGGCTCTATGGGGAACGAGTGGGCAGTCTGGAGATCGGCTCCTCGGAGAACGGGCCGACCTTCAATATCGCGATCGAAGCTGGCAAGAGCAAAGGGATAAGCAACATGCAGGTCTTCTGTTTCGACATGCTCGTCTCAGAGATCTGCGCCGGCCGTGGCATAGGGCCACGTTTTCTTGTGCACGACAGCCACATCTTCGATGGCGTCGACGAGCGCCAGATCGGACGTGGCCTGGCGCTCGCCGATGAGGTGGCTACTTTGCACGGTTTCCAATACATCGTCACCATGAACTCGGATGACATGCCGGAGACACTGCCCGATGGGTTCTCCATCGAGGACCACGTCATGGACGTCCGACTGACCGACTCAGTGGAAGACGGCGGATTGTTCGGCTTCAGGTTCTGACTAAGCAGCCGAGTCCCGTCCTCGGCACGACTGATCCAAGGCGGCATGTGCGGACCCGCACAGCAATGCCGGCGCCCAATTCGCCCCCGAAGGACGACGAGGCCTCTGGTTCTGGAACACAGACAGTCGAGATTCCGTCACATTTGAGCTTTGCCGTGTGAGCTTTCTGTGAGATTGCGCGCCCACGCGAACAACGGATAGAAACGAAAAAGGCCCGGAAACCGTTAGTTTCCGGGCCTTCTGAGTGGTGGCGGGGGCAGGATTTGAACCTGCGACCTTCGGGTTATGAGCCCGACGAGCTACCAAACTGCTCCACCCCGCAGTCGAGACGATAGCGGTGCACCACCCGCTTCCCAACCGGGAGAAGCCGACTCGACAGGCGCCGCGAAAGGCGACAGCATCTGTCGCCGTGACCACTTCTCCGCACCTGACCCCCGAGTCCGTCAACGCGTCCATCGCCGAGCTCTGGCCAGGCGGCGCTCACGACTGCATCGAGCTGTCGGCTACCCACGCTGTGGCC
>JAJCXQ010000172.1 GCA_029263355.1 Acidobacteriota bacterium | reverse complement strand
CGACGGCATCAGGATCCGAGATCTGAATAGCCTGAATGGTACTCAGGTGAATGGTACGCGGATCATCGAATCCCTCTTGCGCGACGGCGATCGGATCAAGATCGGCCGCGCGACTATCCTGGTTTCCGGACCTGCAACGATCAGCTTTGGAGACGATTCGACCCAAGAGGTTGCTGCCCCACAAGAAGTCAGTTCAGCGATCGGAAGAGCCCCGGACGATGCCCTTCAAAGCGCCCAGACCCTCAAGATCAATCTCGATGAGCTGCGTCAAGATCAGGGCCTGCAACTCGCTGAAGATCACTACATCCTATTGCTACGTAATCTCTTCGAAGCATTACAGGAGGCATCGGATCGCGAGCAAGTCTTGCGCAAGGTTCGAGACGTCTTGGACCGCGCCTTCCAACGCGCCCGCACGTTCATACTTCGGCAAGTCGACAACGAGTGGCAGGACGTCGAGGCGATTACGACACCACAACCGAGCTTGACCTTCGCTGCCGAGGCAGCACACACCAACAGCGCAATATTGGCCAGTTCGCTCACCGAAGATCAGCGCTTTACGAGCTCGGTCAGCGCCCGTATTTCGGGGATCGAGACCGCAATCGCTGCTCCAGTCAGCTGCGAGGGCTCGCCACTGGCTGTGTTGTATGTTGACCGTCTCGGTATGCCGCCATTTACCCGCAGAGATCTAAACATTCTCGGAATCGCTGCCAACCATGTTTCCGCAGTCCTCGAAAACGTGTCGCGCTTCGAAGCCCTCCGTCGAACCAATCAAGAACTAGTCGAAACCCGTGAGGGACTCGCCGAACTCAATCGCAACCTCGAGCAATTAGTGCAGGACCGAACTGCTGAGATTCGACGCCAAGCTGAAGAAATCGGCAATCTCGCGGAAGCGAAGGAGGAGCTACTCGGTATCGCAGCACACGATATTCGAGGGCCATTGACAGTGATTCAAGGCACAAGCGAGCTGCTTCGTTTAAGGTTGGACAGCGTTGGCCCCGAGACTCTCGCACGAAGTCTTGACCTGATGTACGACGCTTGCCGAGGCCTCGGACAACTACTCAGTGAATTACTCGATGCGAAAGCCATTGAGACCGGCCGGATCACCCTGCGAAAGCATCGCACGAGGGTCAAGGCTCTGCTCAAAGAAGCACTCCCAGTCGCTCGCCTAGCGGCTGAAGACAAGAGGATCTCGCTTGATGTCGAGGCCCCTGAAACGCTCGAGATCGATGCTGACCCGCAGCGCTTGGGACAGGCCCTCACCAATCTGGTGCTGAACGCCGTCAAGTTCTCAAATTCCGGAACTCGTATTGTCTTACGGGGTCTCGCACATTCGGAAGACGAGACACGCATCGAGGTCGAAGACCAAGGTGTCGGGATACCAGAAGATGAGCTGGTAGATATCTTTGGCCGTTTCGAGCAAGGCAAGGCTGGGCAAGAAGCGGGGGGCAGCGGACTCGGACTGATGATCGCCCGCAGACTCGTTGAGCTACACGGCGGCTCGCTATCGGTCGAAAGTCAAGTTGGGGTCGGCTCGAGATTCATTCTCTCTATACCGGCGATCTCGACCGTCAGCCTCGCCTCCTGAAGCTGCTCAGTTGCGATGCACCATCAGCCAAAGTCCGGAATAGCCCCGCATCATACGCATCTTGAGGACCTGTAGGGCGCGTGCTTCGAGGCCATCGCTACTGAGAACAGCCTCCTCGATTCGATGCTCGAAGCGCCTTAGAAACAGATCCCCGAACCTGACCGTCTGTCGTGACTTAGCGTAAACGGGTGCTTCGCGGGTCGCCGCAGTGTCGTCTAGGATGCTCTTGATCTCCTCAACCTGCTGCTCGATCAACGCTCTCAGAGCTGCCGCCCGCAGCACGAACTGTTCGAGACTGCGATCGCAGGTGCCACCACCGAACAACCGCCGATAAGCGACCACTTCACGCGGTCCCAAACCGAGAGCAAAAATTTCTGGTTGCAAAGCGATCTTCTTGGGATCGATCGTCGGATTGGTGTCATCGAGAGCAGACACAATCGCCTGGTATTGCTCTTCGACGTACTGCTCTTCGATACTCGAGTCGAAGAGGGGTACCGGCCCTGTCTCAGGATCCCTAGCCTCGGGCGGCAGTACCAGAGTCTCGTCCTCATTCTTAAGATCTTGCCTGAGTTTCGGAACCAGCTCACGAACTCTCTCGCGAAGCTCGGCCAATTCGGCCATCCGAATATTCTCACCTTGAAGCTGGTCTTCAAAGCGCTCTACAGCGACCCTGAACTCAGACAACTCCTCACCGAGTTGGATGTCCACCGGCACTTCTCTCTCGAGCTCGAAAACCTGCTGGTATTCGGCGATAATCCTCTGCTCGTCGCGCCGATAGAGCTGTTGGATATGGTTCTTCATCACTAGATTAGTCTCTAGCACGCTGTACCAAATCTTGGGTTGAAAGAAGAGGTCCCCGAGACTGTGCTTGAGATCGCGATAGCGCTGAATCAAACTATGCTGATGGAGCTCGTCGATCGAATCGATCGAACGAATCTCATGCTCAAGGGATTTGATCTCACGGCTCCATGACTCAACGTCCTGTTCGTCTAATACACCGCCCTTCAAGGCAGACCAAAAGCCCTGCGCCATCTCCCGGAGATGCGTTCGGTCACGGAGCATAAAGGCGATACGGCTGTCGTTGTATTCCTCTGCGACTTTGGTCGAGAGGAAGTCCGCCTTGTCGAGACGATCATTGCTCCAGCCATTGGATCGCGAATAGATGTAGAACTTGACCAGCTGCGTTAGGATATTGTCATCGAAATTCTTGACTCTCTGGAAGAACTGACGAAGCTGTCCCGGCGAGATTCGTTCGTCAACCGCAAGTAGATCTTGGATCAGAGGCTGCAGTTGGCTGGCAACTCGGTCAAGTTGGGCACTGGCAGTATCGGTTGACGTCTCTGAGAGATTCTCGGAGACTTTCTTGAGGTCACCATACACACTCTGAAAATCTGCCGGGCTTTCGATTGGCGGAATATCAGCAAAGATCTTGCGCAAGCCCTGGATAAATTGATGAAACGTCCAGGCTGACTTGAACGTGTTGGAGACGGTGATGTAGCGTCGATGAACGCGATTCAGATCCTGAGCAGACATCGTGACCTCGAATCCGGGGTCTCGAGACCCAATGAAGTTGGAAACGCATCTGAAGAAGCCATGGAGAGCTATTCTAAGCTATGTATATGACAAAGCGAGTCTCGATATGACAAAGCGGTTCTCGAAGCCGCGCGTGCTGATTTCGGAGGAAGATCTCCAAAGCCGCATCGCTGAGCTGGCGGCTGAAATCAACGTCGACTATTCCGCTAGCGACCGATTGATCGCAGTCGGCGTTTTGAAGGGCTCGGTGTTCTTCATGGTCGACCTACTCAAGCAGCTACAGGTTCCGGTGCAGGTCGATTTCTTCCAGACCTCTTCCTACGGAGAAGGCACGGCGCCAGGAGAAGTCCGGATCCGCAAGGATATCGATCTCGCAATCCGGGGCGCTGACGTGTTGCTGATCGAGGATATCGTCGACACAGGGTTCACTCTACGCACCATCTTGGATCTCCTACGTTTTAGAGGCGCCAGTAGCGTCAAACTGTGCGCCTTGCTCGACAAGGTCGAGCGGCGCCAGGTCGAGGTGCCTATTGACTACCGTGGTTTCGAGATAGAAGATCACTTCGTAGTCGGTTATGGTCTCGATCTCGCTGACTATTATCGGAATCTTCCCTACATCGGGATCTACGAAGGTGACGCATGAAGATTTACCATACCAACGACGCTCCAGAAGCCATCGGCCCCTACTCACAGGCAGTTGTCGCAGGTCGATGGGTCTACACCTCAGGCCAGATTGGGCTTGACCCAGCGACCGGCGAGTTGGTCGACGGAGGTTTCGAAGCTCAAGCTCGCCGCGTGCTAACCAACTTGCGGGCCGTACTGGCGAGCGCTGGCTGTACTTTTGAGAACGTCATCAAGGCCAATATCTTCGTAGCGGACCTCGCCGACTTTCCCGTACTCAATTCGATTTACGGCGAAGCTATGGGGACCCATCGCCCAGCACGCTCGACCGTCCAAGCTGCGGCGTTGCCCAAAGGTGCACTGGTCGAGATCGATCTAGTTGCGCGAATAGCCAAGTAGCCATCAGTCGAGCAGATACTCCTCCAACAAGGCTGTCAGAAGCGCAGAGTTATCGTTGACGGTGACTTCACGAATGAGGTCGAGACTTTCGGCGTTCAGCCACGTCAAGACCTCTAGATTCTCCTCGAGAGCCAATGCCTTGAGGTCATGTTTGGTATGTTCCGCTTCCCGTGCCGCATAGAGCAGACTTTGGCCTATTCCGACAGGTCGCTCGAGGCGCAACCACAGTTCGCCTGCCAGCGCCAAGTCGCCGCCTAGGCGACGGTTGCGGATTTGACGCGGTGAGTAACCGGTGACCGGCCGAGGTGTGAATGCTGCCAGACCGTGCCGATGTGCGCAGCGGCTGAACTCACGCTCTGAAGGTTGGTGGCCATGAAACAGCGCGTCGAATGCCGCTTCGCCCCCGATCTCTACGAGGTGTCTGCGGTCGGCCGCCTCCAACTCCACTGCAAGCGGTTGCACACACGCCACGCCCGAAGCTGCGAGTGTTGCACAGCCACGCTCCCAGAGCTCAGTTGAATCAGTCAAAGCTGGAATCAGAGGCCATACCGCTGATGCCCCTCTAGGCAACTGCGCCAGGCGATCGACGTCGCCGGCGAGTAGAGGCCTTAAGAGATCGTATACGACCCGGCAGTCGACAAGGTCTGTGCCCTCGCCGGGTTGCAATTCGACCAGCAGAGATGTCGCTGACACATCTATTTCTTTCAACCACTTACCACGCTCGAGGCCAGGCGCCACCGGTGGTATGAAAAGTAGCCCCTCGAACTCCGCGACATCTAGAGCAGGTAGAACTGATTCAGTCTCGGGTTTTGAGTCGAGACCGCGCAGCCTCCCTCCACCTAGGTCTGTCCAAAGGCCTTCCGCGGCTTGCCATTTCCGTGGAGCGTGGGAGATCCAGAATCTCGTCGGCTCTGGAAAATGCTTGTCCAGTCCCGTTCGACGCAGACGGGTCACGATGGGATCGCCCCAGCCACTGTCAGGGCTCTTTGAACGTACTTGGCCAAGACATCGGCCTCATAGTTGACCCGATCACCAACGTTTAGCAACCCGAGAGTCGTCGCAGCAAGAGTATGGGGAATGAGCGCGACTTCGAACAGGTTCGGATCTAGTCTTGCAACAGTCAGGCTAACCCCATCGATCGTGACGGACCCCTTCTCTACCACAAAGCTCTGATACGCCGCCGGCAGGGAGAAGCTGATCTCCCGGTGCCCTTCCAAATCACGACGGTAGCTGACTTCGAGAATACCATCGACATGGCCTTGGACCCAGTGGCCACCAAGTGCCTCCCCCATCCGCAAAGCCGGCTCCAAGTTGACCGGTGTTCCCTTCTCGAAATCGTTGAGGGTCGTGCGACTCAGAGTTTCTGGTCCAGCCTCGATGGCGCACCACTCACGCCCACGATCAGTTATGGTCAAGCATACGCCTGAAATCGCCAAGCTATCGCCGACTTCCAATCGTGCTGCAAGCGACTCGCTGAGCCCGATCACAAATCTCCGTCCGCCCTCGGATGAGGACCTGGGCTCTTCGATCAGTTGCCCAATTTCGCTGACAAGTCCTGTAAACATCCTTCTCTGAATCCACTGAGGATGACGTCCTCGCCACGGCGCTCACTACTCAACTTGTCGAGCCGCGGAGCCTTGGACAGTGGGTGGAATCCGTCTCCACCCAGAGGGCCGAGAGCTTGCGAACCACCGATAAGAAGCGGAGCGCAGTTCACAGCGACACGATCGTATAGCCCCGCTTGGGTAAAAGCCGCCGCCACAGTACCGCCGCCTTCGATCAGCAAGCTCTGAACTCCCCGCTGATGCAAATCAGCGAGGACCGTCATGGGTTCTACATGTCGAAGATTGACAACGATAGCACCGCGGTCTTCGAGCCTCTGCTGAGGCTCCGAACCCACAGATCTATCGGTATAGACTAAAACTTCGCCAACAATATCGAACATCCTGGACTTTGCGGGGGTCCGCAACCGGCGATCGAGCACAATACGTAGATTGGGTCGGTTGGCTCGCCCTAAGCGTCGATCGAGACTCGGGTCGTCGTCCAAAACAGTACCGCTACCCACCAAGATAGCATCGTTTCTCTCCCGTTGGTCGAGGCCCCACTGTCTTCCAGCTGGTGACGAAATCCACTGGCTGTCTCGTTTCACCGTGGCAATCTTGCCATCGAGACTCATCGCCCACTTCAAGGTGACTGCGGGCCGATGTTCAGTCTTCGATATCAGGTACCTCCAGTTGAGCCGAATGGCTTCGTCAGAAAAGACTCCTGAATCGACTGCGATTCCCGAGGCGCCCAATCGTTGAAACCCGCCACCGCTGACGCCTGGATTCGGATCTCGATGGCAAGCCACGACCCGCTCGATCCCAGCCATCAATACCGCTTCGGAACATGGCGGTGTTCGCCCCTGGTGATTACAAGGCTCAAGCGTCACGTAAAGCGTTGCGCCCTGTGCTCTCTCGCCTGCTGCCGACAGCGCCTCAACTTCGGCGTGTGGGCCGCCGACCCGGCGGTGATAGCCCACGCCAACCACCTCGCCAGCTCGAACGACCACTGCCCCTACCATCGGATTCGGAGAGGTACGGTAACGCCCTCGCTTCGCCAAGCGCAAGGCTTGACGCAAGTAGGCTGCGGAGCTTTCAGACCTCGACATGTTTTCGCTACTTCAATCAAACAATGCTGCTGCAAACTCGCCGGGATCGAATTCCACCAGGTCTTCTGGTGATTCGCCAACCCCAAGGAACAGCACCGGCAAACCAAGATCACAAGCTATAGCCACCGCCATGCCACCCTTGGCTGTGCCGTCGAGTTTCGTGAGCACAACGCCATCGAGATCAACAGCCTTGGCAAACTCGTTGGCTTGAGCCAGGGCATTGTGGCCGGTTGTCGCATCGAGCACCAAGAGAGTACGACAATGCCAGTCTTTGGCCTCGCGACCGATAACGCGGCCGATCTTGCCAAGTTCCTCCATCAGATGGCTCTTAGTATGTAAACGCCCAGCCGTGTCCACGATCAGATGGTCGATCTTGCGAGCGCGAGCGGCCTGCACAGCATCGAAGACAACCGCCGCCGGATCACCTCCGGATCGCTGCCGAACAACGCCAACTCCAAGCCGCTCCCCCCACAACACAATCTGTTCAATGGCTGCGGCGCGAAACGTGTCCCCAGCAGCGAGCAATACGGCCTGATCCCGGTCCAGCAGCCACCGCGTCAGCTTGGCGATTGTTGTCGTCTTGCCAACTCCGTTGACGCCGACCACTAGCGTAATCATGGGCCCCGTCGTCATATCGACAGGTCTTGCCGTCGTTATCAGCAGTTCGGAGATCTCGTCTGCCAGAATGCGACGGAGTGCAACTGGATTCGCAATCTCGGTATCACGGGATCGCAGCTTGAGCCGTTCCACAAGCTGGAGCGAGGTCTCAACTCCCAAGTCTGCCGCGATCAAACTCTCCTCTAGATACTCCAGGGTCTCTTCATCTAGCACGACGCGCCCTTTGAGCGCCGCATCCATTCGGCCGAGAAGCTCGGTGTGGGTCATAAAAAGACCACGTTTGAGCTTTTTCCAGAGACCTTTCTTGGCCTCGCTAGAGGGTAGCCTCGCCTCTGAAGCAAGTTCGAGGCGTTGTTGATCGTCGGTGTCTTGAGGACTCATGTTTCCGGGTGCCTCCGAAAGTCAAATCGACATCGCTGCGCGCCCTTCGAGCGGAGCTCCGTCCTGCCTTGATGAGCACGCGGCGCGCGCTAGCCGAAAATTTCGCGAGCGATCTCGTCCCGGGCATTCAAGAGGGTGCTTCTTGCCCTGGCAACCAACGCGGGTCGTTTTTGGACGAGAACAAGATAGTAACCCTCTGGCAGGGGCGTAGCGTAGAGGTGAATGTCAGATTTCTCAATATGCAAAATCTCGGTCGTGCCGAGATTTGCGTTGCTCAACATCCCAGCCAGCTGGCGCAGGTAGATACCGACATAGGCGCCAGCGATCTTCATCTGAAATGGCTGGAACTCCGTGTTGGTTAGGTCGACGGTTTCTCCAGTTTCGTCGAGAAAAAGAACAGCGATGGCACCTTCGTTGTGAGCCAACAAGTTGGCGAGCGTGTATTGGAATGGCATTGCCTCAACTCGTCACGGTTTTAGTAGCCTCGGGGGATCGGCTCTTCGATGATTGAATTTTTTCTGGAAGAGCCGGACTGGATGGGCCCGCAGCTGAGGGCCAAGGCGCGGTGGGACGGGGCGCGGTGGGACGAGGCTCGGTCGGAGCACTCACCGAAGCCACCCTTTCAAGATCGCCAAGTCGAGGTCTGACTGCAGAGTCTGGTGTCGACGCCTCGACGCCAGGGCGGGAGCCAGTCTGGCGCACAGAGTCCGCCACCCCCAAGGAAGGCCGCGGCGTTGGTTGAGCTGCTACAAGCTCCGATCTATCGGGCTTGGGTATTCCTGATGATGATCCCGTAGAGTGCAATTTCGAGGTGTCCATTTTGATCTGCCCTGCGTCCCACGCGAGAAGAAACGCCGTCACGATCTTGGCGTCGAAGCGCTTCCCCGTCAACTTCTTGATCGTCTGTAGCGCAAACTCGGGTGATGAGGCTGTCTGGTAGGGTCGATTTGTAGTAATCGCGTCGAAAGTATCAGCGACACCAATGATTCTAGCCATCAGAGGGATCTGCTCACCCTTCAAACCATCAGGATAGCCCGACCCATTCCACGCTTCGTGATGCCAGCGAATACCGGGAATGTGATCCCGTAGTGCCGAGATAGGCTCAACGATGTCACCGCCGATCACAGGGTGTAGCTTCATCTGATCAAACTCTTCTGTCGTCAACACTCCATGCTTCTTCAAGACACGATCCTCGACACCGATCTTGCCGATGTCGTGGAGGACAGCACTTATCCAGACTTTTTCCTGCATGTCTTTAGGTAGGCCCAAATAAACCGCTATCGATCGACTGTATGACGCGACTCGCTCCGAGTGGCCACGAGTATAAGGATCCTTGGCGTCAATAGCGGCAGCAAACGCCCGGATAGAGCTGATGAAGAGCTGCCGATTGACTTCAGCGGCGCGCTGGAGCCGGACGATATAGCCTTGGACTGTGTCGGACATGAGGTTGAAGTCCGCTGCCAGCTCCGCCACCTCGAAGCTCAACCCCTCGGTTGATACCCTTCGGTCGAAATGGCCCGCTGCAATCTCATGAGTCGCCTCGGCCAACCGCTGAATCGGTAAGCTGAAACCTCGAGCTGCGAACAGCGCAAGAACGAGAGCCAACAACACCGCCAAGGCCGAGAAGAGCAGTATCCTGACCACCAGTTGCCGAACTTCCTGAAAAGCAACTTGTGATGTTCGATGGGCAACAACTCCCCAACCGGTTTCGCGCACCGGCACCACCTGGGCAAGGGTCGGTTCATCTTTGCCGTCCACTCGCAGTGGCAGTTCGCGAGTGACATTGACCGGCTGGGCAGCGAATTGACTCACAAGCTCTGACTCGAGGAGTGCTTGCTCAATGCCTTGCCGCCTCGCGGCTGACCACAAGCGCTCACCAGTAGCGTCGATCAAAAAGAGCTCATCGATATTGAGCCCAGCTTGCGTCGCTGCAGCCGAGCGGAGAATCAAGGGCACAAAAGCCTGAACAACCAGGCCTTCCCCCCTGTCGCGGTCCGGCACCAGAACCGTGATAATCACAGCTGGCAGCTGCTCGCCCTTGTTTTTCCAAGGTACGAATCGGTAAACAACATCGGTAGAAGAGTCCACCTCAGCAATTGTTTGCTGCATGAGCTCAATGAGCGAGTCATCGACACCCTGCCTGGAAATAAAGCCTTTGCCGCCCGGCGGTATGACCACAAACGCTTTCATGTCGTGAGCTTGCTCGACGGCGAAACGCTGAAGGTAGGAGCGCGCCCAATCCAGATCCAAACGACGCTCGAGATCGCCGAAGCCAGGAGCTGCGAGCAAACCTCTGCCAATCTGTTTGAGCTGTAACGACTTTTGCTTGAGGTCGTTGCTCAGCAGTTGAGCAAAGCCTTGAGCAGACAGCGTCAGCAGTTCTTTCTCCTTGACCTTCAGAGCTTCCCGATTGGCTCCAAGCAAGTAGAAACTACTTAGAAGCAAGGGGATAATCCCAGTAAGCAGTAGCAAGAGAAACAGCAAATGCTGTAGCTTGACCCGTCGCGCTGCTACTGGCTTCGCTGGGAGTCGCGGATCGGCTTGGCTCAATGCAACAGGCTCAGAAGAGGTCTGGAGGGGGAAGGGATGGCTTTAGACTGCGCCTTGGCATACATAACACCGCTAAACGCCAGGAACATCCCGGATGCTCCGAATAGAGCTTCGAAGCTTCAGTTTCCCATTATAGCCCAAATGCTTGCAGCTCAGATGCTTAGCGACAACATCAGGCGAAAGGCTGACTCAGGAATCTCGTCAATTCACGAACAACTTCCTGACGATCGATCCCGGCAACCATTTCACCACGGCCGAGTGCTCGCGGTAGCACCCAGGTCAATCCAGTTTCATCAGCCTTCTTGTCGCGACTCATGAATTTCCACAACTGCTCGGGGTCCAGATCTGGCAAAGCAGGGAGATCGAATCTTTGGAACAATCGCCGCAGTCTTCCATCTAGGCTCGTATCAAAGCCGCGCGGGCGAGCCAGCCGATTCGCAAACAAGATACCATACGCTACTGCCTCCCCGTGCCGCAGGCCACGATAGGAGAGAGCTCCTTCGATGGCATGCCCGAGAGTGTGCCCGTAGTTGAGGATCCGACGCCAATCGCCTTCCTTGGGATCGGCCTCGACAACCCGACACTTGGCTGCCACAGCACCGGCAACTACCGGCGCCAAAGCCTCC
>JAJCXQ010000171.1 GCA_029263355.1 Acidobacteriota bacterium | reverse complement strand
ACCCTGAAGTAACAGAACTTGCAGCGCCGGCGGCAGAACGGGATGTGCAGGTAGAGACCGAGGGGTGTTTCCTCGGCGGGAGGCGTCGCGAGGGCCTTCTGCGCCTCACTCAGGGAGTCCTGCTGCCAGAATGAGAACGGAGGGTAGTTGGAGACGAAAACGCTGCCGACGCTGGTCTTTTTTTCGCTGGCGTCACCTTCGATGGCTGTGCCGTCGGTCGCGCTATCGTCGGTGGCTTGCTGCTGGCTGCTCTCTTCGTTGCTCATTCTGCTACTCCCGCAAAACTGTAGACGGTCCCGCCTTCGGTGCTGATGACCAACCTGCCGTCGGCGATCGCTGGCGAGGCCGAAAAGGCGTCACCGGTTTCGAACCGCCAGCGTTCTTTGCCGTCGGCGAGGGCCAGTGACAACAGCTGGCCCGCTTTGTCGGCGATGAAGACACGATCGCCGGAAACTACCGGCGAAGCGTCGATACGGGCTGGCAACGCGAGCTTCCAGACCTCTTTGCCGGTCTTCGGGTCGAGGCCATAAACCCGCTTGTCGCGGCCGGCGGCAATCACCCGTTCGGCGGTCACCGCGACCGAAGCGTAAAACGGGAACTCGCGATCCTGTGGCTTGTACTCCCAAACCTGCTTGGCAGAGGCCATATCCACCGCCAGCACTTGGCCATCAAAGGTGCCGACAAACACTCGACCCTCCGCCGCCGCCGCACTGGCTGCAACATAACTGCCGAGCTCGACGCTCTCGAGGATGTCTCCGTTGTCAACGTCGAGGAAACGCAAGACGCCGTCGCAGCCGCTCGAGATCACCCGCCCGTTGGCGATGGCGGGAGCACCGTGGACGTAACCCTGGGTCTCGACGCTCCAGAGCTTCTTGCCGTCTTTAGGTGAAACGCTGTACAAGGAGTTGTCGTAGGAGCCGAAGAAGATGCGGTCGCCTGCGATGTTGGCGGAGCCGCTGATCGCGGCGTCGGTCTCCAGCACCCAGCGGACCTTGCCGGTGGCCGCATCGACAGCGTGGAACTTGCCGTATTCGTCGCCGAAGTAAACGCTGCCGTCGGCCACCAGGGGTGACGATTTGATCTCCTCGCCGCCTTCGTAGGCCCATCGCAGCTTGCCGTCATCCAGTCCAAGAGCGTAAAGCGTGCCGTTGAGGCCAGCGACGTAGACCGTGCCATCGACGATGGCCGCGGTCGCTTCGACACCGTCGGCGATTTCGAAGATCCATACCGGCGCAAGTTGTTCAGGTAACACGCTGCTGGCGATGCCGCGTTGCTCACCACCACCACGAAATTGTGGCCAACCGTCGGCTGCGCTAGCCGAGGTAGAGGCCAGCAAGAGGGCCGCGAGCAGGACAGCGATTCGTATCGATTGATTTCTCATAACAACTTGATGGATTCCGGTGGAGAAGCCTAGAACGCTTCTTGGTACAGCCGCTCGAGATCGGCTTGGAGCACCGCACGGGGATTGAACTGGGCGGTCCATTGACTCGCCGCTTCTTGCGCCAAGGTCTCGAGATTGGATGCCTCGACGCCGCAGTTCTGCAGCTGCTCGGGCAGCCCGGCGGACCGCCGCAACTCGGTGACGCGCTCACTGACCCGGTTTGCCGGCGACATGCTGTTGCCGTTGAGCGACGCGGCCCGCGCCAACTCACCGTAGAGCTCCGGCACCACAGTATCGTTGAAACGGATCACGTGGGGCAGCATCAGTCCGACCGCCGCGCCGTGGGTGATGCCGTAGTGGGCGGTCAAGGGATTGGCGCAGGAATGTGCCGCACCGAGCATCGAGGCTTCGATCGCTGCGCCGCCTAGGTGAGCGCCGAGCAACATCCGAGCCCGTGGCTCGGAATCGCTGGGATCAGCGAGGAAAAATTCAAAACTCGACTCGATCAGACGCCAGGCCTCGCGAGCGAAGAGTTGGGAGATCGGGTTACGGCGGCGGGTGACATAACTCTCCAGAGCGTGGGAGAGGGCATCCATACCGGTGACCGCGGCCACCTCGTGGGGCATGCTCGTCACCAGCTCGGGGTCTAAAATCACTGTCCTGAAGCGTGCCTTCTTGTCGCCACAAGCCATCTTTTGATGGGTTTCTGCATTGGAGATCAGAGCGTAACGTTGGCCTTCGCTGCCGGTGCCGGTGGTCGTCGGGATACCGATCGACGGCAACATCGGCTTGGTCGCCTTGCCTTCGCCCCAATAGTCCGCCATCTGGCCGCCGTTGGAGTAGAGGAAGTTGATTCCCTTGGCGCAGTCCATCGAGCTGCCACCGCCGAGGCCGATCAACAAATCCGGACGCACCTCATGGGCGACCTCGGCGCCGGCCTGCACTTGCCGATCGGTGGGATTCTCGGCCACACCATCGAAGATGTGCGTTTCGACACCGGCGTCGCGCAGCGCGCTGATGGCGCGCTCCGCATGCCCGGCGCGCTCGAGTCCTGGGTCGGTGACCAATAGGGCCCGCTGCCCCTCGAGCTCAACCGCCAAGCCGCCGAGACGATCGAGCGTGCCGTCGCCGAAAACGACGTGGATCGCACCGAGGTCCGCAGACCAGGAATCGTCGTCAAAGATAGGCGGGGAGTGGCTCAAAAGGGTGTTTCTCCGAATCATCGAAAAGTGGACGGGAAGCAAGACTCAGCGGTGTTTTCTACGCGATCTCGGGGCGCACAGTTGTTGTGAGGCGGGAAGGTTTACTAGACCTTTACGTCACGACCCGCCGGTTACGATGCGATCGCTTGGAAAGCCCGCTGCTGGTAAAGGTGGTCGAAGAGGTTTCCTTCGTGAGGTTGATCCCAAGAGATCTTGTACGTTGGGATCGGGCCAAGGTTGAGGCGGTCGATCGAGCGGCTGGTTAGGGCTTGACGACGGAAGGACTCGTCATCCGAGATGATTGATCCGATCAGGGTCTCACCGATGCTGTCCAACATTTCATCCTGTGGCGCCTCGACTACCGACACGAAGGGGAACATGAACTCCGCAGAGGCTAGCGGATGGCTGGCGTCTTCGCAGTAGACGACGGTCGGCAGCAGGAAGGTACAACCGTCGATCCGAGCCACCCGTCCATCGGGGTGATAGGGCGCGGTGAGGTCTTCGGCGCCCGCGGCCTCGAGTTGCTGGTCGATCATCTCCGAAACCCGTTCGGCGACCGATGGGTCGGCGAAGGCGGCGAGTTGAGCTTCGGGATCATCCAAGGCGCGGGCTCTGATTTTGCCGAGCTCAGCAGCCAGCCCTTCAGCGATCTGGCGACCGTTGGCCGCCGCCCAGACCGCGGACGCGTTGATGCACGAGCGTCCCCCATTGGCGGCAACCGACGTCGCCATCAGGTCGATGTGTTGCTGCCAGTCGGCAGCGGCATCAGCGCCCATCAGCACCTTCGACCAGCCTGGACCATGGACTTGGACCTTGCCTTGCCCCTTCCAGCTTTCGACCGTCGAAGCGTCGCCGAAGAATAGCGAGCGTCCGGTGCGCAGCAGGAGCTCGGAGGCGCCGGCATGACTGGCGGGGTAGAGGCTGAAGGCTTGTGGCGGGCAGCCAGCGGCGATCAGCGCCTGAGCGATCCGGTACGGGGTCCAGGGCTCGGCGCTACCGGGCTTGAGCACCAACGGCACCTTCAGAGGAATCGCCGGGATCCATAGGTTGTGTACGCCTGGGGAGTTGTTGGGCAGGATCGCACCGAGGGCATCGGTCTGACGTAGATACGATAGACGCCGACCGTGTTGATTACCCCAGCCGCCATCGAGCACCGATAGATCAAGACCGCGGGTGAGGCCGTCGAGCACCTCTTCGATACCGCTCAACATGTTGGTGATTTTGCCCATGTTGGCGCGGCCCATCACGATCGGCATGCCGGTTGTAGCGGCAAGACAGCGTAAGTAGTCCTCGGGGGACTGGGAGCTGTCGCCGAGAGGTAAGTCGTCTTCGGCAAAAATTTTCGCTGCTCGCTGACAGATCTCGATCAGCTCACCCGTGGTGTGCTGCTCCAGGCTGCGCTGCAGCCCGGCGACGTCACGCAGGTCGCGGGCAATGATGCCGGGCAGAGCCTGGCTGACCTCGGCGACGGGGGAGCCGTCGCGAACGTCGGTGAGGGTTTCGGTCTGCAGGCTGCGATAGGGCTTGCCAGCGCGGAGCACGGGTATGTGGATCATCTCGAAACCTCCATCGTCGTTCAGTCTGTTCGTGGTTACCTACCTGTTCGCCACACCAGAGGATGCTTACAAAGAGGCCAGAAAAGAGGAAGCTTTTGAATTGGTTGTCAGAGGTTACCTTCGCCATTCAATAGATTCACGCAGAATTGCAAACTGTTTCATTGCCAATTTCGTATGGTTCTTTGTATCCTAGCGACGGTTTTCAGCCCAAAGCTGACGCCTGTGCTGTGTCGGCCACCGACGAGGGTGACGTCGACGATTTAGCCACCTGTTGAAGAAGGAGCACTATTATGAAAATTCAATCCCAAATTCGTTCCGGCGCCCACAATGGCGATTCCGGCGGGCCGCTCACCTAAGAGCGCTCCCGAGCCCGGTGGTTGTGACCGCCGGGCTCCCTGGCAGCTCGCCGGCAGCTGGGTCCGGCGGTCAGCTTCAGTAGACTCCTACCGCGACCGACTTCTTGAAACGCGAGAACAGGCGCAGATTGCTCACCCCGTCCCAGGGATAGAGCGCCGTCGGAGCGGTACGTTCACCTTCGTCGCGCTCGGCGAAACGCGGCATGAAAAACTCCTTGGTGAGAGTCGTCAGCAGCACTCGGCCGGTTCCGCCGTAAGGAACTGAGCGATCCAAGTTGTCAGGGTCGACAATCTCGAACGTCGCGCGGGGTAGCGGCGGGTAGTAGGTGATGGTGTAGTCCTTGGCCACCGGGTCGAACGGACCACCGCGGGCAAGGCCCATCAAAGTGTTGCCGTAAACCGGGATGAAGTCAGCCCCCGGCACCAACTCCTCACGGGCGAAGCGATGGAACTCGGCGTTCATCTCGGTGCCACCGCAGAAGATGCCGGTGATGCCGGCTTTCACGATGTCCAGCTTGCCGCACAGGTGTTCGAGCAACTTGGGTGTGGTGAACAGGCAGCGGATCTCGTGCGCCCGCAGAATTTTGAGCGCCTGGTCGCTGACATGCTCCTTGTAGGCGTCGAGCTCGTCCCAACGCGACTTCTTCACCAACTTCGAGACCCAGCGCGGGTCGAGATCAACGTGGAACGAGATGCCGTCGCGGTGCTGCGCCAGGTGCTCGATCGCCAGTCGCAGGCGGCGCGGACCGGTGGGACCGAGCATCAGCCAATCGCTGCCGACCGGAAAAGTGTCGTCGGACAAGGAGTCGCCAAAGATCTCGTAGTCGGTCTCGAAATCCTGAATGTTGATCCGACTCTTGGGAATGCCGGTCGAGCCACCGGTCTCGAACACGTAAAGTGGCTGGCCAGCGAGCCCCTTGGGCACCCAGCGCCGCACCGGACCGCCGCGTAGCCATTCATCCTCGAAATGACCGAACTTCTTGAGGTCGTCGTAACCTTTGATGTCGGTGCGGGGATCGAAGTTGAGCTCCGAAGCCTTCTCGAGCCAGAACGGGCATCCCGTAGCGGGATTGAAATGCCACTCGACGATTTCCCGCACATGGGCGTCGAGTCGCTCTTGGGTCTCAGCAACGAGACTGGAAAGTGAAGTGTCGTTCAAGGTTGGTTCCTTTACTTAGCTGGCGCGAAACCCAGTCTCCGCGTCCCGAAGGGACGTTATCGCGTAGCGAGGGGTTTCAACCCCTCGCAGAGATCGCCTACCGAGTCTTCGCCTACTTGCCCGCCTTGGATGCCGCCTTTGCCTTCTTCGGCTCCGGCTTCAGCATCGCGCCTTCTTCGAACGCCCACAACCGGTTGCGGGCAAGCACGAACAACGTCCCGCCGTGGGATACTGGGGTGGTGTAGGCGGCGGCGCCAAGGTTCATCTCAGCGATCAGCTCGGGCTCGCCGTCTTTGCCTTTGCCTTCCTTCAACACTGCGACGTCACCGTCTTCGTCACCGATGTAGACCTTACCGTCAGCGACGAAGGCCGAGCCCCACACCGCGGCGAACACATCGTAAGTCCAATAGTGCTCACCGGTCTGAGCGTTGAGGGCGTAGAGGAAGCCTGACAGGTCGGAGATGTAAACGATGTCGTCTTTGATCGCAGCGCTCGAAATGGTGCGGTTGAAGTCCTCACCATCACGAGTCCACACCTTACCCTTGTCGGTGATGTCCCCCGACAGGGAGGCGTCGATGGCGTAAAAGTGACCTGGAGCCTCGCCGTGCTCGGGGTCCTGGCCAACGCCGACGTAGGCTTTGTCGTCGTAGATCACCGCCATCGAAATGATGTTGTTGCGGGTTCCGGAGCCGCCTAAGCGCCACGTCGAATCCTTGGGATTGGCGTCGAACTTCCACAGGATCTTGCCGGTCTTGGGCTCGAAGGAGTAAACCCAGCCGTCACCGGCGGGGAAGATCACTTGCTCGCGACCTTTGATATTGCCGTAACTCGGGTTCGACCAGGTGCCGTGCAGCACATTCTCGTCGGGGGTGGCGTCTTCCCACACCAGCTCGCCGGTCTTCTTGTTGAGCGCCACCAGTGACGGCGCGTAAGGCACCGGCACGTTGATGTGCGCTTCGTCGACACCGGTGCCGGTGGAGGCGTAAACGATATCGCCGACCAGCAACGGCGAGCCCGCCGCCAGGTTGTGCGGGAAAACATCGAGCTCAGCGATCAGGTCGTACTTCCAGATGATGTCGCCAGCGAACTCGCCGGTTTCGGTTTCGTCCTTGTAGGGTCCGTCGTTCTCACCGTCGCGAAAGCCTTCGGTGTCGAGGGCGACGAACTCGGCGCGATTGGAGATGTAGTAGAGACGATCACCTTCGATCACCGGTGTTGAGCAGACCCCTTGCAGCGGCCAGTCGTGGAGTTTCGACTCGGGGAGCTTGGTGTGAGTGATCTGCCACAGGAACTCACCGGTCTTCTCGTCGAAGGCCATGATCACGCCGCGGTCCTTGGTCAGCTTGGGATCACGCAGTCCCTCGTTGTTGGTGCCGACGAAAACCTTGCCGCCGGAGATGACCGGCCCGGCATAAGACTGCGAGCCCACCGGCTGCGTCCATTTGACGTTCTTGCCGGTTTTGATGTCCCACTCGCTGGGCAGCCCTTTGGCGGAAAGATCAACCATGTTGCGGTGCGGCCCGTCGCCGAACATCACAACCTGCTTGTCGTTGGCAAGTATCGGTAGGGGTGCGGTGAGACCTATCAACAGCAAAAGTAGGGCGGGGATTCGGAGTATTTTCATATCGAGGTCCTTTATCTAGTTTCCGTCCAGAAACGACCGTTGGCCGGTCGAGTGTTGTGGCTGCGCTCCGTCTGCGTGCTCGCTCAGACATACTCGGCCGTGCTCGCTCCACACACTCGACCTGACCGACTCGAAAAACAATATCTCTGGATGTGATCTATCTTGAAGGCTATTTGCTAGCGGTGATCTTGACGTTGTCGAAATACCCGTCAACGGGTGTGAAGCCGTAGAGTCCCGGTGCGCCCTGGCGGATGGGTAGGGGATCAGTGACCGTAAACGTCCAGTCCGCGGGTTCTTCCGCGTCACGTTTCCAGATCTTGCCGCGGACCACCGCCTGGTCCTTGCCGTTGGCATCCTTCTCCTGATCGACCCGCATCTTCATGGTGTACCAGGTCTCAATATCCCAGGCGAAGTCCTGACGTTTCATCATCCGTAGCTCGGAACCCCAGGAGCGGATCTCGAGACGCTGCTGGATGCCGGCGGCGAGGAAGGTGTAGCCGCTATTGATCAGCCCGAGCTCCGGCTTACGTTTACCCTTCGCCGTAGCGAAGACATCAGCTTGGATGATGTAGTCCTTCATCGGTGAGATGCCGGTGTACATCACCGACCTCGGCGCGAAGCTCTTGGGGTTGGGCTGTACCAACACCTTGTTGCCGTCGATCACTTGGACGTTGGCCTTCTTGCCGCGACCCAACCAACCGGTAGGCCAGCCGCCTTTGGGGGCGGGACCTGGCTCGAGAGCCTCGAAGTCTTCCATCCAAGGCAGCGAGCCCGCGGCGCGTACCCGGGCCTGACCTTCGACGTCGCCGAGCTTGGCGACCACATAACCGGTCTGCATGCCGTGGACATCGTTGAGGGTCAGCTTGCCGCCATCGGTGACCGTACCGTCGAGCCCCTTGAGGCTCCAGCTGCTGGCGGGCATCTCACCCAAGAAGTGGCCGGCATCGTCGTAAGCTCGAACCTTGAAGTCGATGGGGCCATCAATGAGAGTGACCACTTCCGCCGGCACCACATGGATGCGGGTCGGTTTGGCGTCGGCTGCCACCGGTTTCTCGCCCAAGTCGATCGGCGCGCTGGGGGTCGCCTTGAAGGGTTTGGACTTGTCTCCCAAGCAGAAGAAGCCGTCTTCGGTCGCGAAGTAAATGCGGCCGTAGGCGATCGCCGGTGAAGCGTAGATTTCGGCCGCGCGGGAGCCGTCCGACATCTTGATCACTTCGCTATCCAGCACCTCGGCCTTGTCGCCGGCATCACGCAGGATGTGAAACTGACCATTGACCTCGGTGACGTAAATTTTGCCATCCGCCCACACCGGACCACTTTTGCCAACGGTGCCGATGTTGTGTACCCATTTGACCTCGCCGGTGGCGGCGTCAATGGCGTGCAGGTTGGCCGAGTTGTCCATTTGATAAACCCGGCCGTTGTGGACCAGGGGGGTCCCGAAGCCGGCCTTGACGTCGGGGATCCGCCACAACTCGCTGGCCTCGCCCTTGCTGGTCGCATCGATGGCGACGATTCGGCCCATGGTGCCCGTATCGATATTCTCTTCACTGTGTGACGCGAAAACTCGGCCATCGGCCACCGCCACGCCAGCGTTGAGCGATACCTGGCTGAGATTGAACGACCAGCGCGAGTCGCCGGTGCGGGCATTGAAGCCGTAGACAATGCCGTCCGCACTGGCGCCGACCATCAGGCGTTCACCGTCGACCACCGCCACCACCGGCGTCGACATGGTGTTGGCATCCTTGGCGAAGGGCGACGGCTTGGCCGCGAAACGCACCTCGCCGGTCCGCTTGTCGAAGGCCCAATAGCGCATACTCGGTCGTCCGGCCTGATCCCCCCAACTGCTGTTGATCGCGGCTACGATCACGCGGTCTTCGTCGACGATCGGAGTGTGGGTGCGGCCACCATAACCGGAGCGGCGCCCCAGATCTTCGGCCATCCGCCATTGCCAGACCGCTTTACCGTCGCGATCGAGCGCGATCATCACGCCATCGGAGGTGTGCGCAAAGAGGTAGCCGGTTTCGGGATCACCCGCCAACGACGCCCAGCCCAGGCGCTGCCACGGCACGAAGGTATTGTGGACCGTGAAGCGGTGCTCCCACATCTTGGCGCCGTCCTCGGCGTTCCAGCACACCACAACTTCCTGCCGCAGGATCTCCTCGCCGTCGCGGCCGATCGCGCAGGCTCGGCCGTCGAACACCGCCGCTGTCGAGCGGCCGGTGAAGTCCGCCTTCCAGATCAGATTCTCGCCGTCCACGGACCATGACGAAATCAGGTCGGTCTCCGGCGACACGCCGTTTTGGTGTGGCCCGCGCCAATGGGTCCATTCTTCGGCGGCGGCGGGGGAGATCGTCGCCACAGCCATCAGCAAAGCGAGGGCCAAAGCTTGAAGGCGGAGGTCTTTCAAGACTGCTTGCGTACGCATCCTGGGCTCTCTTTCGTCACTTGAAATTTGTTCAGGGATTCGGGTGACGTGCACCCGTCGAAGATCCTACGCCGCGTCGACTCCTGGCGCAAGCGACGCTGGAACCGTCCCGGTCTGGGGGGCAAAAACATTGGGCACAAGAACGTGGGGCGCCAGCTCGGAACGTCGGTGAGTCTGCGGGTTTGCTGGGTGCATGTGTCTAACTTACGGTGTGGGGTGGGTGGTGGGTGCGCTGGGGAGGTAAAAAGGGCGTAAAAGGGGGCCACCCTCAGTTCGTCGGTGAGGATGCTTATCGGACTTGAGATCCTGAGCCGAACCTTGATCGGCACTCTACCGAGGCTACAATGTGTTTGCCACGACGACGGTACGATCCAAGATCAGCCGGATCGAAAACTCTCAGGGATCTTTTTGCCCAAAACCCTTCTCGAACAAAGCGGCCTGAGCCGAGATGTGGCGATCGAAGTGGATCAAAACCGATTTACGGTTCAGCCAATCTCCAAACCGCGAGAGGGCTGGGGCGAGTCCTTCCGATCCATGGCCGAACAAGGTCACGACAAGCTTCTCGACGAAGGCCTGACAGGCCGTCTGGCCTGGGACGAAAACGAATGGGAGTGGTAGCAGTCAGATCGGGATACCATCCGGCCGGTGAAGATCAATGAACTGGTCTGGCCAAGAGATCGAATCGCTCATATCGCGGCGCATGGCGTGTCGCCGGAGGAGGTGGAGGAGGTCTGTTTCGATCGACCTCTAGTCCAAGGCGCCAAGTCTTCGGGTAAGAATCCGGTCTTCTACGTCTTTGGCCAGACGTTCGCTGGCCGCTATCTATTCTGCGTGATAATCTCTTTCCCAGATGGAAGGGGGTATCCGATCACTGCACGCACGATGACTCAAAAAGAGCAGCGACGTTTCACCCGCTGGAGGGGCCGATGAAGACAGCACGATTACCCGACACAGATTCGATCGACGAGCTCGCCAAGTTCTGGGATACCCACGACCTGACGGACTTCGAGGATCAGCTCGATGAAATTGCAGAACCTGTGTTTCGCTACGGGGGGAAGGGGATCAATGTCCCGTTGGCCCCCGACGAGATCGAAGCCGCCGAACGGGTCGCGAGATCAGAGGGTAACGATCTCGCCGGGTTACTCCATGGTTGGATCGTAGAGAAGCTGAACGAGGCCCTCCGTACCCGACAGCCAAGCGACGCGGAGTAGGCCAGCCGCTCAGCCTCGGGTTGCAGGGATTGTATCGACATCCCTCGGCTAGGAGGGAATCACACACCCCGCCTGCTGGCAGTCATGCTTTTGGCCATCGAGATGCCCCTGCGCGATGAGCTTGTTGATGTGTTCACTGGTGAACTCGAGCAGTCCGAGCACGCCGCCGGCGACAGCGGCGGTGGGACGGTAGCGATGGATGGTGAGGACGGGTTGTTCTAGGTCTTGACCCGAGGCTGGCTGGCGTGCCGCCGTTTTGTCGACGCCAGCTGCGGCCAATTGGGCTCGGATTTCAGGGTTCAAGCGTGCCGCGCTCTCGATATGGGTGTTTGCGTTATACGCGGTCAAGGTGAGCATGAGGCGGGCGGAGACGTCGAGAGTGCTCGAGACCTCGGGCAAGGGAATTGCAGCCAAGGCGGGATCGAGGTAGATCACATGCAAGGTGAGCTCGGCGCTGCGCTCGGGGTTGGCGCGCCATGCGTCGATCGCCGGCTGCAGCGGCGTATTCATAGTGACGCCACCGTCGACGTAGTGGATGCCACCGATGACGACTTCGGGGAAGATCGCAGGAATGGCTGCTGACGCGCGGATGATCGCATGCCCGTCCTCGTTGCTCATCTCATCTCGAGTGAACATTTCAGGCTTGGCGTGGGTCCAGTCGGTGGCCACGCAGCGAAAATCGATTTGCGAGTTGCGCAATCTTGGCAGGTCGATGTTCGACTGGACGAGATGTTCCAGCGGCTCCACCGAGATCAAGGTGGAGAGATCGGGGAATCGCAAGAGCTCGCCGAGATCATGCAGAGGTGAGCTCGTCAGTCGACGGCCGAAATAGAGCGCCCGCGACAGGGTCTCGGTCGCCAGGGAGAGGCTACCGCGGAACAGCTCACCCAAGGATTGGGTGGGGTCCTTGGTCAAGTAGGAAGGGTTCAGCAGAGGGAGGGGATCGGCTTTGATGCGGAAGACCCCGTTGCCACCGTTCTCCGGGTGCGCAGCGATGGATTGAGTCCAGACCTGCTTCAGCCGTTCGAGAGTTGCCGCAGGCGTCTCCTCGCGACGCGGTGAAGCCATGAAGGCAGCGTTGAAACTACCGACCGAAGTACCGGTATAGATGCCGGGGGAGAAGTGATCGCCAGCGGGTGGGCCGTTTTCGAAGAGTGCTTGGAGGACACCGATCTCGTAGGCGCCGTTTGCGCCCCCGCCGGATAGCACCACGGCTTGATCTTTGATGGCGTTCACTGGTTTCTCCTGAGTGCTGAGCGCTGGTAACGCACCGCGCCGCATGGCTTGCTAGGACTAGGTTCGGAAGCCTTAGCATTACAAGACTTCGGGGCAGGGACAAGACTACAAACAGCGATGGCCGCGTAAGCTTGGCTGATTCACCCTCGAGTTGATCTCACTAAAGTGGGGAACATTTTCTACAGCCGGTTCGTAGGGGGAATGACGGCGTTCCTGCCGCGACTCAACTTCGAGGAGATCTTCTCTGATGAACAGAATCAATCCTTACCTCCGTCCCGGCGTTCAGCCGAGAGTTGAGGGAGTCTGATATGACCACCGCGCAAGCTGCCGAACTGACGGTCGAGAAACCGCTTCGGTTGTGGCCCGGCGTCACGATTGTCGTTTTGCAGTGGTTGTTGAGGTTTGTTGTCCCGACCGTTGTCCCCGAGGCCCTGGTGGTGGGGGTTCTTGGCGGACTCATCGGTGGCCTGCTGCTCGTCGTGTGGTGGCTGTTCTTCAGCCGTGCACCTTGGTCCGAGCGTATCGGCGCCGTGGCGGTGGCGGCAATCGTATTGATTGCCACGCCGAGCCTCCTCCACATCTCCATTGCGGAGGGCAACATGGGGATGATGTTTCCCCTCTATGTCGCTCCGGTCCTGAGTCTGATGTTTGTGGCCTGGGCGGTGATCAGCCGTCGCGTCTCTGGTGGACTGCGATGGGCGACGATGGTTGCGGCCATCCTGTTCGGTTGTGGCGTGTGGACGCTCTTCCAGACGGGTGGCAATACCACCGACCTGGATCACGACTTCGCGTGGCGGTGGACAAAAACTCCTGAAGAGCTGCTGTTAGCCCAAGCTGGTGACGAGCCAATGGGCGCGCAATTGATGCCGACCGTGGCGACAGCAGCGGATCAGCCGGGCGCCAACTGGCCGGGCTTTCGCGGCGCCGATCGAACCAGCATCCTCCGCGGTGTGCGGATCGAGACCGACTGGGCAACCTCGCCGCCGGTTGAGCAGTGGCGTCGACCGATCGGACCGGGTTGGTCGTCCTTCGCGGTGCTTGGTGATGTCTTTTACACCCAGGAACAACGCGGTGACGACGAGGTGGTCACGTGTTACAACAGAGCCACCGGCGAGCCGGTGTGGCGGCACGGCGACAAGGCCCGGTTTTGGGAGTCGGTGGGAGGCGCCGGACCGCGCGGCACGCCAACCCTGCACGAAGGTCGCGTCTACACCCTAGGCGCCACCGGAATCCTGAACTCCCTCGACGCGACGGACGGCTCCGTCGTATGGTCGCGCAACGCGGCGACCGACACCGAGGCGGAAGTTCCGGGTTGGGGCATCTCGGCCTCGCCCTTGGTAGTGGACGACACGGTGATCGTCGCCGCCTCCGGCGCGTTGGTCGCCTATGACCTCGCCAGCGGCGAGCCGCGCTGGTTCGGCCCGGCGAGCGGTGCGGGCTACAGCTCGCCGCAGCTCTTGAACATCGACGGTGTGACGCAGGTCCTGCAGCTCAACGGGGGCGGCTTGAGCAGCGTCCTACCCGCCGACGGCTCAGTACTCTGGGAGCATCCATGGAAAGGGTACCCGATCGTCCAGCCGGCCCTGACTGCCGACGGCGATATTCTGATCGCCGTCAACTCCGACAGCGGGACCCGTCGTCTCTCGGTTGCTGGCGGAGCCGGTGGATGGACCGTCGAAGAGCGTTGGACGTCGATGGGGCTCAAGTCTTACTTTAACGATTTTGTCGTTCACAAAGGGCATGCCTACGGCTTCGATGGCAGCATTCTCGCCAGCATCGATGTTGCAGACGGCGAACGCAAGTGGAAAGGTGGACGCTACGGTGGCGGCCAGCTGTTCCTTTTGGCCGACCAGGACGTACTGTTGGTCTTGTCGGAGAAGGGGGAGCTGGCGCTGGTGAGTGCAACCCCCGACAAGTTCACCGAGCTGGCGAGATTCCGGGCGATCCGGGGTAAAACCTGGAACCACCCAGTGCTGGTCGACGATCTGCTGTTGGTTCGCAACAGTGAGGAGATGGCGGCCTTCAAGCTCTCCTTGAAGAGTTAGCTGGAACGTCCCTCCAGAGTCTCCAATGTAGGGGCCGACCCGTGTCGGCCCTGCAATCCCCCGGCTGACAGCAAGCACGGTGGCTCGATCTGATCGTGTTACCATGACTCGGCTCATCCGCTCGAGGCTGCTTGAATCAACTAAGGGGCAAATATATGTCGGACTCTGTTCACGTGACCTTTATCCACGGTGTTGGGAACAAGCCAGCGCCGACCGATCTTCGTCGGATTTGGCTCGAGGCACTCGCACGGCCGGTCAAAACTGACCAGGGGTTCGACCTCGAGGCGGTGGGCGTCTCAGCCTCCTTTGTGTACTGGGCCAGTTTCTTCTACGAGCAGCCGCTACCTGCTTCCGACTACGAAAATATCGACAGTACACTTGCGAGTAGTGAAGGCGACGATCCGGAGCTTGCGGACGATGATTGGACGCGGTCTATGCTCGAAAAGTTTCCTGAGGCGAACGCCCCGGAACCCCTAGAGTCGACCGCTGAAGAGACGCAGGATGAATTTGAGCGGATTCCACTTCCATGGTTTGTCAAACGAAGCTTGATGCGGCGATTTGTCAAAGAGACCCATGACTATCTGTTTAATGTCGACAACATTCGAGACAAAATTAGAGCCATGGTCGTCGAAGATTTGGATCGTGTTCCAGCCGGGACTCGCCACGTGCTCGCTGGACACAGCCAAGGGTCCATTATTGCGTACGATGTGTTGACAAGTGTTCCTGAGTGTAAAGAAGTTGATGGGTTCTTGACTCTGGGGAGTCCCCTGGGGATCGACGAGATCCAGGACAAGCTGGACTGGACGCGAGAGGACGGTTTCCCTGGAAAGGTACGCGACCAGTGGGTCAATGTCTTCGATCCGCTCGATGCGATAGCTCGGTTGGATCCTCGATTGGCCAACGACTTCAGAAAAGGTGATCGGAAAGTTGTTCGGGATATCAAGCAGGACAACAAGGGGGTCTGGCGACACTCAGCCACGAAATACTTCCATCATCAGAAACTGCGGCACCAGTTGCGTCTCCTGTCGAACCGAGAAGACGCTTAATGGACCCTGAAGAGTATCTCCACGAGCTCGAGCAGGCTTTGGAGGAATATCGATTCCATGATGTTGAGCGTCTGACCTACGAGATTGTTCCGTCAGCGTTCACCGAGGAGCAAGCCAAGGCTACCTTGAGGCTCATGCGCGGCAAGCGGCTCTTTGGGGAGATGGAAAAGACCGCTAGTCTGTTCTTCATGGCGGGGCATCAGGCGCCTGAGATTCAAAGACAGTGGGCTCAAGCGCTCATCGATCAGAATCGATTGGATCAGGGGCTTTCCGCGCTGCAGACGATGACACACGTCTCCGAGAGTGATCCGCGAGAAGGCTCGGAGGTCATCGGGCTGACTGGGAGAGCCTATAAACAACGATACGTGGGCAGCGGAACTCGGGATGATTTGATCAAGGGTATTCGGTGTTACCAGCAGGGTTGGCTCAATCGCAAAGGAGACTACCGCTGGCACGGTATCAACCTGGCGGCTTTGCTGACCCGCGCCGATCAGGACGGGGTTGATCCCGGAGTCAAAGCGGACGCTTCACGGATTGCGACCCAGATCAAGCAAGAAATCAATATTCTGAAAAAGAAAGAAGTCTGGGACTATGGGACCGCGATGGAGGCATCCATCCTCGCAGGAGACAAGAAAGAGACGTTACAGTGGGCGCAAGCATACGCCAGGCATCGCGAAGCCGACGCTTTCCAACTTGCCGGAACTCTTCGTCAGATGAGAGAGATTTGGAAGCTGGACGGCACGGAGCTCGGCGATGCGCTCCTGCCAGTGTTGGAGTATGAGCTACTGCAGCGAGAGGGCAGTCAGCTCGAATTGACGTCGAACGGGAGTCAAACGTTAGCCAATACCGGCTTTCAAGCTGTTTATGGGACCGAGGGATCCATCAACCTGCGATGGATGGACACCATGAGAAGGATGGCGGAATCGGTGGCGCGGGTCTTCGATACTGCCGAAGGCAAAGCTCATGGCACCGGTTTTCTGGTCACTGGTTCGGTATTGCGAGAGGCTTGGGGGGACGAGCCGGTCTTCGTAACCAATGCTCATGTGATCAGCGAGAATCCTGCCGACGAAGCGCCGCTGCGTCCGGGATACGGTTCTGCTGAATTCACCCGATCGGTAGAGCGTCCGAGCGTAGAATTAGGTGAGCTGTTGTTCAGCTCACCTAAAATCGATCTCGACGTCAGCGTCTTCCGAATTGAGCCACCGGCTGGTCTTGGCCCGGTCAAAGAGTCTTTGTACTCACCTGTGGTGGCCGGTGAAGACGAGCGGCCCCAGCGCATTTTTGTCATCGGGCATCCACAAGGCGGAGAATTGGCGGTTTCGCTGTATAACAATGAACTGGTGGGATACCAAGACCCCTATGTTCATTATCGCAGCCCAACAGAGCCAGGCAGCTCGGGATCCCCCGTGTTCACCCGCCAGTGGCGCGCATTTGCCCTGCATCATCGGACAATAGAAGTGCAGCAGGTCAATGAAGGTGTGCTACTGAAACGAATCAAGCAAGCGGCTTCGTCTTAGACTCCAGCAGCGGCAGAAGGTGGCCCAACTCCGCAAGACCCTCGAGAGCATGCCGAGTCAGGCTTTCGGTGGGAGGTCTCGAGCCCTGAGTAACAAGTCTCGCCAGCGCCATTCCAGACACCCCAAGCCACCGACGAACAACGCCTCGAGCACGAAGTGAGCGACCCCGAGCAAAGTCGCGGTTCCATTGAAAACAACAGCCCACCGCAAACAGACCACGGCCCACGTCAGATTCGCCACAACCAACAGCACGATAAGGGCCATTGGGCGCACGGACCGTCTCGCTAGGGAGAAGGAATACGTCGCATAGGCCAGGTTGGCCACACCCATGAAGTACAACAATTTCTTGGGCACCTCGTACCATTCGCTCAACCAGCCGCCGAGAGTGAACATCGCGACACCCACCACTGCGCCGGCCGAGCAATCAACCCAGAGCAGCTGACGACGCCGGTCGATCAAGCGATCTGTTGGAGAAGCACTCATGGGGCCTAGTGACCTCCTCGAATCACCGGCTTATTTGCCGTCACTGTTGAGGATCGCTTGGTCCGGATCCGGTCCGCTGCGACCACCCGGTACGTCACCGTAAACCGACGGCGGTGTTTGCGGCGCAAAATAAAGCTGGGCGGTTTGAGCTTCGAGAGTCTTCAAGACGGTTGCCGTCTCCGGCCAATTGTCAAAACCGATCACGTTGTTGGTCAAGGATACCGCCCTCAGCGCGCCGAGGGTCGTCAACGGTTCGATCGAACGCACCCGATTGGAGTCGACCACCAGCCACTCTAGAGCCGGCAGCTCGGCGAGGGCAGCAAGGTCTTCGACTTGATTGTTGGCAACGAAGAGCTTGGTCAGCTTCTGATGCCCGGTGAACGCGTTGAGCTCACGGATTTGGTTGTTGCGGAGGTCTACCCAGGCCAACTCTTCGAGCTCCGACAGGGCACTGATATCGGAAATGCGATTACCGTTGAGATTGAGTCGTTCCAGCTTGGGCATATTCCCGAGCACACTGATATCCGACAGCCCAAGATCAAAGAGCCCCAGATCCACCATGTTGACCAGGGTCTCGAGATCGTCGATCGAAGAGATCGGATTTTGCCCCAGCACCAACACTTGAAGCTGCGGCAGCGTCTTCAGCACGGTGGTGTCCTTGATCTGGTTGTCAGGAATCCACAACGCTTTCAAGCTGCTGAGGCCTGCCAAAGGTGACAGGTCTTCGATTTGATTCTCGGCCAACGTGAGACCCCGGATCTCGAGCCAGGTGCTCACCGGGGACAGGTCCGAGATGCGATTGTCAAACGCGCTCACGACCCGCAGTGCATCATGACCCCGCAGCGGCTCCAGGCTGTTGATCTCGTTGTTGTTGACGACCACTTGTTCGAGGTGATCGAGGTGGCGTAGCGGCTCCAACGTACTGATGGAGTTGCCCGAAGCGTCGAAGAGTCGAAGCGCCGAGGCGTGCTCCAAGCCGGTGAGGTCCCGAATTTCTTGTTTCGCCGCTACCAGACGCTCCAGTTTGGCGAGCTCGTCGCGAAGGATTGGGCCGCTCGGCTGGGACAGGGCTTCACGTACCGCGGCCTCCAGCCCAGAGTCTGGGAACGTCACTTCCTGGGTTCCGGACAGAGGTGACGTGGCGACAAGGCAGAGAAGCGAGGAGAGAGCAAACCGAGATAGAGCTTGGGGCATTCTCAACGCCATGAGTTCTCCTGAGGGATCGAGACGGTTGGGTGGGCCGCGAAGTTGGCTGTTGGTAGTTTCTACTACGGACGAATTGTATGACGGGTTACACGGCAGAAGATCAAGCCGACACCGAGCAACCTGCGGAGCTCCGCACGGCCCTCTGACCCCGTGCACAACTCTCGTGTACAAGTCGGTAGGGACCCTCTGCCCCCGGTACACAACCCCGTGCACAACTCGGTAGGTACACCTGTGCCCGTGCACAACCCTCGTGCACAACTCGGTAGGTGTCTCTGACCCCGAGCAGAAACCCCGTGTACGACCCTGCAACAGCGATTGGCAATCCGTGGGCGTGGATGTCGCCGAAACAACGACGCTGCAAATCCGGACCGTTTGCTTTTGGGAGGATGAGGCTGGGTCCCAATAGGTTGAATGAGTTACGAGGTCTTTGAGCACACTCTCTGGCGAGCAACGACGCTGCAAATCCGGACCGTTTTCCAAATCGCTTCCAGCGATCTCTACACTTTTGTTCGAGCTCACAAGGCGTTGCGGCCGGGCGCCGAAGCGAGCTCGCAAATAAATCAGACCTCCAATAAGGGGGCAAAGAAAAGGAAACGAAACCATGTCTAGTGAAACATCGAAAACCGCCTTGAAGCAGCTGAATAAGGTCACCTATTTGGCGACCTCCATCCGAACACAGAAACCCATCGTCAACGCCAGGTTGGCGGCACTCATGCCGTTGATCCCGAGCGGAGACGACACCCTGGGGGAGGTGCAACCGCCCGACTGGGATCATCTCCAGAACTGGGGAATCGGCTCACTCGACGCCTCTGCCGACGAGGTTCGTCAGACCGATCACACCCTCCGCGAAGTCTTGGTGCGGACCGGTCAGCTCCGCATCGATCGTCGAAAGGAGGTGAAAGAAATGTCTTCAGACTATCGTGCGGTGCGGCGGTCCTTCAGCGGCGTCTATGGTAGCTCAGCGCTCGCGCTGGTCGGTCTCGATGCCGAACCGGCCCGCGGAATGCTCGCCATTCAAGAGCAGGTGGGCGAGTTGATCGTCCGCATGCGCAACCCCGAGTTGATCGCTGTGCTGCCCGCGCCACGGGGTGGCCAAGCAGCACCCGATCTGGACGCGTTGACCGCGGTTTGGGAAGCCCGGAGCCAGCGGTTCGACGACCTCACCGAGGAGATCGCGCAACTCCACCGGCGGGCTCAGGAATTGCGCGTCTTGTTGCAGGAGGCGCACCAACGCAGCAAGCGCCTTTACGCCAATGTCGGGCGTCTGCACGAAGGGCTCTACCGCTTGGCTGGGCTCGACGAGCTGGCGGATCGAATGCGGGCTACCCGTCGGTCGCGGCGCAAGAAGCGAGCGTTATTGGAAGGGCGACCAGCCTACGGAAGCAACGCGGGATCAACCCGCCGGCTGGGTCTCGTTGAATGTGGCGTCGGCTTACGCAAAGTGGTTTAGCCGCAAGAAAGGTCGAGCGTTTCGGTTGCCGGACGAGCATGAATGGGAGCGAGCCGCAACCTCGTCGGACATCAATATCAGTCCGCGTGTCCGGGAATGGGCAATGAGCGTAGAAGAGATGAAGCCTAGCCTAGGCCTAGGCGGCCTAGGTGGCCTCCTCGGCCTTAGAGCAGAATCTTCCGTGTACCACGTCGTTCGCAGCCGTAAGGCTGACGGAAGGCTCGTGAGATCCGCGATCACCGGCGCTCCCAAGGCGACCGTCGGCTTCCGTCTCGCTGCTGACTAGGGACCGAGTGAATGAATTCCTTCGCTAAGTCATAAAGTCCCTGCGGGACTAGAAACCGCCACCTGCTGGGAGCGCCGGCGTCTCGCCGGCTTCTTCGACACAACCGCCCGAACACCGTCGGGTAGGATCTCCCGATGTGTTGGGCAGGATGCCGCAGTGCAATCCGGTCCTGCGTCGACTCCTGCCTGTCAGGAGGTTCTCATGTGCGTAGTTCGAACTGGCATCCCTCCCTTGGGGCGGGATGCTGCTGCCGGATCTTCATCGCCGGCGTCGAGAGTGACGATACCAGCGCGTTGGTGTCCGAAGTCGCTGGCTACAGGTCGTTCTGGGACGCTGGCACCACGAACGAATTGCAGAAATCGGAGAGGGTCGTTGACCCAAAGGGTCGCTGATTGCCGATCAGGGTTGCCGGAAAGCAGCCAATCTGGAAGGGATGGATGTTTCCACCCGCCTCGTTGCGAAGTAGGCAACTTTCTTGGCCTCCGTCTCTGATGCCGATAGCCGGTGTCGCACCGGCCTGTTCGATCAGGTTGTTGATCGACACCGTTCTCCCGGCATTTTGGTCAACGATGAAACCGGCATCGAGGGCGTCCTTGACCTCATTATCGAAGAGCAGGTTGTCGAGCCCGCCACTGACACCGACACCGATCGAGAGCGTCGGTGTGCCTCCATGTTGCTGAATCAGGTTCGATGCCACCAGGCTTCGTTCTGAATTTTCGAGACGAATACCGGCTCCGAGGGCCCAGATCTTGTTGCCAAGAATGTGGACGTCTGTGGAGCTCTCCACGTGAATGCCGTTTTCGCATCGCATCCTCATGCCGACGATTCGGATCCGCTCGCTACCTGAAATGAAGATGCAGGTGGATCCCAACTGCGAGATGCGTACCGAAGATCCGTTGGTGAAATTGAACCCCCCGACGCCAACCGTCCCGGGGCCGATCTTGGTTGGATCCTCGGCCATCACTAGAGTGATGTCGGTTTGTCCAACGAGGTTGATCGGAGTTGTGATCGTTGCGTTGGTCGTAAAGACAATTTTGTCGCCCGGTACGAGGCTCGAGAGCGCCAGATTGAGGCTTGCCGCGTCAGTCACCGTGTGGATCGCCGCTTGCGAAGGCGCCGCGACGCCCACCGTGCAGGTGATGCAGAATGTCAAAAAAAGGACCACTGAGTTTGATTTGCTTGCCATAAACCGTTCTCCACGAGGTTGATCACCAGCTTGTCTCGCCAGCGACATCGCCAGCAGGATCGTGCTGTTCGCCTCCAAGTGCGCATTTGGATCGAGAACTCCCTCAGCCTGCCTGAAGAAATCCGCAAATCAGCCACGCTCACCCAAGGGCATTGAAGCCTCCCGGGACTGAAGCGTCAGAAAAAAACCTATGCCGAATGAGGGAAACCCACAAGGCAATGCGCATGGGGAGCCAGAAGATCGTCAAGAACTGCTCGACTCTGCCTCGAGACCGAGGATTGGAGCATCATGAAACAACAAGACTCGCCCGTAACCCAGCGCACGCTCTATGGCTTCGCCGTCGGAATATTCCTAGGGGTTGGGACCTTGGGGGTTTCGGTCTCAGCCGAGCCCCTCGAGGAAGAGCTACCTTTCGACTCATGCGGCAGGCCTTGCCGGCCTCTCGTCTCGAGCCTGGAACCCGAAGGAGCGGATCTTGTCGTCAAGATCCAGTTTCCTCTCTCCGAAGACCTGCAGGAAGGCATTTGGATTGTCCAGCGGGACGAGGCGGGAGCTCTTGTGGGGGAGGCTTTTGTCGAGCCTGGATTCGCGTTCGAGGTGGCGGCAACGATCCATGACGGTCTGCGTGCGGCGCTCGATCTCGGCCCCGCCTTCGTGCTCGAGCTTCTCGACGTTGATCGCCAGCTTGTCGGCGACAGAATCCCGTTGAGGGTCAAGCTCGAGTGCACCGATGCTGCACCCTGCACGCTCGAACCCGTTTTCGGAATCGCTCCAGGAGACGCGATCCATGTTCCCGCGGATCTCTTTTCCGCCATCAACGGCGTGATCAAGTCCGGACAGCCGATTTCCCTAGAAGCCATCAGCGCTCGGGGACCGGAGCTCGTGGGGCCCTTCTTGGACATGCTCTGGCAGAGTGATTTCGAGCCAACGCCGCCGAGTGGATGCCAGTGTCGATGGCTGTTTGCAACCGACACAGCAGATCTTACCGGCGGCGTACATCTGCTCTGGACCAATGGAAATGCGCCGGCCAACCTCAACCAGCGGTTTGCTGGGTACACTGAGCTCGCCATCCGGCTACTCTGTGTCTTGGTTTCAGAACCGCAACAGGTCACACTGGCTGTCGACGTTGGATATCCTTCCGAGCTCACCGTCACCAATCGCTGGGGAGAAAGTTGTGCTGCACCCTGCGAACCGGAAATCACCCAGAGCTTACTCTACCGCTCGAGAGCTTCTGTCCAGGCGGGAGACCTCGTCCCAAACGGCCAGGGACCACCGGGCTCGAGCGAACTTGTCGACAACGATGTCCAGTGGCACGTCGGGTCAGAGCCCAGCCTGGCGAGCCAGGAAGCTTCAGCCTCGACCGTTGCAAGTCTCAACCAGCGGCTTGCAGCTCATCAGTTGGAGCTCTCTTCTACCCTGAGCGGCTCCTCGTCGTTCACTCGCTTCGAGGGGCAAACCAACATCGCTCTCGATGTCGAGCTCGGTATGGTTGCTGTGTTCGTTTCGAGTCTGGAAATGAACGCCAGGGCCGATGCCTGCGAGGATATTCCGGCGTTAGATACCGGTGTTGTTGTCGCTCCGAGGTTTCTAGATGGAGACGTGGTCATACTGACCAAATGTATCGAGGAGCGTCACACCTCCTTGGTGATCAAGACGGGGGGCTAGCTTGCAAGGAGAGGCTGGCGGCCTGGAGATTGTTTTCGCTCTCGCCGATGCGAGGGTGTCCCTTCGGGAGAGTGCGTTGTCGAATCGCGAGAGATTCTTTGAACGTGCTTTCTGCGTCCTGAAAGTTGCCGAGGTGATACAAGGCAAAACCGAGATTGTTCAGGTTGGTTGCCACGCTAGGGTGGTCTGTCCCCAACGCATCGGTCGATATCTCGACCGCCTGCCGAAACGCCTCAGCGGCCTTTTCGAGATGCCCGCGTGCCTGGTGAAGCGTACCGATGTTGCTGATGACGGTCGCGACGTCCTGGTGGGTGGATCCGAGCTCTCGCCTGCGGGTCGCGAGTGCCAGCTCGAACCAGGTGTCGGCTTCCTCTGGGGCCCCGAGATCGGTCAGGGCTGTCGCCAGGTCGTTGGCCGACTCCGCAACCTCGAGACTGCCCAGGCCGTGTTCCTTGATCCTGATCTCGAGCGCGACACGATAGTTGGCTTCGGCTTCGGTGTCACGATCGAGCTCCGCGAAGGCTTCCCCGAGGCGGTTGCGGACCCTTGCATACAACGCCGAGTAGCGCGGTAGATCTCGCAGCAGAGCCTCGCTTTGGGTCAGCAGATCAAGGGCTTCCCTGATCCGGCCGCGAGCGAGCAGCGTAGAACCGAAAACTTCGAGCAGAGCCCCTTCGATCACCGGATCGACGGGTGGTTCACTGTCGAGTCGCCCGACGGCTAGCGTCAACATTTCGTCGACTGAGATCTCAGCTCCTGGCAAGGCCCGTGGATCCGCCCCTTCGATCAAAGTCGGAATCGCATTGAGGGCCAAGGTGGCTCGAGTCTCGGCACGGCGAGCGACCTGTGCTTGTTGGATAGCGACACCGAGCCCCGTCACTAGGCTCACCACCATGATCAGGCCTGCAAGAACCATGGAGCGGTGGCGCGAGACGAAACGTCGGGCGCGGTAACCGATCCGATCCGGCCGCGCCTGTACCGGTTTCTTCTCGAGCACACGCGCGAGATCGTCGGCGAAAGCTTGGGCTGACGGGTAGCGGCGTTCCGGTTCTTCGCGCAGGGCTCGCGCGATAACCAGATCGAGATCCCGGCCGAGGCCGCTGTCACGCTGCGGAATGCCGATGGCTCGCCGCACCGACACTTCGCGCAATCGCAGGCGGGTTGCAATGTATTCGCCGCTCGCTCCAGAGGTCTCCAGGGCGGTTTCACCGGTTAGCAGGCGGTGGAGGATAACGCCCAGGGAATAGACATCGCTGGCGGTCGTCAGCTCCAAGCCGGAGCGCTGCTCCGGGCTGGCGTACGCCGGAGTCAACCAGCGTTCGTTGCGCTGAGTGACCGGACTGCCAACGGGTGAGTGCGCGTTGCCGAGCAGCTTGGCGATGCCGAAGTCGAGCAGTTTGACGTTGCCGTGAGTGTCGACAAGAACGTTGTCGGGCTTGAGGTCTCGGTGCAGGATGAGGTTCTGGTGGGCGAACTGAACAACCTTCGCCACCGTAATGAGCAAAGCAACCCGCTCGGCGACCGAGCGCTTTTCGATCCGACAGGTGACGTCGATCGGGCACCCTTCCACGTATTCCATGACCAGGTAGAAGCGACCGTCGTCGAGTCGCCCGCCATCGAGGAAGCGGGCGATATTCGGATGTTCGAGGCGAGACAATATCCACTGCTCTTGCTGCGCTCGAACGTCTATCGTGGCGTCGCTGGCGAAACGCGCAATCTTGATCGCAACGCGCTGCGGCAGTTCTTGCTCCACCCGTCGGCCGCGATAGACGATGGCTAGGCCACCGCGCCCGATCTCTTCCTCGACTCGGTAGGAACCGATCTTGTCGGGTACCGTCGTGGTGGCGGATTCTGTGGCCAAGGTGGGCACTTCGCCGATCGCTTCGGCGATGCGTTCCGTGGCGCCCCGGCAAGCCGTGAGCAAGGCCTCTAGCTCACGGCGTAGACTTTCGTCGCCCGCCGCTTCACGGGCGAGCAGCGATTGCCGGGCTTCTCCTTCGAGAGCACGTGCCCGATGGAAGAGTGTTTCCAGACGAACATGCTTGGCACTCATGGCGGCGCTTTCAGGGTGAGGCCACGGTGCTGGATCGCGAGGTCTTTTCGGTGTCGAGGGCACGCCGCAACCAAGCCTTGCCGAAAGCGAGGTCGCGCTCGATGGTAGCGACGGAGACGTCGAGAACCTTCGCTGTTTCGTCGATCGTCAAGCCTGCCAGCAACCGAAGCTCGACAACTTGAATCTTGCGCCGACCATAGGCTTCGAGTTGATGTAAGGCCTCGTCGAGGGCCAGAAGGTCGACAGCCTGGGCGGCGTCCGAGATGACGCCATCGAGGGTCACTTGCAGGGCGCCAGCGCCGCGCTTTTCGGCCTTGGATCGGCGAGCCGAATCGACGAGAAATTGGCGCATGACGCGACTCGCCATGCCAAAGAACTGGCGGCGATTCTGCCAGTCGATCTTGGAGACGTCGAAACGCAGGAAAGCTTCGTGTACAAGTGCTGTCGTTTGCAACACTGCGTCAGGACGGTGCTCGTTGGCCAACTGCCGGCCGGCGATGATCCGTAGCTCATCGTAAACGGCACGCATGAGTTCGTTCTGAGCGTCAGAGTCGCCCCCTTGCCAGGCTAGCAAGAGCTTGGTGAGCTCCGCCTGAGGGCCGGTTGCAATCTCTTCCAGCTGCTGGTTCGCGTTGGACTTGGTGCTGCGGCGCATGCTCGAAGGGGGGAACACTAAAGAATGCCCCGGATGCTGACGAACCAACTCCCCATCCTTAGAAGCCAGCGCTTATTCGCTGCTCGAAGAAGGGGACGCATCCGCAAGCTGGGCCAGAGAGCGTGACTAAGGCATGACTCTAACATACCGCCTGACGTGAACTTGCCCCTGACTGACCCTGACCGACGACGCCACATCGCGGCTCTGGAGACCGAGTACCCGCCTTCCTTGCTCCATGCAAGACTCACCCGATTTAACGGCCGTGCCCCCTGGCGAGCGCCGACCAACGTTGTCGATTTGGTCTCTGGGGGGCCTTCTGCGCTCGACCCTTTTCGTCCGCGGCTCCAGTACCTCTTGTTGGATGAGCGCGCTCTGTTGGACAAAGCGCGCGAGACACACCACAATCCTGTGGCGAGTCTGTTTCGCCTCGGGCATGGAGAGCTGTGGGAGATGGCTGGTGCGTCGCAAGCCCTGAATGAAAGCTTGCTGGGACCACAACACGCAGAGCTGCGGCGGGCGCTCTCCATCTGGTACTTGAATATGGTGCGCCATCGGGAAAAAGATGTAAAGTTGCCTGAGGGGTTAGATCTAGAGGAGATTCCAGCCATGTTGACCGAACAAGCCCCCTCATGGACCGCGATGTGGACCACTAAAGGAGAGGCGAAAATACTGCTTCGTCTTCTCGAACGTCGATTCGGCGCCTTGAGCGACACGATCCAGCGTCAAGTCGAGACCGCCGATGAGGATCGCTTGCTCGAATTGAGTGACCGGATTCTCACCGCCGAGCGGGTCGAAGACGTGTTCGCAGACTGAGCCTTCCACCTGGCATCTAGCCGCCCGGTTCGGGGCAGCGAAGGCTCCTCCGTTATTTGCTCGCTCGCAACAGACGACCTACGCCAAGGCCGGTCAACGGCGCGTCGCGAACAGATGATAGTGTTGAACGAGGCGTGGGACCTAGCACCAATTCCGCAGCCCGACCTCCACATCAGAACGTAGAGAAGCTGAAATGACTGCCCATGTTCTACTGACCTATCGGTTTGACGGCAAGGGTGGCGGACAGCCAATAGCAGAAGGTGAGGTTAGCCGGCAGATCGAGGACGATCAGTTGGCTTGGATTCATATGGATGCAACGCATCCTGCGACACGGGTATGGCTGGAGAAAGAGATCTCCTATCTGGACTCGTTCATTGTCGGGGCATTGCTGGAAGATGAAACTCGCCCCCGAATGACGCAGATAGGGGATGGTGTCCTGGTGATACTTCGTGGCGTCAATCTCAACAAGGACGCTGATCCGGAAGACATGGTTTCGATTCGTTTATGGATCGACCAACATCGCATTATCAGCGTCCGCAGACGCAAGCTCAAAGCGGTGTGGGACATCGCCAAAAAGCTCGAGGCAGGGAAAGGCCCAGCGGATGCGGGACAGTTCATTTCTATGCTCGCGTCTCGATTGTTCGAGCGCATGGAGCCGGTACTGACTGCACTGGACGAAGCTACCGACAATATCGAAGAAAAGGTGTTGGAGTCCGCTGACACCTCGCTTCGGGAAGGCATCATCTCGGTGCGTAAGCAGGCGATCATGTTTCGCCGCTTCATGGCTCCGCAGCGAGATGCTATCAGCCAACTACGTTCCGCAGATTTTGGATGGCTTCAGGAAGTGCACAAGCGGCACTTACAGGAGAGCACCAACCGCGTCGTGCGTTATTTAGAAGACCTAGACGCCATCAGGGAACGTGCCCAGATCGTGAAGGACGAGTTGGCCAATATTCTCGCCGACAGGCTCAACAAGAATATGTATGTCCTGTCGGTTATCGCAGCAATCTTTCTCCCTCTTGGGTTTCTGACCGGCTTGCTGGGAATCAACGTGGGAGGCATCCCAGGCTCTGACAACGGCAACGCGTTCTGGATGTTTTGCGGTATCTTGATCGCCGTGGTGACAACCCAGGTAATCATGTTCCGGAAATTCGATTGGTTCTAGCAGGCCGCGGCTTCACAGGAGGCCCCTCGGCCCCCGAGGCTAACGGCTAGGCCACTGCCACCGCCGCCTCGGCCGCAGGCACTTTCGTCTTCTCGCCTGACAAGACGGCCTCGATCCGATCCAACGCCCAGTCGAGCTCGGCCTGGGTGATGACGAGGGGCGGCGCAATCCGAATCACATGGTCATGGGTCTCCTTGCAAAGCACACCTTGATGCTGCAAGGCCTCGCAGAACCTTCGGGCGCCTCCAGCCTCCGGATGAAGCTCGACACCGATCCACAGCCCGCGACCGCGAATCTCTTTGATATGCGGCGAATTGAGGTTGCGCAGTCGACTCAGCGCCTGTTCCCCAAGGTCACGAGAGTTTTCGATCAGCTTTTCTTCGACCAAAACTTTAAGGGCGGTCATGCCGACGGTGGCTGCTACCGGATTACCGCCATAGGTGGAACCATGATCTCCAGGGTGAAAGACCCCCATCACCTCATCGTCAGCGAGGATGGCGGAAACGGGGTAGAGGCCACCGGAGAGCGCCTTGCCGAGGATGACGATGTCTGGCCGTACATCTTCATGCTGGTAGGCGAAAAGCTTGCCGGTGCGACCGAGGCCACTCTGAATCTCGTCGAAGATCAACAAGCTGCGATGCTCGTCAGCTAGCCGGCGGAGGTGAGTCAGGTAGCCGTCCGGGGGCACGATGATGCCGCCCTCGCCCTGAATGGGCTCGATGAGAATGCCGGCTACGTTGCCGTGCATCGCCTCGGTGATGGCGTCGAAGTCACCGTAGGGGATGTTGCGGAAGCCTGGGGTGAATGGACCGAAGCCGTCGCGATACTGTTCTTCGGACGAGAAGCCGACAATGGTTGTGGTGCGGCCATGGAAGTTATTGGAGAACACCAGGATCTCAGCCTGATCTTTGGCCGTTCCTTTGACGGTGTAAGCCCATTTGCGGGCGGCTTTGATCGCCGTCTCGACCGCTTCCGCGCCAGTGTTCATCGGCAATACCTTCTCGAAGCCGGTGAGCTCACTCAGGTACTTGTAGAACGGCCCCAGGGCATCGTTGCGGAAGGCGCGCGAAGTCAGGGTCAGGCGATGGGTCTGCTCGATCAGGCTCTCAACCAGGCGGGGATGGCAATGCCCCTGGTTGACCGCTGAATAGGCTGCCAGCAGATCCATGTACTTCTTACCCTCGACATCCCACACCCAAACACCTTCGCCGCGGTCGATCACGACATCGAGGGGATGGTAGTTGTGGGCGCCGAAGCGATCTTCCAAAGCGATGAAGTCGCCTGTATTCATGTTGAAGCTCCTTGTCTGGTTGATGCGAAAGAGAGATGGATCTGTGACGATGTACGAGTCCGGTGGTGAACTCGGAGAACTCGAGATTGTGTAGACTCTTGTACCACAAAACAGGGCCCGGAATACATCCTGCGAGCGCCCGAAGGCAAGTCGACCCGTCCCGGACCGATCGCCGCGTGATCTTCGGATTCCCAGTCGAGCTAGTTCCGACCAGGAAGCACGTTGGTCGGTCGAGCGTTGTGGGCTGCGCTCGGCCTGCGTGACTCGCAGGACCGGCATCAAGATGCGTCAGCTAGAGTTGATTAACGGTTTATCCAGATCAGTGATCTTGCTAGCTCGAACATCCTCGGCCGTGCTGGCTCCACACGCTCGACCCTACTAACTCGAAACGCTGTTTCTGGATGCGATCGAGCTAGGATACGATGAGAGAATGACCAAGATGAAACCCGCTGACACCTTCGCCT
>JAJCXQ010000170.1 GCA_029263355.1 Acidobacteriota bacterium | reverse complement strand
CGAAGGGATGTCGGTTGCGGTCGCCGATGAGCTCACCGTCGCCAACAACCATGATCTCGCTCAGTACGGTCATATTCTGCTGGTGGCCGGTGGCCGGCCGTTCGCGGCCGCTGCTGATGGCACGATGGCCGCTCATGGGCTGTTGCTGGACGACGGCAGTCGCCGAAAAAACCCGAGCCGGCCGCCTTTTCTGGATGGCACCGGCACTCGCCGAGTGGGAGACCGGGTGCGGGGCCTCACCGGTATCGTGTCTCAGGTAGAAGAAGGGCACACCCTGCACCCTACCTTGCCGCCGATCTTCGAGAGCGCTAATCCGCGAGCCCTGACGCCGCCTTCTGTTGACGGAGCGCTACGCGTCGTGAGCTTCAACTTGCTCAACTTCTTTGTCACCCTGGGTGAACGCGGGGCAGTCAACGACCAAGAGCTCCAGCGCCAGCTTGCCAAACACGTTGTCGCCATCACCGCCCTCGACGCCGACATCCTGGCGTTAGTGGAGCTCGAGAACCATCCGGCCGCCGTCAGCACACTGGTGGCGGCGCTGAATGACGCTACAGATCACCCTTATGCCGCAGCGCCGCTACCGGACGCTGGCGTCGGTGACGACGTGATCCGGGTTGGCTTCCTCTATCGGCCGTCACGGGTCGAGTTGGCGGGCCCGTCAACGATCGATCCGGATCCGGTTTTCCGGCGTCCACCTCTGGCTCAAACCTTCGCCATCGGCGACGAACGTCTGACCGTGGTCGTCAGCCACTTCAAATCAAAGAGCTGTCGCAACGTTGTGGAGGCTGAGCAGGACACGGGCGATGGCCAGGGATGTTGGAATCCACTACGCACCCGCCAGGCGCGCCAACTCGGCAAATTTGTGGCCGAGCTCCAGAACTCGAGTGGTGATCCTGACGTGCTGGTCACCGGTGATCTCAACGCCTATGGCGGCGAGGATCCGATCCGCGCCCTGATCGACAGCGGTCTGGTCGATCAGATCGCCAACCATGTCCCCCAGGCACAGCGCTACTCCTACGTCTACAGTGGTCGCTCCGGCTATCTCGACCACGCTCTCACCACACCCAGCCTGGCAAAGCGGGTGCGGGGCGCCGCCTTCTGGCACATCAACTGCGACGAGCCACCCTTTCTCGACTACCGCATCGAGGCTAATCCACCCGACCTCTACCGTCCCGATCCCTTCCGTTCGTCCGACCACGACCCGGTGCTGGTCGGCCTGGACTTTTGAGTTTCCACCAACGTTGAAGATGAGTCGATATCCATGACTGGCACGCTCCAGCTCCTCTTCGGTCTCACTCGGCGAGTAGACCGGCGCACCTATATCACGGCCGGCGTCCTGTTGATGGCCCTCAAGCTCGGCGTTGATGCCATGGTGCTGTTCGAGGCCACTGGTCGACTGTGGGGCGTTTGGGAATACCTGAGCCTTGCTCAGCTTGCCGAAGAGGTGCCGATGACGTCGGTGCGGATCCTCACTCTGTGGGCGTTGCCTTTCGCCTGGATTGGCCTTTCGATGACTGTCCGGCGAGCCATTGATGCCGGCTTCTCGCCTTGGGTTGGGCTGCTCTTCTGCGTGCCGTTGCTGAACTTCGGTGTCATGCTGGCGTTGAGTCTGGCGCCAAGCCAGCGGCCCCGGGCCCCGGCACCGGAGGCTCTGCCGCAGAGCTCTGGACTGAAGGCGATTGGCGGAGCTGTGCTGGTGGCGATGGTGATGACAGCCGTCGCCGTCTTTGGGCTGCAGAACTTGGGGCTCGTGCTGTTCGCCGGTACCCCCCTGGGCATGGGAGTGATCACCGGCTACACCTACAACCGGGGCGCGGCCCGCGGCACCGGTGAGACGATCTTGTTGGCACTGGGGTCATTGATCGTCGCCGGTTGCGTGTTCTTGATGCTGGCGATGGAAGGTTTGTTGTGCGTGAGCATGGCCCTGCCACTCGCCGCTCCGCTGGCGATCTTCGGAGCAGTGCTCGGGCGCAGCGTCGCCGTCGGGCCGCCCACTTCTGTGTCCCCGGTGGTGATGCTGTTGATCGTCATGCCGCTGGTCGCCTGGGTCGAGCCAGCGCTGCGGGAGGAGCGGACGCACCGCGTGACGTCGAGCATCGTGATCGACGCACCGCCGCAAGCGGTGTGGTCTCATGTCGTCTCTTTCGAGCCTCTGCCGCCGCCCCGCGAGTTATGGTTTCGGCTCGGCATCGCCTACCCGACCCACGCCCGAATCGATGGCAGTGGTGTCGGTGCGACTCGCTATTGCGAGTTCTCGACCGGCGCCTTCGTCGAGCCGATCACGTTGTGGGATGAACCTCGCAAGCTGGCCTTCGACGTCACCCGCCAGCCCGATCCTCTGCGCGAGTTGAGTCCCTATCCAGAAGTCCACATCGACCATCTCCACGGCACGATCACCAGCCAACGTGGTGAGTTCTCCCTGACCCCCGGCCCCGCCGGCACCACCATTTTGGAAGGCAGCACTTGGTACCAGCTAGGACTCTTCCCAGAGTCCTATTGGACATTGTGGACGGATACCCTGATCAGCTCGATCCACCGCCGCGTCTTGGAACACATCAAAGCCTCTGCGGAGGGGACCGTACCTGGCTGAACGACTCTGCGGGTCGGTGTGACCCTCTAGCTTTTGCGGCTGCGTGGCAACTCGACGAGCGCGAGGTTGCCGCGTGTGCGATCGCCCCTTGACATGTTGCCCTGCATCTCGATCGACCCACCGTGGGCTTCGACGATCCGCCAGCAGAGATTGAGCCCCAAGCCGTAGCCGGAGCGATGGCCGCGGGCGGGATCGAGCTTGACGAAAGGTTTGAAGATCTCCTCACGATCCTCAGCGGCAATGCCGGGACCGTCGTCCGACACCAGCAGGCGGATGGCGTCACGTGTCGTCTCGAGCCGGACGTCGACCGGGCGGCTATCGGGGAGGGAGAACTTGATGGCGTTATCGACCAGATTCTGGGCCAGCAGACGCACTAAATCGGCATCCACGTGTGCGACGAGCGGCTCCATGGCGGCGGAGAAGGTCACACCGGGGGCAACGTCGAACGTTTCGACCACCCGTCGCACCACCGCCACCAGATCGACCGGCTCGGTGACCAGACGATCGGTACGGGCGCGCAGCCACTCGCGCTCGAGCAATACGGAAATCAGACTCTCCATCTCGCGCACATCGTTCTGGATCGACTGCCGTTTCTCTCCGGTCGGCAACAGTTCGAGGGCAACCTTCATGCGTGCCAGCGGTGAGCGCAGCTCGTGACTGACATCCGCCAGCAGACGCTCGCGATCCGCCATCATTTCCTCGACCTGCCGCGTCATCTGGTTGAAAGCGGTGCCCACCTGACCGATCTCGTCCATCCGTACCACCGGCACCTGGACGCCGAAATCACCGCGGGCCACCGACTCGACCCCTTGCCGCAGTCCCTGTAAGGGTCGTAAAAGGCTGCGTTGAAACATGTAAGTGGCGCCGATGACCGGGATCAACAGCAGGAGATGACCATAAACCAAGGGGTCGTGCAGTCGTGCGAAGTGCCTGAGATTCCACGAGAAAATAACTTGCTCGTCGCTGGGGGGCGAGGCGCCGGTTGGCGTCGAAGGGTCACTTGGCATGGTCTGTAACATGCTCGCCGGCACGTCGATCTGGACGTAGCCGTGGACGCGACCCCGGACGGCGCCCTCAGTGGTCGGTTCGCCGTAAGCGTCGAAGGCGCGCTCCAACTCAGTGGTTTGCACCCACAATGCGACCTGATGATCCAGGGCGATCGATCGCCAGAATTCCGGATCGTCCGAGGCCAAGATCTGTCTCGCCAACGAGATGCTGTAGCCACTGACGGTCCGTTCCATGGCTTCGTTGACCAGCTTGCTGTTGATCAGGACGGTGAACAGCGCCGCCAGGCCAGCGACGACCAGCGCCAACGCCGCGGTGGAGGCCGCGAAACGGGACAGTAAGCTCGAGGTCTTGGTTACGCCTCTAGACGTTGCCCGGCCATCCATCGTCATGCCAACGGCCCCACAAATTGATAACCCGTGCGCCACACCGTCTTGATGAAACGAGGTGACCGCGAGTCGTCGCCGAGCTTCTGACGCAGTCGGCTGACCAACATGTCGATCGAACGATCATAGACATCGGCATCGATGCCTCGCAGCTTCAGCAGCAGCTGATCGCGGGACAACACGCGGCCACGGCTCTGCATAAAGATGTGCAGCAGGTCGAATTCGGTTGATGTCAGATCGAGGGCGCGACCGGCCAATGAGCTCGTTCGACGCTCAGGGTCGAGGATCAGGTCGCCGCAGGTCACGACGTGTCGATCATTGGGGCGTTGTCGGTCTCGGCGCTCGGACGCCCGACGCAGCACCGAGTCGATGCGGGCGACCAATTCCCGCGGCTCGAAGGGCTTGGCGAGATAATCATCGGCGCCGAGCTCGAGTCCGACGATGCGATCGGTCACGTCGCCACGGGCAGTCAGCATGATGATCGGCAGGTCGTGCTCGCGTCGGATGTCGCGGCAGAGGCTCAAACCGTCTTGGTCCGGCAGCATGATGTCGAGGATCAACAGGTCCGGCTGCTGTTGCAATGCTCGCAGGCCTTGCGCCGCGGTGGTCGCAGAGGTCAGCCGATGGCCGAATTTGCCGAGGTACTCTTCGAGTAGACGGTTCAGCGCATCGTCGTCGTCGATGATGAGTAGGTTGTGGGTTCGCACGATGGTTTCAGGTCTCATGGGCTCTGCAGGGCGGCGATCGGGTCGAGGCGAGCGGCTCGCAGCGCTGGATAGGCGCCAAACACCACCGCGATGGCGAGCGAGACCCCGAATGGGATGACCACCGACCGCCAAGTCAAAACCAGATCCCAACGGCTGAGGTTTTCTCCCAGAAGGATAGCCGTCAACCCCAGGGCGAGCCCAGCCAAGCCTCCGAGGGCGGCGGTCAGTACGGACTCACTGAGGAATTGCAACAGGATATCGCGTCGCCGGGCTCCCACCGCCAACCGCAGGCCAATTTCGCCGAAACGCTCGCGCACCGAGAGCAGCGACACCGCCAATAGGCCAACCCCACCGAGCCCCAATGCCAACGCTGCCAATCCTGCAATCAAGCGGGAAAACGCTCCGCCGGTCTGACGCTGAGCGTTGAGTAGTCGGGTTTGATCGCGGATCACGAAGTCATCCGCAGCATCGGTGAGGTCGAGGCCATGACGCGCCCGCAGCAGCGTCCGCAGGTCGTGCTCAACCCTCCCCAAAGCCGCTTGTGAGGCCGCCTGGACGAAGATGCGGTCGAGATGGTCAATATCCAGCAGCCGCCGCTGGGCGGTTGAGATCGGGATGATGATCTGGTCGTCCTCAAACGAGCCGTCCGGGCTGGTGCCTTTGGCTTTCAACAGTCCGATGATGGTGAAGGGCACCCCGCCGAGACTCAGCTCTTCGCCGATCGGCCACTCACCGGAGAACAGCTCACGGGTGATGAAGGCTCCGACCACCGCCACCCGCAAGCTGTGGGTGACGTCGAGCTCGTCGATGAAGCGGCCGGCGACCAGCGGATAGTTCTTGGCCCGCTGCAGGTCGGGGGTACTGCCGACGACGCTCGTGGTCAGCAATTGGCTACCAAAACGTGCCGCTCGGGATCCGAGCACGATCGGTGCTGTGCGTTCGATATCGTTGATCTGTTGACGCAAAGCACGCTCATCCGCGAGCTCGAGGGTCCGGAACTGCTGGCTGCTGCCGCGTAGCGCATCGGTTTCGATCCGCCCGGCGTTGATCACCAAAAGATTGCGTCCCTGCTGCTCGAGAGTCGCCTGGAAGGCACGCTCGGCCCCCGCCCCAAGCGCCACCAGCAGCGCCACCGCAGCAACGCCGATTGCCATACCACTGATCGACAACAAGGTCCGTCCCCGAGCACGCCAGATCGCTACCGCGGCCGGCTTGAATGTTCGGCGCCACAAGAAGCCTGTAGCGGCCGGACGTGTCCGGTCTCTGCGGGACGGGGGTGAGGGGTGGCTCATTTCAACGCGGCGACCGGGTCGAGACGAGCGGCTCGCCGCGCCGGCAGCAACCCCGCCAAGACGCCGACGATCGCCGCCGCCAGCAGGCTGAGGATGACCGTCTCAGCGGTCAGCGCCATCGGGATCTGGAATCGGCGTGAGGCCACCGTGATCACGGTCAAGCCAAGGCCGAGGCCAGCCAACGCCGAAATCAAAGTAATCGTGACCGCCTCAGAGAAAAACTGCCAGCTGATCTGCCGATCCGTCGCGCCCACCGCTTTGCGCAGGCCCACCTCTGGAATGCGCTCGCGCACACTCATCAGCATGACAGTCGCGATCACGATCGCCGCGACCAGCAGCGCTACCCCGGCAGCTGCGGGCAGAAAAACCTGCAGCACCCGGTTGGCTCGCTTGACCATCTCGCGCACCAAGGCCGGCGTCGTCACCGCGAAGTCGTTGCGCTCGTCTTTCGCTAGGGCATGGCGCTGGCGCAGAATCGCGGTGACTCGATCGGCGGTCTCCTCCGCTTGCTCCGGGTCATCAATCACCAATTTGGCGGCGAAAATATGTTCGACTTTCTTCATCCGCCGCATCAACGTGGTGATCGGCACCTGGATCTCATGGTCGCGATCTTCACCATGGGGGTCGATGCCGTAGGGCTCGAGGACGCCGATCACCTGCAGCGGCACTGAGCCGGCGTGGATCTGCCGGCCGACCGGATCTTCGTCACCGAATAGGGCTGCGGCGGCTTTGGTGCCGATCAACGCCACCCGAGCGGCGCTGCGCACGTCCTCCTCACTGAGGAATTCGCCGGCGGTGACGCCGCGGTTCCACACCGTCTCCGCTTGGTGCGAAATGCCGTAGACCGCCATTTGCCGGACTTGCCCCTGGGCGCTCACATCCTGGCCGCTGATCACTTGCATCGGGTCCCAGGCGATGATCTCGTCGATCTCGGCCGCAAGCGCTTCAATGTCGGCGATCTCGAGGGTGGTGATCGGTCCAGTGTGCGACGCGCCCATCATGCCGCGGGCCGAGATCATCAGGCTCGACGCGCTGAACATACGGCTGATGCTGTCGAGCATCTTCTCCTCGGCGCCAGCTCCCATCGCACGGGCGACGACTAGGGCTGCAACCCCCAGAACGATGCCGATGCTCATCAAGAAGCACCGTAACTTGGAGCGGGTGAGGGTGTGCAGAATGCTTCTCGACAACAGCTTACGATTCATAGCGGGGCTCCTGCCATTCGGGACTCGGCGCCGTCGACTCGGCGACACTGCCCCCTTCGATGCGGAGGGTCCGCGACGCCAACCGAGCGAGCTCGGGATTGTGGGTGTTGAAGAGGATCGTCCGGCCAGCGGTATTGAGCTCTCGAAACAGTCCCATGATGCCCTCACCAGCGCTACGGTCGAGGTTGCCGGTGGGCTCGTCAGCGAGGATCAGGTCGGGCTCGGTGACCAACGCCCGGGCGATCGCCACCCGCTGTTGTTGACCGCCGGAAAGCTCGTGCGGAAAGTGTTGCATGCGGTCTTCGAGGCCAACCTGGCGGAGTGCCGCTTTCGCCCGCGCTTCGGGATCCTCGACGTTGTCGGTGTAGGTGAGGGGCAACTCGACATTCTCGATCGCCGACGCCCGTGGCAGTAAGTGGAACTGCTGGAAAACGAAGCCGATCTTGCGATTGCGCAGCCGGGCGAGGGCGTCGGACGGCAGCTCAGCGACGGATGTGTCCGCCAGCTCGTAGCTACCGGCGTCGGGGCGATCGAGCAATCCCAGGAGATTCATCAGGGTGCTCTTGCCGGTCCCTGAAGGGCCGACCACGGCGACCAGCTCGCCGGCCTCGATATCGAGATCGATGTCCTTCAAGACGTCGAGGCGAGGCCCGTCGGGTCGTTGGAACGATTTACAGATCTTCCGCATACGGATCATGCTTATGCTCCGGTAGTTGTCTTGAATGGACTGACTCGAAAACGCTGTTGGGGCTCGGTCGGCCCTGTGGGCTGCGCGCCCAGCTCCGTAGCTCGCCTCGGCGCTCTCATGTTTCTCGAGCCCTTTCTTTACAGAGCTTTGCAGACATACCAACATCCTCATGCTCAAACATACTCGCTGGGTGCTCGCTCCACAGGGCCTCTCTTCCAGGCGAGAAACGGCAAAAACTGGACGGGATCTAGCTGGGGTGTAGCCGGAGGACTTCACCTTCGGTGATGCCTGTCAGAATCTCCACCGCGCGCTCTGTGCGCCAGCCACTTGTAACTTCCTGCTCGATCCACTCCTCAGCACGTTGCACCGTGACAAATTGGCGGCCGTCCCGGCGGTGCAGGGCCTTGCGCGGTACGGTCAGCACATCCTTCCGGCGCTCCAGCTCGATCCGTAGCCGAGCCGTCATCTCGGGTCGCAGAACAACCTCGCCATCGGTCTCGAACGCCAGCACGACGACATAGTTGACAACGCTGTTCTGTAGCTCAGCCTTGGGCTCGATTGCGGTGACTGTCGCGGCAAAGTCGCGCTCGGGATAGGTGTCGACGGCGAAGGTGGCCGCTTGGCCGACCTCGACCCGGCCGATGTCGGTTTCGTCGACGAAAGCCCGCACCTCCAGCCGATCCAGATCGATGATGGTGACAAAAGCCGGGGACGCAAAACTGGCGGCGACCGTTTCACCTTCACGGGTGGTCACTTCCGCAATCACCCCCCGGATCGGCGCCACGATGCGGGTGTAACCACGTTGGATCTCGGCCGCGCCCAAACGTGCCTGGCGATTCGTGACCCGAGCCTCGGCGACGGCGAGCGCCCGCTGAGCGCGCTCGAGCTCACGGGCCGGCACGATACCCTCGTCCGCCAGCCGGCGCTGACGCTCCAGATCGCTGTGGGCTTCGTCGAGCTCGGCCCGTGCCACCGCCAGCTCCGCCGCCGCCTGCTCGATCTCGGCGTCGAGCACACTGGCG
>JAJCXQ010000169.1 GCA_029263355.1 Acidobacteriota bacterium | reverse complement strand
GCCCCCCGTGCGGGGGCGTGGATTGAAACAAAGATCTCCTGATCCATCGCTGTGGTGATCTCGTCGCCCCCCGTGCGGGGGCGTGGATTGAAACGACCGACTCATCACCGGCCGGCTGGAGCATGAGGTCGCCCCCCGTGCGGGGGCGTGGATTGAAACTTGGTTTAGCGCCACGGGTGCGTCAGTTTGTACCGCATCGTCGCCCCCCGTGCGGGGGCGTGGATTGAAACACGCGATACTCAGGGCTTTTCGCCGCAGCGCTCTCGTCGCCCCCCGTGCGGGGGCGTGGATTGAAACGGGTCGGGAACGGTCTGCCTTGCAACTTCAGGCAATGTCGCCCCCCGTGCGGGGGCGTGGATTGAAACGTGTAATCCTGCCGCCGAATGCGGGGGCCTAGTACAGCGCCCCCAAAGTTCTGTCCGGGTTTTAGAACGCCTAGAAGGTGGAGCTACCCCGGTCTCAAACCGGCAAGATCTAAGGCCTCAAAACTCCGAGATCTCGCCCTGAAAGGCGGGCTGCCACAGCCACGTCCCGGACCATACAAGGGCGTAATGTAGATAGACCGGGGCTGGCGCTGCGGAGCCTTAGCGACGCGACGTGAGCCCCGGGTAGGATGGCCCCAATATCTCCCGCGCCCGGACGGGGCGCAACCACTCTTGAGGTCGTCCGAGATCAGGGGGGCCCGGCCCTTGGTGCTGAAAACGATGTGGTAGAGGAGGTTGGTGAGCGTGCTTGCCATGATTGAATCTTACTCTTGGCCCGGGTTCCGCCCCTTCAGGGCGGGGGATTTTTATGGCGTCTAACCCGGGGCTCACGCAACGTCGCTGGGGCTCCGCAGCGCCAGCCCCGGGCTATCAATATTAGGCCCCTCCAGGGCCTGAGCCTTGCTTGATTCTCTGCCGGCTAAACCTGGACAGAACTTCGGAGACGTCGTACTAGTTCTTTCCTCGCTGGCTCTCCTCCTACTCCCCGCCTGTCTGTGGCTCGGCTTGCCCTCGTCCACCGTGCCAGGCAGCCGATGATGTCCCGAGATCCCCGTCACAAGACCGGCAATCATCCGCTGATCGCCCCGTCGAGGATGCTCAAGACGCCCGATCACCGGCTGATTCCGGATCTGAACAAAACATAGGAGTGCGATCACCGGGTGATTGGCCACCTTGTTCGCGACAAGGCCGGCAATCATCCGCTGATCGCGCTTCTTTGCTGGGTCGAGAGGCTCGATCAGGCGCTGATCGCGCATTTGTCGGTCGACAACTCTGCGATCATCCGATGATCAAGCATCTTGTCGGTCGACAACTCTGCGATCATCCGCTGATTGGGCTTTTGTCGGTCGACAACTCGGCGATCATCCGATGATCGCGTTCCTTGTCGTGACCAAGATCGCCAATCATCGGCTGATCGTGCCTCTTTTCTTGGGCGGATCGGCGGAACACCGGCTGATCGCGCTACTTCCCTTGGCTGAGGCGGCCAATATCTGAACGCCCGAGACCAGGCGTGGGGCTTTTCTAGCCGACCTGCAGGTTGACGGACCCCGCGACCGGCGATGGGATGTGTCTAAGCGTGGCGAAAGTGGTCGACCCAAACCGAGGTGTCGACGAGCACTAGGAGGCGTTCTGCGGACGGCGCCGCGGAGCCGCCTGCAAATCCCGCTGGGTGCCGCCCAGGGCCGCGAGTCGCTTTGCGCTCTCGCGTGAGATCAACGCTTCGAGGCCGGCGCGTACGATCGCTGTCTTTTCCCGCAGCCCGGTGAGCGACTGAGCCTCTTGCAGCAGCTTGCTGTCGATGTTGAGGGTAGTTCTCGTATGCCTCAGTATGCGTGATAGAGGCATCACCGTCAGTTAGAGGAAGGGTAGCCGGAGTGCGTGGCACCTCGACCACCCACGAAGAAGCCAACAACTTTACTACGACAGATCGTCACGCGCTGCGCATAACAAGCCTGCTGGACGACGAGCGAGCAAGGTACAGGCCGACGGTTGTGAAATACTAAACCCTACGCTTCGAACCTCGATCACCACTTCACACAGCTCAGGTCTCAGAGGACAGAACGACATGCCAGATCCATCCCGTTTCTTCCCCGACCAGATCGCGTCGACCACCACCGCGGCTCGGACCGATGGCGCATCCTTCGACCTGATCGCGTTCTTGTTTTCGCCTCCAAACCCGCCGATTCCGCCCTCGGTCGAGCCGCGCCAACTCACAGACATCGAGCTTTGGCAGAAGCGGAACCCGGGTGGTGGCATCGGGGTCGAGATTCGGTATACCGAAAGGCTGGTTCAGTACTACCGAGGGATTCTTCCACCGGAAGGAGAGCGTCCGAAGCGGGTCGTCTTCAGCTTCTTGACGGGACATCGTGGTCCGGACGAGCCGATCGCCTACCTCGGGCGTAAGGTGGGGCAGCAGCTTGAGCCCCAGGGCAGTCGGCCGTCCGAGGTCTTCGCCTTCTTGGGGCGGGAGCTGATGGCGCCCAACCCGCTCAACAAACGACGGATCGAAGTTTTCGGCTATCGCCACTCGGATCCGTTCGACCAGGTGATCCGCTATGGACTCCTGGGTATCGCAAAAGATGGCGTGTGGTTCAACTACGAATGGGACTTCGTGGGCAGGAACTCGTGGGCCTTTGACTCCACGGACCGCATCATCGCTTATTGTCTTGACCGCGGGCGGCCCGCCCCGGCCCTCGACGAGTTCTTGCTCTTTCGTGGCGAGTCTGCCCCGGCTTGAAGAGGTTCGGAGCTTCCACCGCCCTGTGATGCTCGCGACTCCGGGCCAAAGTTGTGCTTGGCACCGATCTAAAGGCTGAATCGAAAACCAGGCTGCGGCTTTTGCCAAGATCTCTCGCTCTTCACGCAGGCGGCGATTTTCCTGACGAAGCCGACGCAGTTCCTCGCGCTTGCCGCTTGTCAAGCTCGCCTGATCGTGGACTCCTTCTCCCTAAGGATAGGGTGTCCACGAAAACGGGGCGATTTCAGTTGTTGTGTGTCTTCACTCCGTGGTCTTTCGCAGATCGAGTTCAATAGTGTTGCCATCGGGATCTCTAACGGCAAGCCGTTCGTGCTGCGTGCCAATGTCTTGCCGCTGCACGATGCGCCCTCCATGACGATCCACAGACTGCAGAACTGGTTCGAAGCTCGCCAGCGAAAAGCCGAGCTGATGCACCGGAAAGCTTTCGAAGTCTGCGCTGGCTCGGATCGGTACGAACTTGAATAGTGTCGCTCCGAGCATGGCTTCGTAGCGCGACGGTGAAGTCTGGCCTGTTTGCGCCGACTGGACTGGTTGAGCCGCTTGCTGCTCCTGCACCGCGTGAAAGACCAGGCCGAACGCCTCCGTGTAGAACTGGATCATCGCTTGAGTGTTGTGGGTGCGCAGGGCGATGGACACCAGCTTGGCCTCGCTCGTCTGCGGGGTGGCGGGACCGGTGATGCCGAACAGCAATGTTAGGTAAACCGCCGATCTGGCCAGCGCCGCCGGCCAGCTGGGACTGTTTGTGGCGTGGCTCACGACCAGCTCTCCAGCTCTTCGACTAGGGCTGTTTCTCTGTCGAGAATCCGCGTCATCTGGACGGAGAGAGCACTGAAGATCTCGCGGCGATTCTCTTCGTTGAGCGAGCAGTCCTCCGCGAGCGCCGCGCGTTCTGCACGCAGACGTTGAACGGTCTTAGGGGTGTCGGAAGAGCCTGAGCGCAGGGCCTCGTCGATAGTTTCGGTTAGGTCAATGGCCTTGCCGAGCAGCGGGCCGCCTGCCTCCACGGCAATCTCAACCAGGTCTTCAAAGGCATCGCCGCTGGCGCGCGCCAGCGCAGCGGCCTGCTTGAGATCGTTGCAACCGGGAAGCGCGCTGGCCTGGTCTAGGAAGTCTGCAAATAGTGGGCGACCGGCGGCCGGCGCCGTGAGTTCCATGGTGAGACATTCCCAGAGCCGCCACAGCGCGGCGAATGCAAAAGGTCCGCTGTCGAAGATACGCAGCCAGCCTTTCTTCGTAGTCAGATCGCCCATGGCTTCGGCGGTACGGGACAAGCCGTTGAGTCCGAAGTTGTTTGCGAAGTTGGCGTAGGGCGCCTCTCTCTGGTTGGTGACGTAGAACTTGAGCGCACCGCGTGTGGCCTGAGCGGGATCACAGGTGGTGGCGTCACCAAACGAGAGCATTCGGTGTTTGGCCTTCTTGATGCCGGCTCGAGCTGCAGCCAACTGCTCGTCGCTCAGCGTCCACTGCGCTTGGTCTTGCACTAGGAACGCATCGCTGTTCTTGGTCACGTTGACGTGTCGAGGCCATTGACCCTTCCACGCCGGATCTAATCCGAGCCACGGCAGCTGTGCTTGGTCCACGGCGACGTGGGCGATGCGCCCTTGCTGCAGAACCTCATCGAGAGCCTTGCGGCTCTTGGTGGCGCTGCCGCTTTCGAAGCGTTCCGGGGTGATGCCGGCGTGCTCTACTGCCCGATCGATCACCGGACCCGGCAAAGAAAAACTACGACAGGTCATGGTCAACATCGGCGCGACGTTCTTGTATTGAAAGATGAAGCTCATGAAGCCGGTCCCACCGGACAGTCCGAATAGCCGTGTCTCGGTGAAGGGTTTGCCGGTCCCAGGGTCGACGATGCCGGCGTGCCGGAGCGATGTAGCCAGGGCGCCTAGGTCCGTGAGAATGGTCGCTGCCAGTGCGGTCTCGGTTGCTGGAGCGCCGGCGGTGAGGTCGGTGTTTTTGAGCAGGGCGAGCCGCGCCGCTGCGTAGCGTTCTCCGGTCTTGGCCATTCGAGCGCGTACGCGTGACTTGAAACTTGATTGCTGTGTCATGACATCTCTTTCTCTGATCACATGAGTACAACTGAAGCCGCCCCCCTCAACTGTGCTCATGGTCTGAGACATAAAGATTGTCAGACATCTGGCGCTGGAGAAGTCGTTGCTTCCCTTTGCTCCTGCGAGAGGCCTCGGGGCGAGAGGCCTGAAGGAGTTGGGCGCTCAGCGCGGCCGCCAGCGGAAACCCTAACATCGACCGCCGGAGTGACGCAAGAAGTTGGACGGAGTCGACGAGCTGAGTCGAGACCGATGCCGAAATCACCCCTGAAAAAGGCATCGTCTATGCTAAAATCACCCCTGAAAAAAGCATCGCGCGACAGAGGCGTGCTGACGAACCAGGGAGATTCAGGCATTGTATCGGCATGCGATGATCGATCTGGAACAGTGGAAGGACCGCGGCCGGCGTAAGCCGCTGATCATCCGGGGTGCGCGCCAGGTCGGCAAGACGACTCTGATCCGACTCTTCGCTGAGCAGTGCTTCAGCGGCATCGCCGAGCTCAACTTCGAGCGCAACCCGCAGCTTGCCGGTCTGTTTGCAGGCAACGATCCGAAGACGATCCTGGAACGGCTGGAGCTGCACCTGGATCTAGAGATCACGCCCGGTCGTACGCTGCTGTTTCTCGACGAGATTCAGGCCGCGCCAGAGGTTCTGGCGACCTTGCGTTATTTCTACGAAGAGCTCCCGGCTTTGCATGTGATCGCCGCGGGGTCTTTGCTTGAGTTGGTGCTGGAGCGGCCGGCTTTCTCCGTACCGGTGGGGCGTATCGAGTATCTGCACCTTGGACCGATGCAGTTCTGTGAGTTCCTGCTGGCCACGGGCAAGGCAAGGCTCGTCGAATTCCTTCAGGGCTACAGGTTGGGAGACGAGGTTCCGCAGCCCGTCCATCAGCAGCTCATGGGCTGGCTGCGCAGTTTCCTCGTCGTCGGCGGCATGCCGGACGCGGTGCAGGCCTTCGTCCAGGAGGGAGCCTACCGTGAGAGCGAGGCGATCAAACATTCGATCCTCGCGACGTTCCGTGACGACTTCGGAAAATACGGTCCGCGAGTCGACCACAGTCGCCTGCGCAAGGTCTTCGCGCGGCTGCCATCGTTGGTCGGTAGCAAGCTCAAATACGTCCACATCGATCGCGACGAGCGAGCCAAGGATCTGGCCGCGGCGATGCATCTGCTGACGTTGGCGCGGGTGGCCTACCCGGTCCGGCACACCGCGGCCAACGGCATCCCTTTGGGTGCCGAAGCGGACGACCGTAAGTTCAAGATGCTCTTTCTCGATGTTGGTCTTATGGCCACCGCCTCGGGCCTGACGATCCTGGACCTCGAGCAGGCGGGCGACGTCATGATGGTCAACCGAGGCGCCCTCTGCGAGCAGCTCGTCGGCCAGCATCTGCTCTACTCCTCGCCGTCGTGGGAAGAGCCGCAGCTTTTTTACTGGGCGCGCGAGAAGCGGAGCTCGTCCGCTGAGGTCGACTATGTGATCTCACAGGGTAGCGCGATCATCCCTGTCGAGGTCAAGGCGGGTCAGACGGGAACGCTCAAGTCCCTCCATTTGTTCCTGCGGGAGAAGGAGAAGCGTCTGGCCGTAAAGTTGTCGAGCGCGCCGCCGTCGGTGCTCGAAGCGACAACGTCGCTGGCGGACGGTGACAACGTTCCGTTTCGGCTCGTTGCGTTGCCCCTCTACATGGTCGGGCAAGTGCGGCGGTTGTGTGCTGGTCTGACCTGAAGAGCAGACATTCGGTAATCCGCATTCGGGCACGACGGCCCCCAATCAAAAACTTTCCGTTTTCCTGGCAGACAACTGACGGCAATCTCGTGACTCCTAGCGTTGGTGATTCATTCGATTCAACATCTAGGAGAAACCATGAGAAAGACTTCAGTTTTGATCCTCTTGTTGCTGGGGCTAGGAGCCGGTCGTCCGGCCCAGGCGATTATCGATGGCGTCGAGGACACGGGCGACCAGATCCGCGCGGTCGTCAACATCAGCGGTTGTTCGGGCACCTTGATATCCGACCACATCGTGCTCACCGCGGCTCACTGCTACGGCCGTGAAGTCACAGGTTGCCGCGCTCCTTACAGCCCCAAACAAGCGAATGTTCCCCCTGGCCCCCCCACCGGGGCAGACAGAGTGGTGGTGCCGCCCCTCGGTGAAACCGTGGTCAACACTCCGGGCGGAACCACCTACACCATCGAGGGATTTCGAGTCATGCCGGGTTATACCTGGGATGTTGTCGACACCTGCTGTGGTGGTGGCAACCCGAGTAGTTGCGACTTCTGTCCACCCGACCCAGATTATGCCGGCACCAACTTTGCCGCTGCCGGAGTCACGACCCAAGTTCACGATATTGCTTTGGTTTACCTGGATCGCCCCGTCGTAGGGATCACACCTGAAGAGGTGCTTTTTGATGTCGGCCCGGCAGCGCAGTATCCAGTTGATCCCTCCAATCTGGTGGGTACAAATGTGATCATTGCGGGAACAAGCCGAGTCGCTGCCGTTTCGCCCCCAACCAGAGCCTTCGGCGTCGCCGAGCTCACCGGCTTGGCGGACTCTGACACGGTGGCGGAGCAAGAACCCCTCTGCTCTTTGCAGGGACAGTCGATCGTAACCTACGCCGGATCAAGTTCCACGTTCCAATATCAACCCGCCAACACCGGGACTGCATGTTTCGTTCCTGGAGACTCCGGCGGGCCGAACTTTGTCAATGCTGTTGGTTTGGGTGGCGATTCGGTGCCTGGTATTCCAGTAGGGAAACGACTTGTTGCAGCGGTGATATCTGGTGGCGGCGGAAACCCCATGACGGCTAGTTGCGACACTGTTTCTCAAATGCAAAGTGCCCTCACCTACAACTTCGAATACACCTTCGACGGCAAGCCGGTCATCGCGCAAAACGGCGACTTCATTCGCAAAGCGATCGACGACTTCGACGCCGACGGTATTCCTAACGACCAAGACAACTGCCCGACGGTCATCAACTACCAACAAGACAATTGCAACAAAGATGCTGAGGTTGCCAAAGGTTATCCGGAACGCGGCGACCTATGTGACCCGATTCCGTGCGCCCATGCCCGGCCCGAGCCAAGCAAACTCAAAGTGACGAGCACCATCGACAATTCATTTATTAAGGCCGTGAACGGAACGATGGTGCGCGAGGACTTCGAGCTCGATCCGCGACCATCCAATCGTTTCTTCAACGGTTCAAATAACGGCGACGACACCGGATCCGTCAATGTAACTCAGGTCCCGACGGAGTACCGTTTTTGCCAAATCGATCCTATCAAGGGTGTCAATTGCAACAACCAAACCATAGACAATGGTTATGTGAGCTTAGCCAACGGCGAAATTGGAGCCACCCGACCCTACCTCCATGCCAGCATGAACGAGCTGCAAGGAACAGGCCCTACCTTCGACCAGGAGCCATTCGACTATGGCGCCACTCCGCCGACGCTTCGTCGCTGGGACTACACCGCCGATAGCAACTTGTGGCAAAACAATAGTTGGATCACGCCGGTAGGTGGTGGTTGGCCGAGCCCAGGGCTAGACGGCCGCTATTGGGTTCATAGCGACACCGATGTTGGCCGCTACAGCAACCCACCTGGGGCGACAGGGTATCCGGTGAAGACCGATGGCACAGTGAGCGTCGATGATCAACATCTGTCGAATCACTACCTATGGCATTCCCCGGAGTCACCGTTCAGTGTTTTTTACACCGAGCCGTTGATTCTCTGGCCTTACTTCGACTGGAAAATCGACTGGAATCTGGCCGAATCTATTGGCCCGATCTGGGGCGGTGAGTATTTGGAGGACGCCAAAGTGGTTGGCTCCGAGGGTGGTCACTATGCATTGGTAACTCCTGAAGGTACCGGTTTGGTGATCGATCAATTCTTAGGTGATGGACTGAAAGAATTGATGGACGACGAGGGTTTGGTCTGGGTAAGCGCAGCGGAGGCCAGCGCGGACCAAACTCGAGTGAAGTCCCATGAGTCACCCCATGCGGTGGCCTTCGCGCCGGATGGTACCGACATCGTCGATGGTATGTATCGAGACGCTAACCAAGCCGGTAACACTATGGACATGGGCGCCGACAGTCTTAGCCGTAGGGATGGACCCTCCGAACGTTCGGCGTTCGTAGGTGTGTACTCACGCGCCGATGACCTGGCGTTTGTTGTCGGTGACGGTGAAGTCTGGTTTCGGTCGGTTGTCGGCGATCGGCCGTGGCAGCTATCACCACTCTCCGAGGGCTACCAGCCCGAGACGATTCTTGCGGCAACCTGGAGCTTCCGCGACCAGAAGCTCTGGATTCTCGACGGTGTCGACGGGGTCGCACGCTTGACGCGCCTTCATCCGTTCACCGGTTTCTCGGAGCTGGTGTCCGAGTGGGAGTTCAGTGGTCGTTTTGACCAACAATGGCTGCGGGTGGCATTGGACGGCAACATATTGCTCTTTTCGTCGAGCACCGAGATGGACACTCATGGCATCGCGTTATTCCACAGTGAAGCGATGAACGCCGGTGCGCCCGTCACGGTGGCAGCGTTGCATCTCGACGACCGTAGCCTGCTTTATGAACCCACCGTCGACCGAGGGGGAGTGTCGCTGGCGCTACCCGCCGAAAGAGGTGGTATCCAGTTGCTACGCCACAACACTGTGCCGGGCCGGGCCACGAGTCTGGATAACTTGGTTTCCCTTTTCGAGTAAGGCCCAACCTGACCTAGGCTAAAGTGACCATGTATTTGAGATTCCTTTCCCGCTCCGTTCTGGCGCTGCTCGCGGCCGGCTTTGTTCTCGCCCCGCTCCCGCGAGTGTCGCTAGCATCTTCTGCCGCCGGTGCCACCGCCAACGGCGTCACCGCCAACGGTGGCGTCACCAACGGTGGCGTCGCCCGGCCATCCTGCCCAGGCTGGGACGGCTGGGAGACCTGGGACGACTTCGCGGCAGACGGTACTTTTTGTGTTCCAGCGACTCGAGAAGCACTGCCTGAGCCCATCGAGTGGGTCGCGTGTGACCCACTTGTCAACATGCCTGCCGGCTGCCAGCAGATGAACATTGCTTGGCAAGCGCAAAGTCCGGAAATTGGTGCAGCAATCTCTGGATGGGTGGACGAAGCGGGAAAGATTTTTTTGCAATTCGCGCGGAATGCCATGGCTGGCCCAACGCCCTGGAGAATGCTGGTAGTGGCAGAAGCCGACGGTCCTGTACATTCCGCGTTCCTCGATAGCTCGGGCCTCAACCCGACCTGGACCTTCACCCCCGGAACCGAGATGGCGGGGGTACGACAGGGCCGTTTCGCATTCACCATCCACCGCTGGGACATCAAAGAAAACTTCCCGGAGGCGGTGGTCGGCGGCACGGTGGGTGACTTGGTCCCGAAACCTCTGCATGTTTGGAAGGCGTCGAATGGTCACGCCGTCGGTGTTTCGAGCGAGCTGTGGGCCACCCGAGATCCTGGCGAGATACGTTTCGGGACCTGGGGCGATCCGCTCGAGCCTGCGATTACCGCGTCGGACGTGGGCGGCGGCCAACAGGTTCGGCTTTTTCCTTTTGGCGACTTCGCGGTGTGGAACAGATCGTCGTACCCGGCGTCGGAATTATGGGCCTACAAGGCCGGGGAAGGGGCGTATTCGCTGGTGGAGTTTGGCGGCGACCCACTCAAGAACGTTGATGGCTTTGGCACCGACGGTACCCACATGGTGTGGGTGGAGACACAAATCAACAAACCGTACACCGTGACTCCATTCGAAGTGGGACCCCGTGACTTGATGGTGTCGCCCTACTCGGAGACCCAAGCTGGCCTGTCGTCTAAGCGGATCAATAGTTTTCCTTCCAAGTATTCTCTCATCGCGCCTTTTATTGTCGGTTGTGGTTATGCAGCACACGGCGCGGGGATCGACGGGCAGGTGCACCTCTTCCGTTTGAACGACGGCCACTCATGGCAGTTGCCGACATCCGGCTGCACGCCGCCCGATCTTTCAGAAGACCTGTGCTCGATTTACCCAATTGCCGTGACCTGCAACGAAATATTCGTTTACACGGCTGGCAAAACCCGCACCATCACGCGTTTTGAGATCGATGCACTCGGTCCCTCCGCGCCTCCTCGTTAGCTCGGAAACCCTGGCTATATTTTGTCCAGCCGCAACCCACATCGGGCCGGAGGCTAGAAACGCAGGAACTCGGTCAAATCAGCGCTGAGGATCGCGTCGAGCTCTGAAGTGTCGTCCTCGTCGAATTCGACGAATAGAAACGCGAAGACGGGATAACGAGCATAGTTGATGCGACGCAGGTCCACCGGCTTCGAAAAGCGTGCCAGGAAGCGTTCATAGTCGACGGAGCGGATCGACGACCGATCGGTGCTTGCGGGAAGATCGGCGACCACCAAGGCACAAGCACGGGTGGTGTGACTCGCCAGCACCCTGTCCCAATCGGGTCGCTGATTCTGTAGGTAGCAGAGGTAGGGATCGAAGCCGTAGGCGAAGTGTGCAATGTCGACGGCGCACCAGCCGCCGAAGCGCAACGGATTGACCTCGATTGGAGTGATGTGGCCCGCGGGATCAACTCGGACTTCGGTGTGGGTTGGAAAGTTGGCCAGGCCTGCCAGGCGACCGATCTTGCGCAAGAACTCAGTGAAGGGCTCGTGCCAGTGTTCGATCAGTCGACGCGACGTAAAATACACCCGGTCGCTGACATCTTTGCCGGAGGCGAAGGGGTGCTCCATGATGTTGACGATCACCGGCTCGCCGTCATCGTCGTAGTATGCGTCGATCGCGTACTCTGTGCCTTGGATACATTCTTCGATAATGAATTGATCGATGTTGACAACTTGCTCAGGGTAAATGTTTTTTATCTTCGCAATATCGCGTTCGAGGGTCTGTAACACTTCGCTCCACGTCGCGTCGGATTCGACGACGTGGACTCCGAGACTGAAGAATCCCACCGCGGGTTTGATCACAAACGGTTTCGGCAGGGTTGAGGGATCGATGTCTCGTAACTCCGAAAAATGGACCCCACGAAAGAAGTAGTCTGGGAAAAGGCCTCGGATCAGCTCGCGAAATTGCAGCTTGTCTTTGAGCATAACAATCTGGCGCGGCAGATCCGTTGCTTCGAGGTGCTCCGCAACCCAGCCGATCGAGGCCTCTGAGCAGGTGTAGATTCGCGCGTCCGGTCGCTCGACCACCCGCTGGGCAAACTCGGCGTCGGAGCACAGCTTGACGCCGGTGCCGGCCAGGACTCGAGCCGCCATCGGTGTTTCGAGCACGGGTGCTCCAGACGCGACGACAGAGTCCTTCAACACGTCGGAAACGAACGGTTCGTCGAGGATCAACATATTCCAGCGTCGCCCGGGGTGGCAGAGCGGCGTGACTCAGTATAGACCCCGTAGCGGATGGAGCCGGAGGGTGCCTCATCGATCGGAGGCATGATCAACGGCGTCAGCTCACACAACGACGGTGAGTGGCCCGTCGGTCACGGCTGCTCAAACGCTGAGACTTCGCCGAGGTCCTTGCTCTCGCTGACCGTCAGATCGAAGGTGCCTAGCCGCTGGTCGCCAACAGCGAGGTGGTAAGCTCCGGCGGGTAAAAATGAGATCTCGAAGCGGCCGTCCGCTGTGGGTTGGACCCAGGCTCCCGAGCCACTGTGGGTGACCGGAATCACGTTCAGGCCGAAGTGAGTTTGCAGATCTTCCGTGTCGATCAATCGACCTGTGACCAGAGTCCTCGGTAGGTCGAGTTGGATTGGATTGGGCGCCGACGCCGGTAAAACCCCCTGGGAGACCGAGACGCCGTCGTTCACGAGCCGCAGAGACAGCGCCTCGTCGGGTTGGCGTTGCACTTCGAAACTGCCATCGGCTCGAAGGTCGTAGAGCTCGTCGCCCAACTTGCCCGTGCAGCGCAAACGCCAACCGGGGGCGGGCGGGGGGTGAAAGCGGACTTCGAGCGTCTGCCTGGGCTCACCGAAGACGACATCGGTCACTGCTCCCGGTCGAATATCAGCCAACTTGACGTTGTGCCCTGAGCGAACCTGTATCGCTGAGCCCAGGCTCTGCACCTCTTCCAAGTGAACGCGATAACGCCCCACCGGAAGCTCCTCGCTGGTGACGAGTCCGTCCACGCCTGTTTTTAAGCTGATCGCTGGCGGCGGTGGTTCCCCGATGGCGAAGTCTTTCAGGATCGCCAGATCACAGCCGACACAGGGTTCGCCGTTTGCTGAGCTCCAGACGGTGACATTGAGCCGTCCACCCCTTCCCAGCTCGACTCGCCAGGGTTCGTCTTCGGTGCCAGCCGTCGGCTCCAACTCGACACGATGGGCGGGATAACCCAAAGCTTTGACCTCCAGGAGGAGACTGCGGTTGCTCGCCGCTTCGAAAAAAAGCTCTCCGGCGCTATTCGAGGTTGTGGCCACCGCGCCTTGCGGGGCGATGGCAACGAGATGGGCGCCAGCCACGGGCTCGCCGGTTGTGGCATCGACCACTAATCCCCACCGGAGAGGCGCAGGTTCGAGGTCGATGACCTCGGCCAGGGTCTTTCCCGCGACCAGCGAGCCACGGCGTTCGACAGTCTGGAAACCGGGGGCCGCGACGACGAGACGATACTTGCCCGCGTCGAGCCCGGTCAACTGGAAGCTTCCTGTCTCGTCCGTCTCGGCCCATTTTCCACGGTCCGGCAAGCTGACCGTCACGTCGGCTATTCCTTCGGCTTCGCTGAATATCTCGCCAGTGAGTCGCGCGTGGGGTCGCAGCACACATTCGATCCATGTTGGCGGTGTGTCATACCTCGTTTCGAACCGCGAGTAGCCAGGATTGGCGCAGCTGGCCTGGATCGGGCCGTTGGGTTGGAATCCGCGAAGGACCGCATGGCCCTCAGCGTCGGAGCGTGTACTGAACATCACGACCTGAGAGGGCGGCTTGCCTTGACTCGCCGAGACGATTGCTCCATCCACCGGCTCGTGGCTCTCGTTGATGACTGAGATCTCGACCGCGATGCCCAGGGTGAGATCCAAGTCCCCCAAGTCGAGTTTCGGCAAAGGGGGCGGATTCTTGGCGGGCGCTTCGAGGCTAGGGGGCTCTGGCGCTGGCACGACAAACGGATCCGTGAGCTCGACCCGTCCGCCTATTGGAACCAACTCGAGCCGATACGTGTCGGCTGCCAGCGGTGGTGTCGAGAAGCGGCCCGCTGCATCGGTGACCAACTCGCGCTTCAGTTTGCCGTCCTCCAAGCTCAGTGGCAAACGCAGGGGCCGGCGGGCGGTGACCCCGGCGAGCACCAAGGCCACCCGCACGTCGCTGGCCGTTTCACCGTTTACCAGCACTCGGCCGCTGACCGCTGTGCCTGGCTCCCGATCCAGCAATTCAACCGGTTCCCCCGGGTGCAAGAAGCGCTCCTCGCAGCGGATCGCCAGCTCTCCACCGCCCATGCAGATCAGACCTGAACCCTCCTGTGGCAGGTCAACCTTGGCCGGACCGTTTGCCGGCTGGACAAGTAGGCTCCCGTTCCAGCTGGCGTAAGGCATGATCTCCATCCATCCAGCTGTTTCGCCTTCAACAGCGAACCCAGCGGATGCGGGCATCATCAAAGCGGCCAGCGTCGCTATGAGGTAATTCAGTCGCATTCGTAGACGCATGTTACGGAGCACTCGCTCGAGTTGCAGGTGCAACTCGCTTGTAGTGTGCAGCCACCAGAAGGGAGGGAGCAGCCGCAGAGTGATGTCGAGCAGTAGGTGCAATTAGTGCCACTCCCGCCACTCCCGACGGGCTTGATGTCCAGCCCCTCTGGCGGTCGTGCGGACAGCGGAGCAAAAGCTCCTATGACAGCGATGGAGATTACAATGGCTACCATGAGTTTCGATATCAGGGTTTTTTCATAATGACTCCCTCCTTACAGCACATTTAGTGGATGCCACGCGGCTAGGAGTGACCGGAAGCGGATAATTCTTGTGTTATGAACAAAAATAAGAGCACGTTACGGTGCATTCGTTCGAGTTGCAGGTACAGCTCGCGGATAGAGTGCAACCGGCAACGGGCGCGGCGCAACCACATAGAGACGTCGAACAATAGGTACAAGTGGTA
>JAJCXQ010000168.1 GCA_029263355.1 Acidobacteriota bacterium | reverse complement strand
GGATGGACACCTCCGGCGGCGCTACGCATCGGATCAACACATCGCTGAAGCAGCCGTCCGCGAGCTCTTGTACATCACCCTCTACCAGGTACTCCTCGACGCCCTCGCCGCGGAGCACGGGGCACGTCTCTTGGCCACCGGTGCTGCGGGGGATTGGATCGACCACCGGACCGAGCGTCTGCGTCGACAGCTGGCAGCGGCTCGCAGGGAGACTGGAACTCAGGAGATGCTGGAGATCACGGCAGGGTCGCGAGCACGGGAGGGAGCCCACTTTAGATCGGTCTGACGCGCGCTACCTGGCCAGCACGCACTCGAGGCTGTTTCGCGATGGGATCCGGCCCACCCTCACATCGCCTCGACCATCTCCAAGAGCTTCATCGTCGTCCGCCAGTTTCGAGCCGTAATTTGGACGCCGAGAACACGCTCAGCCTTGGCGGCTAGCTTCGACTTGTGGAAGCCACTAGGAGTGACCAAGTACAGAGCTCGGTTGATGAGCTCCCACGATTCGTCGGGCTGCCGAACAGCTTCGAGGACTTCCAGATCCGGCGTTTCTGGCTTTGTCGCCAAGAAAATGGCGTGCAGCCTTTTGCCGTCTGCCTCTGCCGCTGCTTCCGGGAACGGATTGGAAGCCACGGCGTCCCTGAGCTCCGCCGGCTTCAACAACAAAACCGCGGGTTCGAAACCGTGTTCAGCCGCGATGGCGCCACGGATCGCGTCGCTCAGCTGGGTCGCGCTGCGGGTGTTGTGCCGAAAGACCGCATTGCCGCTCTGGATGTAGGTCTTGACGTCGGTGCAGCCGAGATTCTCAAGCAGCGAGGTGAGGGCCTTCATCGGCAGTTTGTTGCGTCCGCCGACGTTGATGCCGCGCAGGAGTGTTATCCAGGTGCTCATGTTCGAGGTCTTTCGGGAATAGGTCTTTCGGGAAAGGTCCTTTGGGGTAGAGATCAGAGTGGGCGGGGTTAGCTATCAGCGCGACAGCTGATCAATACCTTCGATCGTCCGGGGAGTGGCGCACGAGCTCGATGTACCGCGCCGTACGATCCGCCGTCTCCTTGCCGCAAAGCGACTCCACCACGTGGAGCGCCATATCGATTCCGGCCGCAACCCCCGCCGAAGTGACAACTCCGTCGTCGACCCAACGCCGCTCGCGGTCAACTTCGATCGTCGAATCGAGGCTGGCGAGCTGGTCGAGGGCCGCCCAATGAGTTGTCGCCTTGCGGCCGGCGAGCAGTCCGGTCTTGGCGTAGAGCAGCGCTCCGGTACACACTGAGGTCACCGTGCTTGCTGCTTTCGCGGTGGTGCGCACCCAGTCGAGCACCGGTTGATTCTCCAGCAGCGGTCGCGTGCCGTAGCCTCCTGGGACCACCAGCACGTCGATCCGCGGTACGGTACGGAAAGCATAGTCCGGGAGCACCCGCAGGCCTCCGATTGCCAGCACCGGTTCGTTGGTCTCGGCCACCGTGAAGACGTGGAAGGGGGCGTCCGGGTCGTCGGCGGTAGGCTGCGCCTTCGGCATGACGTCCTTTGACACGACCCGTGAGAAGACCTCGAACGGTCCAGCAAAGTCGAGCACCTCGACGTTTTCGAAAATCAGGATGCCGACGTTGAGTTTGTCCATGCGTCCCCTAGGCAATGACCTGGTAGCACCAATAGTCAGGTGCGCCTGTTTCCGTCTGGTGGAATGCCGTCGCCGTTACCGTGGCCCCGGCTTGCGTCTCCCGCCTTCAACTGAGTCTTGATCTTCATTATGGCTTCCTGATGCCTATGGTGCCACACGGCGTGATGGGCTGCGACGGATCTCTCGCCTAGCGATAAGGAAACATCGAGCACAGATCGGTAGACGTCGATCATCGCGTCGACGCGCGATCTTTGCCTCGAAGTCGGCCGCAGGGAGCTTCCACCGCAAGTCAGCCAGCTGTACTTGGCGCAGCTCGAGTCGCCAGGTCGACTCTGATACGGCCACAACCGGAGGCAGCGTTCTTGCCGATGTGAAGCGCTTCGCCGGCCCGCAGAATCGGGACGAAGCGTGCCGCTTCTTCGCCGTAGAACAAGCTCCCAACCTTGCCGCCGAGGCGCAGCTCTTTGCCGTTGCGAGCCGAGTAGTCCTTGACCTCGATCCACCGGGTGCGGTCGCGGATCAGCGGTACCCGGGCGGCGTCCGACTCGATGGCTTTACGGATCGGTCGCCGTAGGAGATCACTGGCAGCATCACCGTAGAGACTCTGAAAGCGATCGAGTGAACGGGCCACCAAGATCTCAAACGGTATCGGTAGTCTGCGCGGCAGCAGGCGTCCGTCGCGGACCAGACGGGTGGGACTCAGTAGACGTACCTCGATAGGACGCGGTGCCAGGTGACGACCCGCGGTGAGGCTGAGATGGTCTGGCTCGAGTGTTGGAGGTAGCCGTGTAAAGTCGCCGTCACAGAGGTTAATACGGCGACGGTCGTCTTGGACGCGCAGGACTTGCCGAATCTCCCAGGTCTGCCGGGTCTTGCCGAGTCCGAGTTGGCAGGCGCGTTGTAGGCCGGAGAGAGCCCAGGGGTAAAGCCGCCAGGCCGGGCCGTAGAGGGTGAGCTCGAGGTTCAAGTCCGGCCCACGGTTGGGCAGCACGTAGAGCGCAAACGGTGGCCGATCGCTGGCACTGGCCGCGAAAAGTACGCCGTAGGGGCAGGTCGCCGCCAGGTCGCAATGGTCGAGGGGTTTGGGTTTGCCGGGGACGTTGCCGGGCTGGCAACGGGGGGTGCCATAGGGGCAGAAGAGGTCTACTAGAGCCTTGCCAAGAACCCGGCGAACAAGGGGAGATGGGGTGGGGCGGCGCGCAGCTGTGCCGGAAGTGGAGGTGTGAATTGCTCGTGGTCCCTGCAAGGTGGCGGTCGTGCGGCCAACCGGTTGGGCGATGATGTGAAGGCGCAGATAGGGGTGCATCAGGCGTTCCTTCGTTCAAGTCGACCGGCGACTGAAAATCGGCGAGAGTCTTTTGGCCCAGCCAACAACCTGAGCAGCTTCCTCCCAGTCGCGGACACCTCGCAGGGCTGGCGTTACGTGCCTCGCCAGTGCCTCGAATTGCCGGCGAGTGCTTTGGGTTCGCCTGGCGAACGGGCTGGTTTTCAAAGCGTCGATCAGCCGGCCCGTTGCCGCGATGTCACGATGTCGCTTGAGGTGCGCCAGCACATTGCCGAGCTGGTTCTCGAGCACCCCGTCGGTAGCGCATCGTTCCGCCAGGGCCCGTGCTCTCTGCATCAGGAGATCATCATTCATGGCAATTCTTCCTTTAGGGTCGTATTCGAGTCGTGACCTCATGGAGCTCCGACAGAGCATCGGCATCAACCATCTTTTCCTTTGCGACCTCGATCGCCCTCGCCAGGTCGACTTCATCAGAGGTTTCCCGACGCCAGCTGCGAGTCGTGGTTGTCGTACCCAGCCGTGGCTTGATCTCCTTCAGCCGTACCTTGCCGAGCCCGACCGACTTGTAGCCGCCGAAGCGCAAGATGCCGACGTTGTCGCCCTGCCCAGCGCTCAAGAGCAACGCGCCGATCTCGCCTAGGGTCACCGACTCGAGATGGACATCGAGGTGGATGGTGCAGCCTGCCGGGACGAAGTCGACGAATTCCCAAGTCTCCCGCGGGGCGCCATGGCTCGCGGTAGTTCGCGAATGAACCACTTCGCCGTCGTAGTAGAACTTGCGACCTTCAACTTCAGAAATCGTGATGTTCGCACCGCCGGTATTGTGTGCCTTGTCCGGCTTGGCGAGGCGATGCATCACAGGACCGTCGAGCGGGGCCACTTTGAGAGGACGACTGGCGGGCGGTCCTTCGATGCGACCGTCGGATGGGTGGATTCGGCCGCGGTACCCCATCGCGCCGAAGAGGGCCTCGGCGGGGGAGAGCTGATCGAGATCACCCTCTCGGATGGTCCGGAGCGGTTGAGCCGCTGTGACTCGAGGATCCACGATCCGAACCTGATGGCTGCGACTGGACTGCTCTGACTCTTTGAGTGCCCCTGGTACTTTGAAGGCTGGCTCTCTGGACTGCGTGTCGACGAGGCCAAGGCGGGAGCCGGTGATGGCTTCGAACCGCGCTCTTACGGCCCCCTTCCAACCAGAGCCGGGCAGCACCGGCCGACCCTGAGCGCGAACGATGCCTCGGACCGGAGTCGCCCCGCCTTCTAGGCCGCATTCTTCTGCTGTCTCGAAGACACCGCTGCCGACATGAAGCGGCGAGGTCGTCTCGTAGACCAAAGTGAGACGGCCGGTGAATCTTCCGGGATGGAACCGGTCATGTCCGACGGCGGTTTTTGGCAGTGCCAGCTTAGGTGGCAACGATACGAAGTCGTAGGGGTGCTCCCTGAGCTGATCCGGCGTCAAGGGATCGTTGCGGCCAGCGCGGTGGTAGGCCTCGCGGTCACGCATCGTCGGCTCCTTCCATCGACCGGTCAAAGGAATAGCGACTAGCGATCAGGGTGCCGGCTCGCAGGTAGTCGGTGCGCTCGAGTTTGGGCGGCCCTACGAAGCCATCACGGAGGATCACCGAGCTGCGCAAAGCAATGGCCCCAGGTTCCGGCGGTTCAGCACGGGCAACCTGCACGGCATCTTCATCCCATAACACTGTGGTCTGGGTATCGAAAGCCAGGCCCCGCGGCATCAGCGCCCTGCTTTCGAAGCCTTGCCGAAACGAGGCATCCATTGGCCCTTCGTCCCCGATCCAGGCATCGTCGAGGAGGGCCACTTGTGCATCGCGTTCGCTGGCGGGCAGATAGGTGACGTCGACACTTTCGTTTACGCGACCCATTTGTCCTCCTTCGCTTGTTCCAGAAATCGCAGCCACGGCCCTTCGACCACGGCCTCGGCCAAAGAGTCGATTTGCTCGGTGGCGACTCGCAGCCGATCCCACGCTAGGTAGGGAGCGGTGTCGAATCCAGGCGGGAGCGTCAATTCGTCACCGCCGAAGAGCTTGTAGGCATCGGCACCTTCGGCGATGCCGCCGAGCCCTGCGAGGGTGCCGGCGGTGAGCTTACCGCGCCGAGTCTCGATGACCAGACTCTGGATCTTGGCCTCCACCCATCCGTTACCTCGGGTGGTTCCAGAACCGATCTGCACATAACCTTCGTCGAGGTCGCGAATCACCAGCAGCACGAGGGCCAACTGGTAGAGCTGAACGTTGCGCATCACGATCCGGCCATCGAATTGGCCCTGGATGACCACTTCCTGATCGAAGAGGGC
>JAJCXQ010000167.1 GCA_029263355.1 Acidobacteriota bacterium | reverse complement strand
GCTTTGGTGATATCGGTGGTTCCGGAGTCTGTTTGGGCGTTACGCATCGAAGCCTTCAGCAAAGTCTGGAGCTTGTTTTTCTTGCCAGCTGTAGCGATTCTGATAGTGCGAGAGGCGAGGCGTGGTAATGCAGAAGCTCGGACGATTGCCGCTGGCGGTCTGGCAATTGTAGCGGCTGGAAGCATTGAGATGTGCTCGCAGCTACTGGGTTATGGGTCGACTTTCCCGCTGCAATCGGCTGCTTTCACCGTCTTTGCACTATCGATGGCTTTCTCCTTGTCGAACCGTTTCAGTCGGGTGCACGGCGACCTGGACGCGTTGCGTCATCAGCTCGAAGAGATGGTCGAAGATCGTGCTGGCGAGTTGTCTTCCGCCAATGAGCGGCTCCAGTCACAGATTGCTGAACGTGAGCTGGCGCAAGAGGCGATGCGTATGCTGGAGCGTGCGGTAGAGCAGTCGATCGACGGCATCCTGGTGCTCGATCTCGAGGAGAACGTCGTATTCACCAACGACGCTTGGGCCGATATGCATCTTCGGGAGGGCTTCGAGATATTCGGTCGCCGGCTCGAGCTCTTTCATTCCAGCGAGCAAATGGAGAATGAGATCCGACCAGCCTTGGATCGAGTCAGGAAAGAAGGCTCGTGGGACGGGGAGATCGATCACTGTCGCAAGAATGGGTCGATCTTTCCTACCTGGATGAGTATCACTCTACTGCGGGATCCTGTGGGAGAGCCGGTGGGTTTCGTTGGAGTGGCGCGAGACATTACCGAGCGGCAGCGGGCGGTCGCCGAACAACAGAAGATCGAAGCTCGCATTCAGGAAGCTGAGAAGCTCCAAAGTCTCGCCAAGCTGGCGGGGGGTATTGCCCATGACTACAACAATCTCCTGACGGGAGTGCTCGGTAACGCAAGTCTGGCATTCAGCACTCTGCCCGCAGACTCGTCGGCGGCGGAGAAGCTTGTGCATATCGGGGCCGCGGCCGATCGGGCTGCTGATCTAACGGCGCAATTGCTGAGTTATGCAGGCGCTGGTCCGTCAAGGAAGCGTCGTGCTGACCTCAACCAGGTGATCGCCGCTGCGACCCCTTTGTGGGAGGCGGGTGCCGCAGATGGTGTACGGATCGAGGTTCGGCTCGACTCGGACCTACCTGAGATCGTCATTGACGAACAACTGGTTCGCCAGGCGGTCACCAATTTGGTGGACAATGCTCTCGAGTCGGTGGCAACCAGCCCAGGGGTTGTCGAAGTGGCAACCGGCAGTATCGTTGCCGATGCTAGTTATCTTGCTGGCGCCTATCCGACAGAAGACTTACCGAATCCTAACTGTGTGTTTCTGCGGGTGTCGGATACGGGTAGGGGTATTGACCGGGCCGCGCGTTCGCGGATTTTTGATCCCTTCTTCAGCACCAAGGCCTCAGGCAAAGGGCTTGGGTTGGCTACCGTGCTGAGTACGGTTCGGGCCCACGGGGGCACGATCAAGCTACAGAGTGGGCCTGGGCAAGGTGCTGTCTTCGAGCTACTCTTTCCCCGCCTTCAACAACCAGTGGACGATGTCGCTGAGACTGAGACGCCATTCCGCCCGTGGCAAGGAAGCGGCGTGGCATTGGTCATCGACGATGAGGAGCTGATGCGTGAGGTCTCGCGCAACATTCTGGAGCAAAACGGTTTTGAGGTTCTGACAGCTGCCGATGGTGATCAAGCCCTGAAGCTCTACCGCGAGCACGGAGCGAACATACGATTCGTGTTACTCGATCATACGATGCCTTTGGTGTCGGGGCCCGAGGTGCTCGATGGCATCCTGGAGCTGAACGCGAAAGCCCGAGTGATCATGATGAGTGGCTATGAAATGGACAACCTGGTCGGCCGGGAGACCGCGCAGGGTATTTCGGGTTTTCTCCCCAAACCGTTTCGTCCCGAGGAATTGATGGCAAAAGTCCGGGGCGTCCTAGAGCCTGTGTCGTGATACCTGTGATGTCTCCAAGGAATACACTGGTTTGGTATTTTGCTGTCGTGGTGACCTTGCTGGGGTCGTCGCAGGTGACGGCGGCCGATGTTCAAATGCCTGGGGTCCTAGATCTGGCAGGGTCTTGGCTAATGATATTGAAGGAGGGCGCCAATATAGCTGAGGAACCTTCGTCAAAAGCAGCGAGAGAAGTTGTGTTTCCAGCGAGCTGGAGAGAGCTCGATTTGTTGGGGTATGACGGAGAAGTCCGGCTGCGACGCGAGATCGTGTTGTCGACGGAGTGGCGAAGATCGCTGGCGCCAAGCGGTTTGGCGCTGTTGCTTGATGCAGCCAAGTACGGCTCCTATGAGCTGATCGCTGAGGAGCAACCCCTGGGGGGATACGGTGGGAGCCTGCTGTACCTGCCGGCTCCCACCGCCCAGATGTTCATTGTGCCGTCGAGTGTCGTCGATGACACCGGCCAGTTCACCCTAGAGCTCCGATTCCAACGCGTGGGCTGGGCAAGTGATCTTGCTGCCGGATCAGGGCCCGCCGGCAAACGCCTGCTCTTGGGCGATAGTGGGACGATTATAGCTATCGCGGAGCGGGATCGGCAGCGATCCCGGCAAGAGGCTCTGCACTCGATCCTGATTGCTGTCCTCTTGGTAGCGGCGGGTTTGTATCATTTGCAGCTTTTTAGCCGTCGGCGCGAGCGCGTCGAGTACTTGTGGTTCGGGCTGACGGCGATCGATTTTGCTGCTGTTGTTTTTGCCGTCCGGTTGAGCTACAGCTTGACCGATTCCTTCGCTATGGGCCGTCGACTGGGCTCGGCGACCATCCATCTCGCTGTGGTTTTTCTGATTCAGTTGTTGTGGCCCTATCTCGAGCAACCCATTGGCAAATGGACCCGTCGCTATCAGCAATCTCACTTATTGATCGTCGGTGCGATGATTCTGCTGCCGATCGAATGGGTTGTCAGGTCCAATACAGTCCGCTGGATTTGGATACTGCCTCTGCTGGCTGGCTTGGGCCAGTTGCTGGCTTCCAAGTCTTGGCGTGGCGACCCGGATGCACGCACCATAGGACTCGGAGGACTGATGGTCGTAGGAGCCGGAATTGCGGAGCTTGTGTTCCAGGTTCTGGGGCGTGGCACCACCTATCCGCTACCTGCCTGGGCTTTCGGCATCTTTGGACTTTCGATGGCGGTCTCACTCTCCAATCGGTATAGTCGACTGCATGTCGAGCTCGATTCGATGCGTCACCTACTCGAGCAAAAAGTTGACGAAGCAACAATTGAACTTTCGTCGGCAAATAATCAACTACGGGCAGAGAATAGCGAGCGTCAGTTGGCTGAAGAGTCGATGCGGATGCTCGAGCGAGCGGTTGAGCAGTCGATCGATGGCATCATCGTTGCCGACCTATCGGGTTCGACGCAGTTCTTGAACGAGGCTTGGGCTCGCATGCATAGCTACGAGGTACCTGAGATCCTTGGTTATGATCTGAATCTCTTCCATACTCGTGAACAGATGCAACAAGAGGTTTATCCGCTGTTGAATCAAGTTCGGGACCACGGCAGCTTTGATGGTGAAGTCGGCCACCGGCGCAAGGATGGCTCGACGTTTCCGACCTGGATGACCGTCAACCTCCTGTTAGATCTCGAGAGTGAGCCCGTTGGTATCGTCGCGATTGCGCGCGATATTTCCCAACGGCGGCAGAGCGAACAAGAGCAGATGGAGCTCGAGTCCCGACTTCAACAGACGGCCAAGTTGGAAAGTTTGGCGGATCTTGCAGCGGGTATCGCCCACGACTACAACAACCTGTTGACCGGCATGATGGTACACGCCGACCTCGCTCTCAAGGAGATTGGTAAGGAGGTGCCGGCTTACGACAAGATCCGCCAGATCGAGAGGACCGCCGAACGGGCAGCGGATCTATCCGACGAGCTACTGGCATTTGCAGGTGAAGAGGAGCCCGAACGCGAAACCTTGCGTCTCAATGATCTTCTCCAAGCATTGGCGCCTCAGCTGGAAGAGCGGATTCCAGACCGGACCGTCTTGCAGTTCCAACTCAAGAAGGAGCTTCCGCCGATCGATGTAGATCCGGAGCAACTGCGCCGAGTTATCCTACGTTTGGTGATGAATGCCGCGGATGCTGTGGGTACATCGCCCGGTGTCATTACGATTCGCACCAGCAAGATCCAGGCGACAGCGAACTATTTCTTGACCGCTCAGCCGACCGGGGACCATCCACCGGGCAGCTATGTGTTCTTCGAGGTTTCAGATTCTGGGGTTGGTATCGATGAGGAGACTCAGGCCCGCATGTTCGATCCGTTTTTCACCACCAAATCCGCTGGACGAGGGCTTGGTCTGGCGACAGCCCTGGGTATCGTTGGCGCCCACGGCGGTGCGATCAAGGTCTACAGCGCACCCGGAAAAGGAACCACCTTCGAGGTGCTCTTCCCGGCCTCTGCAAATCCTGAAGCCGCCGTCCGGCCAAAGTCGATCGAGTCGTCTCGAGTCGGTGGCAAAGTTCTCGTGGTGGATGACGAAGAGCTGGTGTTGGAAGTGACGCGAGAGATCCTGGAAAGCCGCGGTTGGACGGCCCTTACCGCCTCAGGGGGTGTCGAAGCGGTGGAGATTTTCAAGCAGCAAAGTGCGACCATCGCCGCCGTC
>JAJCXQ010000166.1 GCA_029263355.1 Acidobacteriota bacterium | reverse complement strand
CAATTTGCCCCCGATACAGTCGCGGATCTCGTTGACGGTTTTGTGGTCAACCTGTATCAGTCGGTGACCATCGTGACGTTGGTTATGCTGCTCAGCCTCGGCCTTCGTACCGGTCTGGTAGTTGCAACCTTGATCCCGATGGCGATGCTGGCAACCCTGGCGATGATGAGCCTGTTCTCGATCGGGCTCGATCAGATGTCGATCGCCTCGCTGATCATTGCGCTCGGTATGCTGGTCGACAATGCGATTGTCATGTCGGAATCGATTTTGGTATCGATGGGCGAAGGAAAGAAACCGATTCCGGCGGCTGTCGAATCGGCCGCTGAGCTCAAGATTCCGCTGCTCACTTCTTCGTTGACTACCTCAGCGGCGTTTCTGCCGATTTTCCTGGCGGAGTCGGCGGTGGGCGAGTACACCGCGCCGTTGTTCAAGGTTGTGACACTGACTCTGCTGTGCTCGTGGGTATTGTCGCTAACAATGATTCCGATGCTCTGTGCGGTGTTCCTTCGGGTCGAGCCGGCAGGTGAAGAGGCTTATGGCTCGCTGTTCTACCGCTTCTACCGTCGCTTCTTGACCGCGGCCCTCAAACGCCGAGCGCTCGCTCTGGTGGCTGTCACGGTCATCTTTGTGCTGGCGCTGAAAGGCTTGGGACTGGTACCCAATCTATTCTTTCCGCCCAACGACCGTCCGACGTTCACCGCCGAAGTCCAGTTGCCGATCGGTACGCCGATCGAGCGCACCGAAGTGGTGGTCAAGGAGATCGAAGACTTTATCCGTCAGAGCTTGGTGGTCGGTCAGTGGCCTCACCATGAGCGTCTCGGCGTGTGGAGTCGTTTGACCGGCAAAGAGGCGCGTCCAGACGGCGTCGTCAATTGGGCGACGTTCATCGGCAATGGCGGTCCCAAGTTCACCCTAGGCTATAACCCGGGTTTGCAAAGCCCGGAATACGGTATCTTGCTGATCAACACGGTGACGCGGACGGCGGTTGACGAGATCATCCCCAAACTCGAGACCTTTGCCCGCGAGGGATATCCCGACGCAAAAGTGACCGTTCGACCGTTGTCCAACGGTCCAGGCGCCGGCCCGTCGGTCGAGGTACGATTGTCGGGCCGCGATACCGACGTGCTGTTCGATCTTGTCGATCAGGTGAAGGCCAAGATGCGTGAGATTCCGGGCACCAAGCTGATCGACGATGATTGGGGAGCGAGATCTAAGAAGCTTCTGGTTGATGTCGATGGACCTCGAGCCCGGCGCGCCGGTGTTTCCAATCAAGATGTGGCGATCTCGTTGCAGACGTTTCTCGAGGGGCTCGAGACGACAGAGTTCCGAGAGGGAGATCAGCTGATCCCGGTCACGTTGCGCTCGGTCGCCAAGGAGCGCAACAACATCGATCAGATCGAAGCCCTCAACATCTATGCCCAGGCGACGGGGGAGGCGGTGCCCCTCAAGCAGATCGCAAACATCGAAGTCGCGTGGGAACCGGCTCAGGTGAAGCGCCGCAACCGTTTGCGTACCGTCGTCGTGGAGTGTTGGGTTGAGCCCGGAACAACTGCTGCGGAAGTTGACGCGGTCCTCGTGCCGTGGCTCGACGAGCAGGCAGTGAACTGGGTGCCGGGCTACAGCTTCGAGATGGGCGGCGAGAACGAATCCTCCGGCGAAGCCAACGCTTCGATCGGCGCCAAGCTACCGATCGCTGGCCTCATCATCGTGATGTTGCTGGTGGCGCAATTCAATTCGTTCAGACGACCTCTGATCATCTTGATCACCATTCCATTGGGAGTGATCGGCGTGGTGATCGGTTTACTGGTGGCTCGTTCGTACTTCGGCTTCATGACACTGCTCGGCATCATTTCGTTGGCCGGGATTGTGATCAACAATGCCATCGTGCTGCTCGATCGCATTCGCATCGAGATTGAAGACAATGGACTTGCACCCCAGCTGGCGATCTTGGAGTCGGCGCAAAAGCGCATGCGACCCATTCTGTTGACCACCCTGACAACCATCGGCGGAATGTTGCCGTTGTGGTTCGGCGGCGGCGCGATGTGGGAGCCTATGGCAATTTCGATTATCTTCGGTTTGGCCTTCGCCACCCTGTTGACCCTCGGCGTGGTGCCGATACTCTACTCGGTGTTTTTCCGTGTCAGCTTTCGGGATTTTCGAGACGAAGCGCCGGCTGCCAGCTAACTGCGCATCCCCTGGAAGGGCATTGATGGAGCGCCGGTCGATGGAGCCTGACATATCGAGACTCTGGCTCCTGGTTATGGCAGTCTGGTTGACAGCCTGTGGCGTGCCGCCAGAACCCAACGTGGTGATGATCATCATCGACACGCTGCGGTCCGATAAACTCGGAGTTTACGGTCATCCCCAAGCGGTCTCCCCCGAGATCGACGCCCTCGCCCGCGACGGTGTGCGTTTCGTCAACGTATTGGCGCAGTCGAGTTGGACTCGACCTTCGATCGGCTCGCTGCTGACCTCTCGTTACCCGCGGTCGCTTGGCCTCTACGACGAGCGAGATCAGGGGTTCGCCGATCGTTTCCAGACCTTGGCAGAAGTTCTGAAGTCCAATGGTTATCAGACGTTTGGGATCACTGCCAATCCGAACATCAATAGCGTCTTCAACTTTCACCAGGGTTTCGATCGCTACATCGACAGCACGGTACGGTGGCGGTGGATGCAAGCCGAACCTGACAAACCGACCAACCGGCAGCGAGCTTTACAACCTGCTACCGAAATCTTCGATGCGGCGCTCGACCTAGTCGGATCCGGGCGCGGTGGTCCGTTCTACGTGCAGATCAACATTATGGAAGTCCACGAACATATGCGCCGGGGAGCGCGGGACATGGTGCGTGACGACTTCAAGGCGTTGTTCGCCGGTCAGCCGG
>JAJCXQ010000165.1 GCA_029263355.1 Acidobacteriota bacterium | reverse complement strand
CGGCGGATAGGAGAGGGAGAAGACGAAGTCGAGGAAATCGTCGAGGTCACAACCCGCCGCATCGTCGAGCTGGCTGCCTCCCAGCAGGCCTTCGAAGGCCGGATTGAAGGCGTCGAGATCCGCCCGGTCGCCGCGCCAATGGAAGGGCGGCGTCTCCTCGATTCCGAGGAGGGACATTGTGACCTTACCCCCTTTGGGCACCCGCGGCACATCGCGCGGGTCGTTGGTGAGATCGCCGGTGAAGTCCGACAGGTCCCAGGCGATGCCGTCGAGGGGGCCGTCGATGTGACAGGTGTTGCAGGTCGACACCCCGTCGTTGGAGTTCGCGCCGTCGAGGAAGTGGAAGCGTCCGGCGACAACGTTGGCCGGCGTGATGTCCCAGCCGAGGGAGAGCACTTGCTGCGGTGGGTTCGGCGCACCGGCGATCAGATTTGCAGTGTCGAACACCAGCAGGGTTGTGTCGCCCCGGCCGTAGGCGTAGAGCCAGCGTTCGCTGCGGTTGAGCAGAACGCCACGAATGCCGAAGCCGCGGGTACCGACGGTTGCCTTGAGCTCCGCGATCACTTTGTCGGTGTTAGCGTCGAGTAGCGCCACCGTCCGGCTGTCGCCGCAGGCCACGAAGAGTTTGCTGCCATCAGCGGTGAAGTGGAGATCGTTGGGCATCGCACAGCGGAAGCCCGGAGACACCAGGCCGGGCGAGTGATTGGCGGGATCGTTCAAGTCGATGACCACCGTTCCTGACTGCGGTGACCCGGTGGCCGAGGGAGCCGCGTGGCTCACGGTGTGGAGCGCAAACGACTCCTGCTGATACTCGGGCTCTCCTTGCAGCTGGCTGTCGAGATTCCGCATGTCGAGCGACGAAACATAATAATCACCGTTCGGGCCGCCCTTCGCGAGGTCGAAGTTGACCGTGCCCATGCGCCACAACGCAGCTGTGCCGCCGGGAGAACCGCCGGTCAGGTCGAGGCCCAGGACGTCGCGGTCGGGCGGCTCAGGCAGCGCTGGCCAGAAGTCCCACTGCTGGGCGATCGGCGGATCGTTCAATGATATTGCCGCCGCCGTGCTGCCGTTGCCGGAAAGGAAGGAGAGGGCGAAGAGATCATCGCCATCGCGCATCAGGGCCCGGGGCTCCTCGACGTGGACGTTGACGCCGCTACCCAGCGGCATCTCGCTCTCGAACTCGATCAGGGTTGGCGCGGCGTGGGGATTGTTGGCCTGGAGCACGACGATCTGGTTCGAGTCCGACAGTGAGACATAAGCCATTTTACCGGTGGCGTCGAACACCACGTCAGCCGGCCGATGCGGCAGCCGCACGGAGTCCACAACTTGCAGTGTGATCTCGTCGAGGATGAAGATCGCGTTTGACGACATGCAGACCACCCAGAGATGTCGGGCGATCGGCGCCGGCACAACGGTTAGGGCTTCGCGGGACGTCAGAGTCGCGAGCTTGGCAGTGAGTGGCAGGGGCACAGGATCGATCGGGTCCACCGGCAGGACATTCTGCGGCGGCTGGCGGCGGAGCGACACCGGCCCGAGGCCCACCGCGACCTCGCGGATCAACCGCGGGCTACCTGGCGTCGAGATGTCGAAGACGCTCACCCGTCCGTCCGGGATGTTCGCCGCATACAGCCGTCGGCTGTTGTACGACAGCTCCAGCGGGTGGATCGGCGGCTCTTCGAAGTTCACCAGGTAACCGTCGCGATTGTCGACGAAGGGCTCGACGCTGCTCGCCTGGCAGCTCGGAGGTTGCGCCAACGCGGGAAGCGGCGCCAGAAGCAGCAGAAGAGACAGCGAGGCCCCAAGGGTTCGTTCGTACCGATTCCGTTGCATGACTTTTCCTCCTTGGAATCACTGCCGATCCGTAAGCGTGGAAGGTTCTCTAAGTAACGTTCCATCCGGGCGGAAAAGGGATCAAACGCGGTACGGTGCGTCGGATCGGGCGTTTCCTCAGTGGTGAAGGCGCCCATCTGGAATTCGATTTGGGCGTCCTCAGTGGTAAGGACGTCTTTCTGAGTCGGGCGAATCGTCGCCTTCGGAGGAAATGAGAACGACCCAACAGTCTCAGGTCGCTCGCCTTACGGCTTGGACGGTGACCTGAGACGCTCGGGTCGACGTCCTCACCATTCGGACGCCCTTCCGAGATGCCGGGCAAGGTCTCGTCAGCGCTGAGGAGGAGTCTGGAGTGTCTCGGGTCGTCGTCTTCAGTGGTGAGGACGCCCCGTCGCGTTTGGCAGAGGTGAAACTCAGTGGCGAGGCAGGCAAGCCGAGACACTCAGGTCACTCACCAAACGGTGAGGAAGGTCACCCGAGCGTCTCGGGTCGCCGTCCAATCCATTGGGGAAAACACCCAAGCGTCTCTGGTCGCCGTCCTCACCGCTGCGGAAGCGACCCCAGACTGAAAGAAGGGCTCCTCAATGGTGAAGGGGAGGTCCGGAATTTCTTAGGTGCCTGTCCAAAGTGGTGAGGACGCGGCCTGGAGTCATGGGAAGTTCAGCCTCGCGGACCCGCCGGACGCAAGGTCGGGGCCGACCAAGATCAGAGGCGTTGTCGCCTGCTGGGTCCGTCGTCGACCCGCGGTTGGATTGCCGAAGTCAGAATCGCTCGCTAGGAAAAGTCGGGCACCACCAGCCAGGGGATCGATACGCAGCAAAGCTGTCGTGGTAGACTACCTGCACGTTTACGAACCCATCGCTGTGGGAACGGACCACAGCAGTGCCTCGGCTATGTTGGAATTGCTTCTGTGTTCAGAGTTAGTTACATCGAACAATGAGCATTTGGGAGTTGGAACCTGTCCTGTTAGTCGGCACCAGAGAATGAGTGATCTAGTGAGAGAAGAACCCGTGATTCTTCGTCCACCTCGATCACTCTGGATCATAATGATCATCGTAACGACTGTGGTTTCCGCGTTCACGATTGCTGCATTCCACGTCGATCTAGAGTGGTGGTACCGCCTCGGCTTCATAGTACTCGCAGGCATATGTCCCGTAGGGCTTGCTGAACTTGCAACAGACCGTGTCGAGCTCGGAAAACACTCCTTGACAGTGGTAAGTACCTTTCGCCGTCGCACTATTCCCCGGGCCGATGTAGTGGCGGCCACCTGGGGTAAGGGTGTCGGGATATCTGTAAAACTTGCCGATCACTCCTGGGTCAAGTTGCCGACTGTGGCAAAAGGCGACTTAGGTGTAGTAAACACTATTCGTGCATGGATCAAGCGCACGTCTAAGCTACAAGACCCTCTCTCGTGAAAACTCCGTCCAGAAAAAGTACGAGCTATTCAGATTCCACTATTGAAATGAGCCTTAAACGGCCCCGTAGAATACGGTCCCTGCAAGAAGATTACTTAGGTTCCCAAGAAGATTATTCGATTACCGCGTCACCACTTGCCGCGTCACCACTTACCGCTCGCCCCTCCGCCTGATGAGAATCCGCCACCCGAGGAAGACCCGCTACTGAAAGAGCTGGATGAACCGCTGCTTCCAGAGTCTGCAGAAGACCTCCGCTTCGGAATAGTGACGAAGCTCACCCTCGAGTAGTCACAGTGTCCGCAATGGCGGGTGACTTCTTCTTCCCCTTGGCTGCTGGTGGTTGCCGCAGTGAGGGTTCGCGAAGAGACAGCCAACGTTCGGTGATCACAGCTTGGACACGCACGGTAGGACGATAACCATCGCCGATAGGGGCGAATCGTATGGTGATTGCAGCTAGGGCACCGCCAGACATCGTAGTCGACCGACCCAGCCGCTTCTTCGTGCTGCTGACCGTCATCCAGAAACTCGTCATCGTCGACCTCGCCCAAGCGCTCCATCTGGGAGCCGCAGTGAGTACACCGACGCCGCCGGTACCGCAGAGCTTGACGTAGACCTCCACCGATCGCCGTCATCCCGGCGACAACAGCACCCCACAGGGTCCAGTTGTCCAAAGGTTTCGCCGGGCTTTGCGACGGTGGATTCCGTGACTTGCCGCGCTGCGAAGCCTCGTCGAACAGGTCTGAGCGAGAGTCGTTTGAGCGAGAGTCGCTGGCGCGGGAGGTCATAGGACGGCCACCGATCGGTGTGGTGACC
>JAJCXQ010000164.1 GCA_029263355.1 Acidobacteriota bacterium | reverse complement strand
TAGTCATCTCATCGTGTCGCGTGCCGGGGCAATCACCTTGGCCGAGATCTGTGCCGTCGGTCGGCCCAGCTTGCTGGTTCCACTGGCCCTGGCGGGGGGGCATCAAGGGGCCAACGCTGAGCGTTTGGAGGCAGCCGGCGCGGCCCGCGTGTTGCCAGCAAACGCCACTGCGGAAGACCTCGCCGAGATCCTGGCCACCTTGATGCACGAGCCAACCACCCTGTCGGCGCTCTCCGGGATGGCCCGTGCAGCTCGTGGGCTCGGGAATCGTAATGCCGCGGCAGCGATCGCCGACCGCCTGGAACATCTGGCACAGATCAATGGCGCCGGGGAGGCGAGCTGATGTTCAAGATGTTCGCCGGCCTCTCCCACGCTCACTTCGTCGGTATCGGCGGTGCCGGTATGAGCGGTATCGCTGAGGTGTTGCTCGATTACGACCTCGAAGTCAGCGGCTGTGACCAGGCACGAAGCGCCACCACCCGGAGGTTGGAACGGCTCGGTGTCAAAGTGTTTCAGGGCCACTCGCCGGACCACCTCGATGGGGTTGACCTCGTGGTGAAGTCGTCAGCGATCTCTGAGCAGAGCGAAGAGATCCGTGCTGCTCGTGAACGGGGAATTACGGTCGTGCGCCGTGCCGAGATGCTCGGCGAGTTGATGCGGCTGAAATACGGTATCGCGATTGCTGGCACCCACGGCAAGACCACCACTACCTCCCTCATCGGTACTGTGTTGACCGAGTGCAAGCTCGACCCGACAGTGATCGTCGGCGGTCGCATGCGGGTATCCGGCACTGGCGCCAGGGTCGGCAGCAGCGATTATTTGGTGGCCGAGGCCGACGAGTTCGATCGCAGCTTTTTGCGGCTGATGCCAATTCTGGCAATTGTCACCAATATTGATCTCGACCATCTCGACACCTACAAGGATCTCGACGCCATCCGTGAGGCCTTTCTCGATTTCGCGGGGCGTGTGCCCTTCTTCGGCCAGATTATCTTGTGTCTGGACGATCCCAACATCCAGCAGATCCTGCCGCAGTTGGCCAGTCAGCATCGTGTCGTTACCTATGGCTTGTCCCCCCAGGCCAACTTCCATGCCCACGACCTGGAAGCGACTGCCAGTGGCTGTCGTTTCGTGGTGACCAGTACCGGCGAGGGTGTGCTCGGCAGCCTCGAAGCTCCAATGCCGGGGCGCCACAATGTTTGCAACGCGTTGGCGGCGGTTGCTGTCGGGCGTGCGCTCGGCCTGGAGTTTCCCCGCATCGCTGCCGCCCTGGAGTCCTTCGGCGGCGTACATCGACGTTTCGAGCGGGTTGGGGAGTGGAACGGTGCGACGGTGATCGACGACTACGCCCATCATCCTACCGAGGTTGCCGCCACCCTCGAGGCGGCCCGCCAATCGTTCCCCAAAGGTCGCGTACTCGCCATCTTTCAGCCCCATCTTTTCTCGCGTACCCGCGATATGTGCGATGAGTTCGCTCGCTCGTTGATGGCTGCCGATACCACGATCGTCAGCCGCATCTACGCCTCTCGCGAAGCGCCGATCGAAGGCATCAGCGGCGAGGACGTGGTGGCGTCAGCACGTCGCAGTGGTCATCGCTCGATCGACTATTGCGACGATTGGGACGATATTCCCGCTCGCCTCGCCCAGGCCTCGGGCGACGATCGACTCGGAGAGGGCGATGTGATCCTGACTCTAGGTGCTGGGGATATCTATCGTCTTGCGCGTCAACTTGCAGCGGAGGGCTCGTCATGAAGCCGCTGCCCATGGATCAGCAGCGCGCCGTCTCGGCGCCAGCCAACGATGGCTCGAGACCCCTGCGTCTGCGTCATGACGAGAAGGAGAACGTGACGCCCTTCAAACGCCGCCGCGGCAATGTCAAGCGTCTCCGTCGGAGTCCTCTGCGCAAATTTTTTCGCCCCTTCTTCCTGGCTTTGATGATCGTCGGGCTGCCCGCCGCTGTGCTCGCCTGGCCTCTGATCTCGCCGCGTTTCGCTTTCCAGACCTTAACCGTGGAAACCGGTGACCGGGTGTCCGAAGAGTGGGTCCGCCAAACCTTGCAACCGTTGGTCGGAACCAACCTGCTGCTGCTCTCTTTGCCCCGTACCGAGAGCTTGTTACGTCAGCATCCCTGGGTCGAGAACTGCGCCCTGCGCAAGGACCTGCCCTCCAGGTTGGTTGTGCGAATCACCGAGAAACGGGCGGTCGCGCTACTTTCTAGCGACAAAAAGCTCTACTACCTGGCCGCCAACGGCGCACCGATCGCGCCCTTCGATCCGCTTGCCGGCAAAAGCGACTTGATGCTGATCAGCCGGCCGGAATCACCGGCTTCGAAGTCCCCGGCGCCACCGTCGGATGGGCCGCCGTCGGATGGGCTACGGTCGAATGGGTTACGGTCGAATGGGTCACGGTCGGATGGGGCACCATCGAATGGGCCAACGTCCAGTCTGCGATCCGCGATCCAGCTGGCCGACGAGATCACCGAGCTCGATCCGCCTTGGCGGGCTGGACTGTCCGAGATTGTGATCTTGGGAGAAAAAGATTTTCAGATTTTCACCACAAGCCTGCCATTTTCCCTGTTGGTCAGGGTCGGCACACTGAAAGAGAAAGTCCGTCGCCTGGAGGAACTGCTTCCGCAGATCGTGGATCACTACGATCACGCGGGCGCTATCGACCTCCGCTTCGCGCGGCGAATCATCGTGCAACCGTCAGTCGACACCGGGTCGATCACCACCGATCGCAACCGTCGACGGCAAATTTAAAGGCGACACCGGATCATGTCCAACGCGGATGATTACCTCGTAGGAATCGACATCGGCTCCTCCAAGGTGGGTGTGCTGATCGGCCACCATGACGGCTCGGGGACTCTCGAGGTGGTCGGTAAAGGATTGGCTCCCAATCGTGGCACCCGCCGGGGAAACATTGTCAATGTCGAGCAGACCGTCGAGGCTCTCAAACAAGCCAGCGAAGAAGCCGAAGTGATGGCAGGGGTTGAAATCTCTCGTGCCTATGTCGGTGTGGCCGGTTCCGATATCCGGAGTGTCAACTCCCGCGGTATGGTCTCCGTCGCCCGTCGAGATCGCGAGATCAGCCGTCAGGACATCCACCGGGTGCTGGAAGCAGCGCAATCCGCGGCCCTACCGTCGGACCGCGAGGTGCTGCATACCATTCCCCAGGAGTTTCTCGTCGACGAGCAAGGTGGTATCAGCGATCCCTTGGGAATGCTGGGTAGCCGACTCGAAGTCTCAGTCCACCTCACGACCGGCAACATCACCCGAACCAAGACACTTCAGACCTGCGTCAACCGCGCCGGCGTCGAGGTCATCGAGACGGTTTTCGAGCCGTTGGCGACCGCCGACGGGGTGTTGACCGAAGACGAACGAGAGCTCGGTGTGCTGCTGATCGATGTCGGCTGTGGCAGCACCGAGTACGCCTTGTTCTCCGAAGGTGAGGTCAGACATTCGGCGGTGCTGCCGATCGGCGCCAGCCACTTCACCAACGACCTCGCCATGGTGCTGCGGACGCCGTTCTCCGAGGCCGAGCGCATCAAGCAAAAGTACGGCTGTTGCCTGGAATCGATGGTTGACGATGGCGACGGCGTCACTGTGCCGGCGGTTGCAGGCGGCGCCCAACGGGTGGTTCCCAAGCGTGAGCTCTGCGAGATCCTCGAGCCTCGGGCGGAGGAAATCCTGAGCCTGATCCGCGGTGACCTATCCAAGAACGGCTGGGACGAGGGCCTGCGCGGCGGTGTTGTGCTCACCGGCGGCGGCGTCCAGCTCGATGGTCTGCTCGAATTGGCGGCCCAGATCTTCTCGTCGACCGTACGCTACGGCCTGCCTCAGCGCCTCGGTGGTCTGGTTGACGTCATTAATAGTCCAACGTGGTGCACCGCTTCGGGACTCTTGCTCTACGGCTACGAGAGCGAGCGGAACCAGAGCAAGAACCGGCGAAAAACATTCACCATGCGCAAGTTGATCGGAACCCTGCGGGGTGTCTTCTCCGACTTGCTATAAGTCACGGCTAGACAGAAGGGGACATAACGATGATCCTGTTTGATGAAACACCCAAGGTGGACGGCGGTTTGCCGATTACCTTGGAGACCTCTGACCAAGCTCCCGCCAAGATCAAAGTGATCGGCGTCGGGGGTGGCGGCGGCAACGCCGTCAACCGAATGATCAAGGCCCAGTTGCGGGGCATCGAGTTCATCAGCGCCAACACTGACGTCCAGGCGCTGCGGCGTTCTTCGGCTCCGGTCAAGCTGCAACTCGGTGAAAGTCTCACCCGTGGCCTGGGAGCCGGCGGTGACCCCGAAGTGGGTCGCGAGTCGGCGCTCGAAGACACCGAGCGCATTCTCGAGATCCTGGACGGCGCCGACATGATTTTCCTCACCGCTGGCCTTGGTGGCGGTACCGGCACCGGTGCGGCGCCGATTCTCGCCTCGTTGGCGGCTGAGATCGGCGCCCTTACCGTCGCTGTAGTCACCAAGCCGTTTGGCTTCGAGGGGCGCCGTCGTTCGATCATGGCGGATCGCGGCGTCGAAGAGCTTCGCAACTCGGTCGACACCCTTATTACCATCCCCAACGAGCGCTTGTTGAGTTTTGTCGATCGCGGAACGCCGCTCACCGAGGCGTTCCTGATCGCCGACGATGTGCTGCGACAAGCCGTGCAAGGAATCAGCGACCTGATCACCGTACCCGGCGAGATCAACGTTGACTTTGCCGACGTCAAGACGATCATGACCGGCATGGGTATGGCACTGATGGGCACAGGTATCGCCAAGGGTGAAAATCGTGCTATCGAGGCGGCTCAGCGGGCGATTTCTTCGCCGTTACTGGAGGAGACGTCGATCGAAGGCGCCAAGGGAGTGTTGCTCAACATCTCCGGCAGTCACGACCTCACCTTGCATGAGGTCGCGGAGTCGGCTCGCATCATCTCCGAGGCGGTTGATCCGGAAGCCAACATCATCTCCGGCATGGTGATCGAAGAGGCCCTCGAAGACGAGATGAAGGTTACCGTCATCGCTACCGGTTTCGATCGTGCCGCGGAGCGTCGTGTTGAAACCCCAGTTGCGGTGCGCAACGCCGTCGAAGCCTGGCGCCCATCCACCGACCGTCCTGAGCCGGAACGGGAAGAGTCGCGTCCTGCCGTGTCCTCGCGATCGTCGGTTGCGGTCTCGCGCTCTTCTGCTCCTACCCCGGTCCAACAGGAGATCGAGGCGAGCCCCGAGCCCGAGTACCGGCAACCGATGGTCCGCGAACCTATAACCCGTGAGCCGGTGTCACGTGAGCCGATGTCACAAGAGCCGATGGTTCGTGAGTCAGCACGCGAGGCCGCCCCGCACGAGCCGATGGTTCGCGAATCGCTCTTCCAGGATCCGCCGGCCCAAGAGCTCGAGCTCGACGTCCAACAGCCGCCGGATGAGCCCGAGATACCCTTCTACCGCAAGGTTCTCGCTCAGCGCCACGCCGATGATCCCGGCGGCTATGGGCCAAACTGGTCGAACGTCGACGACTACGACATTCCGACGGTGTTGCGGAAACAGATGGACTAAGAGCAACGAATGTGCCGCCACGGCCCCCCTCTTGGATGGTCCCCCAGGGAGAGGAGCCGTGCGCGCGCGAACGTGCGCTTACTAGCCCCTTCGGTCAACGACTGAGGCTACGTGGCTATCGGCGATTCCTCGAACGGTGCCTGAGGTCCTTTCGTCCCATGAGGCGCCAGCTTCTCAATCGCCCAGTTCTTCAGGACCTCTATGGCAATTTCATTCGTCCGAAGCCGCCGGAATCCTGCCTGGTTGTTCAGCCGATTGATGGCGCTGGTCTCGGCCTCCAGCGCCTTCAGGATAAAGCTGTCACATAACATAGTCAGCCGTCTGCTCGTTGGCATAATCCTCCACCTCCCGTTTGTTGGCAAGCAACGCCGGCCCGGCTGCCCGGTGACCTGGGAAGCTCTCTTGCGTAAGAGCCAAGCGTAACTCGATGGTTCGAATCGTCTCTGGTTTCAACAGTGAAGCGACCGCTTTGAGCTCAGGACGCGGTGCGCCGGCCCGGAGGAGCCAGTAGTAGGCTTCTCCAATGTCTCGTGGAACGCCTTTACCAAGCAGATAAAGGCCCGCCAAAAGCATCTGAGCTCCTGCATCACCAGCTTCGCAGGCATGTTCAAGCTCGCGGGTGGTTCTGAATGTCCCCATCGCGGTACCTCCCCGTTCGAATCGGTCCGATCGAATGTGCGGGATCAGTAAGCTTTGGGTGAGCCAGAGCCTGTTGATCGGCGCGGCAACGTGTTTTGACTTCGAATGAGCCGGAAGTATGCCCAGCTTGTGTCGCCTTCAGCATGACTGCTCTATGACACTCACATGACGACGCCCATCTGCTCGAGCCGAACGCAACAACGCACGCCCCACAACGGAGCGGCCCCTGAGTCGCGACAATGCTCGGCCAGCAGGTAGCGGCAGCGAGTTGCTATCTGAGGTGCCTGAGTCGGCCGGCAAGAGCCATCGCCTAAACGGCGGCTAGCTGTTCTTCGAGCTGTTGTCGACGATAGAGATCGGCGTAGATACCGCCGTGGGCGATGAGCTGCTGGTGGGTACCGCGCTCTGCGATCCGACCACGGTCGAGGACCAAGATCCAGTCCGCGAGTTGGGCGGTGGAGATGCGGTGGGAGACCAGCAGCACGGTGCGGCCGGGGAAGACGGTCCGCAAGTTGCTCAAAATGTGCTCTTCGGTCTGGGTGTCGACGGCAGACAAGCAGTCGTCGAGGAGCATGATGCGGGGCTCGCGAATCAGCGCCCGCGCCAAGGCCACGCGTTGTTTCTGGCCACCGGAGAGGGTGACACCGCGCTCTCCCACGATCGTCTCGAGACCTAGTGGGAAAGACGCCAAATCGTTTTCGAGCCCGGCCAGGGCTGCGGCTTGCTGAACCTCCTCCTCGCTTGCGTCGGGGTGGCCAAAAGAGATGTTGTGGCGGATGGTGGCAGAGAACAGCAAGGTCTCTTGCGGCACCATGGCGATCGCGCTTCTGAGGGTTTGGAGCGGTAGATTCCGGACCTCGTGGCCATCGATCGCGAGCTGGCCGTCCGGCGGATCGATCAGCCGGGGAATCAACGACAGAAGAGTGCTCTTGCCGGCGCCGGTGCGACCGACCAAGGCCACCGTCTGACCCTTGTCGATTTCGAAGTCGATGTCGTGGAGGACCGGCGTGTCGGTTTCAGGATAGGTGAAACCGAGATGTTTGAAGGCGACCGCGCCGCGCACCGAGACGTTGTGGAGCAGCGGCTCCTGGTCACAGATCGTGGGTTCTTCGTCGAGCACTTGGCGAATCCTCAGCAACGATGCAGAGCCGCGCTCGACGATATTGATCACCCAGCCGATGGCGATCATCGGCCAGGTGAGCTGGCCGAGGAAGAGATTGAAAGCCACGAACTCTCCGACCGTGATCTCGCCCGCGATCAAGATCCGACCGCCGTACCAGAGAACCGCGGCGAGACTGAAGCCAACCAGGCTTTGTAGAAAGGGGCTGAACGCCGAGTGCCACAGAATCAGCTGTCGATTCTTATTGACATACTCGCGATTAAGGGTTGCGAAGACCTCTTCCTCCGCACTCTCCTGCGCGTAGGCGCGCACCACCCGGGCGCCGGCTAGATTCTCCTGAACCTTGGTCGAGATTTCGGAGAATGTAGCTTGCACCTGGTCGAACAAGACGTGGATCCGGCTCCCGAAGACCCTGGTTACGATCGCCACCAGCGGTAAAACGATAATCGCGACGAGTGTCATTCCGAGGTGGATGTTGGCCATGAAGATCAGCGCCCCGATGGCGATGAACACGGTATTGCTGCCATACATGATCGCCGGCCCGCAGAGCATGCGGACCGCTTGCATATCGTTGGTGGAGCGCGCCATCAGGTCGCCGGTCGAGCTCTTCTGAAAGAAGCCTTGGTGCAGGCTTTCGAGATGACTGAAAACTTCGTTCAGCAGGTCGAACTCGATACAACGGCTCATCGTCACCAAGACTTTGCGCTGCAGAAACTGAAAGATGCCGCGGATGGCGCTGATGGCGATGATCACCAGGCCGTACCACAAAAGCGTTCGGCGGGTGATGTCTTCGTACAGAGCGTCAATAGCTCGGCCGATCACCAGCGGCGAGAGCAGGCCGAGGATCGCTGTCACAAAGATATAGAAAATACCGACGAACAGAGTCCAGCGGTAGCGACCGAGATAGGGCAGGAGGGGCTTGAGTTTATTCACGCCAGTTCTATCCGACAGCGACTGCACTCGATCCGTTCAATCAGTGGGCGCTTTTGATCAATCTGTCGAGCGCCCGGCGGGATCGGGAGGATATCACCGGCGAGGCTCGGGGCCTTGGGAGATCTCTGACCACCGAGCCAAGCACAAAAAGAGGGCGGGGGACCCTCACGATCCCGCGCCCTGGAGTGCGACGTCTAGATTCTTGTCGCGTGCCCTGAGACCCATTCGTAGGGAGAGGCTTCGGTTGGTCTTCATTGAACTCATGCGCAGGATTTCAACGGGATGCGTCATTGATCTGAAACTTTCTTGCACAGATGGTGCTCGCCAGCGGCGCTGAGTTACCTTTGTGACTTTTTTGTCGGGTTTTTCGCTTGAACGACGTGATGTAAGGATGACACTCCACAGAGCGGCCCAATCACGGGCCGTGCGACATCCAAGAATTCAGGAGAATGCGATGAATCACGTCATGAAAATGCTGCTTGCCTTGTCCTTGGTCTTCACCAGCTCCGCCCACGCTTTCGGTTTCTCGCCGGTCGTGGCGAAAGACGAGGCGATTCTGGTGATCG
>JAJCXQ010000163.1 GCA_029263355.1 Acidobacteriota bacterium | reverse complement strand
GTTCATTACCGACGTCAACGTCGAAGTCAGCATGAATCACACCTGGATCGGCAATCTGACGATCAAGGTCGTCAGCCCTGAGGGAACGGTCAGCACCCTGATGAGTCGTCCCGGTTTAGCAGAGATCGACGACGATGGCGGCGGCTGCTGTGGTGACAGCTCCGATCTCATCGAAACCTCGCCGATCACCTTCGATGATGCCGCGACCGATAGCGCCGAAGACATGGGCTCGACTATTCTCGGCGGCGCCTACGTCTGCCAGGACGACGCGATCTGCAATTACTTCCCCTTCCCGGACACCGGTCCGGGTGGGGGCCTCGCCGACTTCAACGGTGAGTACGGTAGCGGCGATTGGCTGGTCTGCGTCGGCGACTCTTCGGGTGGCGACACCGGTGACGTCTGCAACGCCACCGTCAACATCAGCGGGGTGCCGATGGAGGGGCCGATCGGAGTCCCGACGATGAGCACCTCCGGCCTCGCTCTCTTATTCTTGATGCTGGCTGGCGCCGGTTGTTGGATGATCTTTCGGCGCTAGCGTTCGCTCTTGCAGCGGTCTCGCTGTATCGACTCAGCCGGCGAGACGCCGGCGCTCCCAGCAGGTGGCTTCTCCGCGCTTTGTGTGTCAGTGAGGGATGATAGAGGCTGGATGAGATCCAGTCGGTAACGATTCTGATGCGGTTCTCCAAGAGAAGGTCAAAACCCCCAACTCGAGACGGAGACCGAAATGTTTCAAACCGTGACCTCTATCAAGGCGACGATCCTTGCCGCTCTGCTGCCCTTGATCTCAGCCGCCGCCGGCGGTCGACCGGCGCTCGAGGCTGCCGGCGTCGCCTACCGTGAGGTACTCACCAAACGATTCGAGAACTACCGTCGCACCGGCCTTGCCGGCATCGAAGACTACGCCCGTAAAGGCCGTAAAGTGTCGACGCCGAGCACAGAGCTGAAGTCAACTTTGGCCAAAAGTCCGATCCTGGCGAACCGCTTGCCAGCTCTCCACCGCTACCTCGAAACGTACCCAGACAACCCGGTTGAAGGAGTCCAGGAGCGTTTCTAATGGATCAAGAGGCAAGTCGAGGAGCGCCCAGTGTTTTCTTTGGTCCACTGGTCCTTGCTAGTGCGTCCGGAGTTCGCCTTCTTGTCGGAGCGCACCTTCTATGCCAGCCACACCTACAACGCGCAGCAGGTCTACTTCGGGGTGATGCCGTTCGAAGAAGGCGTGATGGTGTTCTACCTCAACCGCACCTTCACCGACAAAGTCGACATCTTTGCCAGATCGGTGGCCCACCGCATCGGCCGCGGCAAGGTCGCCGAGCCGATCCGCAAGACCTTCGAAAGCCTGAAGGCAAGCATGGCCCATTGAGTCGTCGGCTTCGAGGCGATACCGGCTGCCATGCCCCTAGGTGTCTCGAGACCGTCCACGGCTGTGAGCCGAAGACGGAGCCACCGCAGAATGATTCCTGAGGTGGTACCCTCTTGGTATGCAGTCTGCCGGCCTTCGTCGGCAAGTTCTGGCTCGGGTCGACGGTCCTGTTGACGTTGGGGTTGGTGAGCCTCGTCGCCGCAGCTTGGCTCGGACCGCGGAGCACGCTCACCACCCACGCCACTCCTGTTCTAGCTGCCCCCGGCCTTCGGCCGGGCCAGCCTGATGGCTGCCACGGCACCGCGGCCGCTTGGGGAAGCGAAGAGCCCTACGAAAACGAATTCATCGTCCACCCCGATGGCGAAGGCTGGCACCTCGACCGCGCTCGATTCGACGCTCTGCTGGCGGCTCGAGCAAAGGCTCGAGGGGCCCAGCTGTGGGCGGAGACCGCCTTCCTCGACAGTGAACGGCAGGACGACGGTTGGCAGTTGACCCTGCGTCAGCGCGGTCATTCGTGGATCATCCACGCCCGCTTTGTCGTCGATGCCACCGGTCGCCGCAGACTTGTTGTAGTGCTAGGCACAGTATCGACAAAGGAAGCCAGTCGGCTTTCTTGAAGAGCCCAACTCGCGCAACGCAGACCGCTAGGTCGATCAGCGAGGGCCAGTAGATCGACAGAGTCCAAACCACGAGCGAGGACAGCGACACGCCGGTGACGAACTCGAGGATCTGTTCTCGCGTAGCGGGTATGAACGAGGTCGCTAGCAAGGCCAAACATACCTATAGAACCTTCAGCCAGTTCTTGAAGTTCCAGAGCCTGGTGGCGCCCTTTCAGGGCGCGGGAATGAGACGCCCCCCTACCTGGGGTTTCACCCCAGGCTTTACGATTGCGCCCATCCTGGGCGCCGGATCAAAGGATGGCACCCACTGCCATCGCAGGCGGCCTACTCGACGCAAAACTATGAATCTAAGAGCGGATCGGTCTATGATAGTTCAAAGGTTCATCTAAAGTGCTGAAGTCTCGAGCTCGCGACACCCGAACATCGACAAGCAAGGAGGGTCAATCAACATGTCAATTTTCACACGCAAGTTATGTTTAATACTCTTGTTTGGATCAATCCTCGTGGCGCCCCTTTCGGCACTGCCGACCGACCCGGAAAAGCTTGCTACGGGTGAACCGCCAAGCACCTACGTCCCGGATGGCACTTGCATCGCCATCACTGACGACGCTTACGATGGATCGTTGGCGTCGATGACCTGCTTGACGGTCCCTGTGATCACCAGCGGGACCATTCTCGACGTCAACGTCGACGTCAGCATCAATCACTCGTGGATCGGCGATCTGACGATCAAGGTTGTCAGCCCCCAGGGCACGGTCAGCACCTTACAGAGCCGCGCGGGCTTCGCGGAGCCTGCCGACGACGGTACCGGCTGCTGTGGTGACAGCTCCGATCTTGTCGAAACCTCGCCGTTCACTTTCGACGACGACGCGGTCGATAGCGCTGAAGACATGGGTTCGACCCTCCTCGGTACCGAATTCGCCTGTCAGGACGACGCAATCTGCACCTACTTTCCGGTTCCGGACACCGGCCCAGGTATCAACCTCTCCGACTTCATCGGTGAATTCGCTTCTGGCGACTGGATGGTCTGCGTCGGCGATTCCGCGGCCGGCGACGCTGGTGACTTCTGTAGCGCTACCGTCGACGTCGAAACCGAAGGCGTCGACCCTTGTCGCGGTAGCCCCGGTAGCATACCGATTTGTGAGATCCCGGCGATGAGCACTTCCGGCCTCGCTCTTTTGTTCTTGATGTTGGCTGGTGCCGGTTGCTGGATAATATTTCGACGTTAGCTCTATCTCGAGCTCGTCGCTGACCCTAGGGGCAGCGTGCCGGGCATCACGACCACAGCTCAGACCCTGCTACATCCAAGCGGAGGTATCCGCCGACTCGAAGCCGTCGCTGAAAACCTCGCTGCCGGTGCCTTCGAAGGCTCCGGAATCCGGTACCGGAGTGCGGTGGACACCACGCTGATCGGCGGTCGGCGTGCCGGGGATGACGCCGGCCTCCAGCGCAGGGCTGGAGCTGCCCAGGGGCATGGTCGGCGTCGGACCGCCGTGCTCACCGAGCGCCTTGAGCAACGGATCGGCCCATACGACGGTCGGTGTTGCGGGCTGCTCGGCTTGACCGTTGGGGCGTTGGGCCGGCCATTGCAGGTTGCCACCGCCGTCGCCGACCGCGTTGCGAATGTTCCATGGGTTGAATTCGTTGCCACCGATGTTGTTGACCAGCAGACTGTTGGTGAGGGTGACGGCGTTCACCGCACCCACCTGAATGCCGGCGGCAAAAGCCACGGGTCCGGGCGCCAGGTTACCTTCGATGGTGGTGTGGGTGATCGCCACCACCTCGTCGGTCGAAATGAACAGACCGCCGGCTAGACCGGTGCGGGCCAGGTTGCCGTGGAAGGTGGAATTCACGATCTCCCCGACCGCCCCGGGCCCCAGGAAAAGAGCACCCGTCGACTCGGCCTCGTTGAAGGCGAAGGTCGTGTTGTAAATCGCGAACGGGCCACCCTGGATGTAGGCGCCGCCGGCAAACTCGGTCGCCGTGGGGTTGACGTTGTGGTCGAACAGAGACGCATTGAAAGTAGTGGAGCTCGCGGTGTCGTACATGACGCTGAAGAAGCCGGCGCCAAAAGCATTGGCGCGGTTGTCCACCAAGTCGACTCCGCATAGGCTGACTTGCCGCTCAGCCCCATCAATTCCGATTGCGCCGCCATTACCGCCGTTACCCGGATTGCCGTCGTCGCCGGTCGCCTGGTTGTCGACGAAGACGCTATCGACCACGGTTACAACCCGACTACCCAGGGAGTAGAGGGCGCCGCCGTTGGCGCCGCGGTTGCCGTCGAAGGTCACATCCTGCAAGATCACAGAATCCATGCCGATGGCATAAATGGCGCCACCACCGCCGTCTTGCTCGACGGCGATGGCAACATTGTCGGTAAAGGTACAGTTGATCGCCACCAGGCTCACCGCCTGCCATGGCCCTCCCGAAGGTTTGTACACTCCGGCGCCGCTGCCCGACGGTGTCGCACCCTGGGTGATGCCGAGATTCTGGAGCGTCAACGTATAAACAACATTGCTCGGATTGGTGATCAGCAGCACGCGATGGGACTGCCCACCGGACAGAGTCACCGTTCCCGCTCCATCGAGAACCGTCTCACGACTGACGACCAGCTCGGCGTCGAGCTCCAGAGTGACCGGCCCCGGTCCAACATCAAAGGTGATGTGTCCACCGGCGTCGAGCGCGGCCTGGATCGCCGCGGTAGTGACACTCCCCGGTGTGCCATCCCCCAACACCGTCGGGGTGACCAGCTCCACGGCCGTCGCCGCGGGTGGACAGTTGGGCAGGGGCACCGAACCGGCAGCGAGAGGCAGCGCGAGGAGCGTCGTCGTGAGAAACGCTCCTCCGGCGAGCCAGCAGGCGGTAGCGTCGATCCTTGGCCAAGTCACGTTGCAACTATTTCATAGCCACTTTTCTATATCAACGGGACCCGTGGTGAATTGCGGAGAGGATCGTAAGAACAGCCAACCGCGATGGGTGCGATAGGCGACCAACCCGACTGGCCGCCGACACTTCGGGCTTGTGGGTTGGGCGAGTAGCCGACGAGGCTGCCTTTCGCATTCCGTGGGCTGCCGTGCGCCACGTCTCTTTACGGGTCGAAGAACCTGACCGAGATACCCAGCAACACTGGCTGGATGTGGATCTCGAGCCGGGCGCCTGGAAACGCCCGGGTGCCCTCGTCGAAGAGACCCAGGTCGAGGTTCCCCTAGCTGGACTCGAGCGACCGCCGATCGAAGTCTACTCTGCCGTGCGACGTTGCTGGGAGCGCAGGCGCCGGCCGCTCGAGGCGGGTGGGTCTGCGTAAAGCCTTGTACGTAAGAGGCTTGCGGATGCTACCCATATGCATATGGCCAGACTCATGTCGAATAGGCCGCGGAACGATGGTGACTTGCTTTGAGGCTTATCGGACAGCCTCGGACAGGTCTTGACCAGCGCTTTGGCACAGCGTAGGTTAGATTTCATATGGAAACTCATCAAGCCATCGATTCAGAAGGGCGAGACCTCGAGCTCAGAGATTGGGTTCGTGTAATTGCTGTCCCGCTTTCAATTCGAGGACTGCCTCAGGAGTCGCTGGAGGCGTTCTCCAGAGCTGTGGGCCACACGTTTCAGATTGAAGCATTCGATGACCTAGGATGCCTGCATCTAAAAATGTATCCTAAAATTAGCTGTGATTCGATTTTTATCGAGCCCTACTGCGTCAGCAGATTCAGGCGGTATAAGAAATTGAGCAAGGAATATCAGCGAAGGCTTGAAACGCTGAATGCGCCCCAAGAGCCCATGTGGGAGTTTGAGTTCGATGCGCGATTGAAACCTGAAGCAGATTTGGAGACTTTTGGGCTTGATCTAATAGCCATGGGCACGACCGGTAGTTTCGCTGTATGGCAAGATCAAATGAGGGTCAAAGGTACGGTAGGTGCTGAAGCTTCCGATCCCAAAGCTTGCCGTGTTTTGGAAGAAGCGAAGTCAAGCGCCAAGAATCGAAGTGATGTGGAATCTATCGAAACTTCGGCCACTAGATTGTCGGGCTCGTTCCCGGCTCCTACACCAGTCTGCCCGGGCAAATAACTTCTGTTTCTGGCTCCAACACAAGCTGATTGAGATCTAGCTATTTAGCTTGCCGACGGATCCGAAACGCCGCCAGCGCGATCGGTGTCTCGTCCTCTGGCAGCGCCTCCGCCAACCGGTTGATGTTGCGCGACCAGCCGGGCTGAGAGGTCCAGGTTCGGGGTCGGACGTGCTCTCTCTCGAGGTTGCGGGTACCAAGACGCGCCGCCAAGTCGGCACGGTGACGACCGCGGGTGTCGACGGCGATCAGCTCGAAGCCGACGGCGCGTTTGTAGGCTGCCAACAAGCCGAAGGCCTCCTCGTCTCCGGGCACCTGCAATAGCGCGACGCGCCCGCGCTTGCCGTCTTCGAGCTCGGCCAGGACACCGTCCACCAGCGGATGACCGGAGGCGAAGAAATCGAGAGCCTCGTCGTCGACCGCGGTGGCTCGATCGAAGGTGCCGAGGTACCTGGCACCGACCGGCATGCCTGGGAGGTGATCCACCAAAGCCTGAGAACCGTGTTCGATCAACCAGCGTTGGTCGCCACTCTCTTGTTCGACCTCGAACCCGAAGCGGGCTGCTGCTCGCAGTACAACATCTTCATTCAGCGTCTCGAGATCTGGTGGCACACGGTGCAGAATGCCCGCTGCCATATCTTGTTGATAGGGCTTGTGATGTAACGCATGGTACGCCGCCTCCCGCACCCGGGCGCCGGCCTCTCGGGCTTCTTCCAGGACCGGGTCGAAGACCGACGGATCCACCTCAGTCAAGCCTTGCCGCGCCACCTCGACGATCGCTTGTTCGACGTGACGAAGCTCACGCTCGAGCCCACCAAGGGCTTCGGAGAACAACCCGATCTCTTCATAGAGCCGAGCGACCGCGTGGCCGAGGCCCGTGGTCGGCCGAAAGTAGACGATTTCGGTAGGCCGGGTGCGACCGATACGATCCAGGCGACCGATCCGCTGCTCGACGAGCGTTGGGCTCCAAGGAAGATCGAAGAGTACTAATCGACGGCAGAACTCAAAATTGCGCCCCTCCCCTCCACATTCAGTGGAGATCAAGATAGCGGGCCCATCCGGCAGGCGGAACTGAGCAACTTCGACATCTCGACGCTTGAGGGACAGCTCCTCGTGGAAGATCCCGACCCGTGCCGTGTCACCCCGCTCGAGGACGCGCTTGAGAGCATCGAGATGCTCACGATCGGCGACGAAGACCAAGGTCTTGTCACCCTGACGACGCCATTGCCGGGCCGAATCCACCAACCAGGCAAGCCGCGGATCGTCATCGCGAAGAGGTTCTGATACGTCGTGCGGAAAGGCCTCGACGACCACCGGCTGCGGCTGGCGCGGCGGCAAACCGCCGACGTCGACCCGCCGAGTGGCACTGGTACAGGGCGGTAACGGACGTCGACTCTTCAAGTGCTCGTCGAACGAGTCTTCGGTGAGATCGTCGGGGCGCAGGAGCTGCAATAGACGGAAGAAGCCATGGGCGTCCTCCTCGAGTGGGGTTGCGGTCAGGAGCAGTAGGTTACGTCCCAAGGCAGCGATCGGCTCGACCGCTCGGTACGCAGCGTTGCCGGGATGCCCAGGGCCACGTTTGAGGTGGTGTGCTTCGTCGACCACCAGCAAATCGATCCCAACTTCGACCGCTTGCTCACCGAGTCGACGGTTCTTGCCGAGATCCTCCAGGCTCACGATGACCTGGCGATAGACCTCGAAGGGATTGAATCCTTCCCCATAGTCGCGCTCGACATCACGCAGACGCTGCTCGTCGAGCAACACGAAAATCTGGTGATGCTTGCGCCACAGCTCCCCCAGCCATTGCACCGTCAAGGCAGCAGGGGCGACAACCACCGTCCGCGCTGCCCGGCCAGTGTGGATCAGTCGATTCATGATCAAGCAGGCCTCGACGGTCTTACCGAGTCCCACTTCGTCCGCCAGTAACCAACGCACTGACGAGGGCTCTCCAGTCGTCGACCTCTCGGCGCTTCGGCAGGCACGCTCGGCGACATAAAGCTGATGCGGAAACAGACGAATGCGCCCTCCCAGGAACGAGCCCAAACCATCCGCCTGGCGCAGTTGCTGGAGCCGCAAGCCGTCGAGTCGATTGGAAAAATCCTCCCACGCCCCGACCTCGCCACGCGCCAGCAAGTCGACTGGAGACGGCTCCTCCGGCAGTGGCCAAACCTCGTGCTGGAGCAGCCGACGGCCGTCTTGTAGGCTCAGATCCCCTGCCGGATGGATCGCCCCGATCGTCACGATTTCGTCGGTGGCCTCAATGCGCACCCGGCTGCCGGCGGTCAACTGCAGAGGAGCCAGGGCGTCGGCATCGGCCGCAAAACTGAGGATCTCGCCCCCCAAAGGGAATTCGACCCGGACTCGTCGCCCGGCGGCTTCCACGATCCGCCCTGGGCCGAGATCCGGATTAAAACGATGGGATAGTTTGTCGCCGAGCTGCCACATCAGGCCGGGAAGTTTAGTGCATCCAGGCGAGTCAGCCTCAAATGATTCAACAGCTGTAGCGTTTTGTCGCGTCGAGGACACGCCAACGCCAGGTGCCTTCCTGCCGGCGGGTGAACGCGACCGATATCAACTGCGCCAGCCACTCGACGAGCTGCATCGTCTCCCGCGTGAATGGCGGTCCTCCTGTTCTGCGTTCGAGGTAGACCAAACCATGGGTCCGCGGCCGCGCCCGTTCGTCCACACACTCCATGGCAAGCGGCTTCATGCCCTGGGCGCTACGCACCCCAAAAACCACCGGGTGGGCCAGGATATTGTTTTGCCAGCTAACCATTCCATGCTCCCGCACCTCTTCCAAAACACTGGGGTCCGGCACGAGCTCAGAAAGATCCAGATCCTGGCGGTCCCGGGTACGGGCCTTACCGCGTATGCGCTCACCATTGTCGCCAAATAGCACGATCATGCCACGGGCTGCATCGGTAAGCTCGATGATTCCATCAAGAGCCACGGTCAGCATCGTTTCGAGATCCCCTACCCCTGCCGGGGGCCGACCTGGCCCCGCAACGAGGGTGACGTCGAGTTGGGCATCGTTCGTTGTCATCGTTCCTCCTACCAGCCAATAGAGGCGCCGGACCTCGACTTTGTTTAGCCGGCCACCCCGAAGTTCTCCCGAGATGCACGCACGGCTGTGGCATACTTCAATCACGCATCCGACATCGATTTCGACCGGGCAACGCCGCCCCACAAAAGGAACCGTTCCGTGGACAAGGAAAATCCGTCCAGCCCCGACGGCGGGCTTTCCGAAGGCGGCCCGGCGAGCCAGAAGAATAGAGAAGCCTTATTGGCTCGACGGCGGAAAATTGACCAGGCGATCGACGACTTCCAACAGGGGATCGACCGCGATCGACATTTCAAATTCCTCTTCGACAGCTTCTACGAACCCACCCGCCACTTCCTCGCGAAACGAGTTTCTTCCTACGAAGATTGCCTCGACCTAACCCAAGAAACGTTCCTGAGGGTCTATAAAGGACTGGAGGGCTATCGTGGAGAGGCCCAATTCGGAACCTGGGTGTTCCGAATCGCTTTCAATACTTACTTGAAATGGCTCCGCCGTCTCAAGGCAGACGAGAAAAGCCCGGAATCCTCGAAGGGTACCGAGGAGCTCGAAACTGCCTGGGAAGACGAAGAAATGGTCGCTATTTCTCCTGAAGAGACACCTCTCGAACAAATTCTCCAGACCGAGCGCCACGAGGCGCTGCACAGAGCCATTCATGAGCTGCCAGAACAGATGCGTCGATGTACCGAGCTGCGGATTTACCACGATCTCAGCTATCGCGAGATAGCAATTACCATGCGTCGATCGATCGAAACCGTCAAGGTTCACCTGTTCCAAGCCCGCAAAAAATTGAAGGAATCATTCGGCGACGTTGACCTCTGACGTCCCACCTGAACGGCGAGGGATACCATGACTGACACCACATCCACTTCCCAACCGACTCCGACACCCCATGGACCGTCCGACCATCCAGGAGTCGACACGTGGATCTCTTATCACGCGGGTACGGTTTCTTCGGGCGAGCAGAAGCATCTGCAACAACACTTGGCGAGCTGTCGAGAATGCCTCGATCTGGTGCTCGATCTCGATCGGTTCGTCGAACCTGCTGAGGAGAGTGACCGTAAGGTTTCGGATTTTGAGCAAGCGGCGGTTTGGCGCTCCCTGCAGCCACACTTGGCGGCAGAGTCCGCCCCCGCAGAGGCACCGGTCCGCCGGTCGGCCTGGATTGCTATTGCCGCCTCGGTACTCTTCGCTACCTTCGGGTTGTCTCAGTGGGCTGCGCAGCAACGTGAGATAGCGAGTCTCGACGCTCGAATCACCGAGTTGTCGCGCCCCCACGCCAACACCGTCATTTTGGATCTGACGCCGAGCTCACGACAGCGCAACGCCCGAGGTGCTGACGTCAGAACCTCGATGCTCACCACCGCTGGGCCGGTCACTTTGATTCTCAACCTAGCGACACCGGTGGAGTATCCTGACTACCGCCTCGAGATCCTCGATCTCGCGGGTACCGAAGTGCGACAAATCGACGACTTGCGAATGAGCGAATTCGGCAACTTCACCCTCTCTTTGCCAGCTGGCTCGCTGGCCAGCGGCGACTACGACTTGCAGCTCTATGGCATCGACACTGGCGCTGGCGACTCTCCTGTCGAGACCTTGCTCGAAACCTATCCGATCAGTCTACGGTAGCGATAACATCTCTCGGGTTGCCCCGCCTTTTGTCGTTCGGCCTGGAGCTCACCGTCGCTGTACCGAAGCCTGCCCTGCTGATCGCGCTCGCGGCCGCCAAGCGCCGCGGCCGGATAGGTCTGTGCGAGACAGGTCTGTGCAAGACAGGCGTGCGTCATGGGTGCTCCCGATGGGCCACAGTGCTGAGTACCATCAGCTTGCTGACCCTGACGGCGTGCGGTACCGAGCCTGAGCCCCCTGCTGCCCAACAACCCGAGAGCACGGTACCAACCGAGGCCATCTCCTCGGGCTCACCTCCCGTGGCGGAGTTGATCTTAGGAACGCCGACCGAGGACATCCTACAGGGCGGCCGTTCTCACACCTATCGGCTAGATCTCGAAACCGACGCGTTCATCCGTGTCATTGCCGACCAAATCGACATCGACGTGGTGCTGGAGCTCTTTGCACCTGATGACGGCTCACTGATCCGGTGCGACAAGCTTACGGGACGGACTCAGCCGGAGCAGGTCTTGTGGGTTGCTCAGGAACCGGGAGAGCATCGGCTAAAGATCACTGCACTGGGAGGTGACGCAGTCGCCGGCCGATACCGCGTGAGGCTCGACCAACAACGACCGGCGACCGACATCGATCGCCAGCAGGTCACCGCGGAGAAGCTCTATTTCGAAGGCGAAACCCTTCGCAGAAAAAAAGACCCTGACAGCCAACTCCTCGCCGAGACCAAGATCCGCGCCGCCGTCGCTGACTGGCAAGCCCTTGGGAATCGGTCGCGTATGGCCGTCGGTCTCTATCGTCTAGGTCTGTTGCAAACCGACCGGCAACGCGCCATCGAGGAGTTTGAACGTGCCCTTGCGCTCCTAGAGGACAACTCCGAAGCTTGGTTGAAGGCCACGGTGCTCCATTGGCTGGGTCGGTTGCATTTCAAGTCAGGGGATACCCAGCGCGCTATCGAGCGTTACCAGCAAGCGCTGCCACTGCGGAAGCGAGCCGGAGACGCCCGGGGCGAGGCCCTGATCACTAACAACCTCGGCGTGATCTACCAGGCTCTGGGAGAAACGCCGCGGGCGCTGGAGCACTATCGCCGAGCGCTGGCTAGCTACCGCGAGCTCAAAGATACCAAGGAAGAAGCCCGAACGCTGCACAATCTCGGCAAGAGCTACCTATCGACCGGACTTCACAAAGAGGCCCTCGACCACCTAAACCAAGCATTCAACATCCGTCAGCAACACAGAGATATCGCAGGCCAGGCCTCGACCTTGTCAGCTATCGGACAGGCCTACACCGATCAAGACAACCTCGACCGTGGACTCGAGGCTCACCAGCAGGCTCTTCAGCTCAGTCGTCAGGCCGGCAACCCGCGGCTGGAGGCGATTGCGCTCTCCGATACGGCGGTGATCCTCGAGGCACTCCAACGCCCGGAACAAGCCCTGCAGCTTTACCAGCAAGCCCTCGCCATTTTCAGTCATTTGGAGGACACGCACAACACGTCACGGACGTTGTACAACATCGGTTGGTTGCTCGCCGGACGCGGCGACGCTGAGACCGCGATCGAATTTTATGACCGGGCGCTGGCACTGCTCGAAGACACCCAAGCCAACCATATCCGAATCCTGGCGCTGCGCGGTAAGGCGCTGGCGGAGCGTCAGCGAGGTCATCTTCAGGCTGCCCGCGAGCTGTTCGAGTCGGCCCTCGCCGAGATCGAGGGGCTGCGCAGTCAGCCCCAGAGTCAAACGCTGCGTTATTCCTACTTCGCCACCAAACAGAGCTACTACGACGCTTACGTCGACCTGCTGATGGAGCTCCATCGCCGCCAGCCAGATGCTGGTTTCGATGCGCAGGCCCTAACCGCCAGCGAGCGAGCCCGAGCCCGGTCGCAGCTCGACGCACTGAACGAAAGCGGGGTCGACCTGAGGCGCGGCGCTGACCCGCAACTGCGCCAACGAGAGAGAGTCCTGGAGAGAGACATCGAGGCTCTGGAACGCCAGCGGCTGAGGTGGCTGGACCTCTCCAACGGCGTCAGGACACCCCAAGTAGAAGACATCGAGAAACAGCTGCGCGAACAATTCCTCGAGCATGGCAGGGTACAGCGCGAAATGCGTGTCGCCAGTCCCCAGTACGCCGCTCTCACACAGCCGCAACCGCTGACTGCTGCCGACATTCAACAACATGTGCTCGACCGCGATACGTTGCTGATCGAGATCGACCTCGGTGAAGAGCGTAGCTATCTGTGGGCGGTCACCCCCGATCACATCCACAGTCTCGAGCTACCCCCCAGAAAGGTGATCGAGGGGTTAGCGGAAAAGGCCTACAACGCACTGAGCTCCAGTCACTTGACTGCCTCGCGGGTACAAACTCGTTTGACGCTGGAAAGCCTGAGTCGCCTCCTGCTGCAGCCTATTGCTCCCTTACTGGAGTCTCGGCGCCTGTTGATCGTCGCCGAGGGCGCGCTGCAGTACATCCCTTTTGGCGCGCTACCGATCCCGGCTGCCCCAGAGGATGACCCCGAGGCAACCCCTTCGTTTCACTCCTCACCGCCCCTATCGTCTCGGAATGAAATTATCAGCATGCCTTCCGCGTCAACGCTGGCAATGTTGCGTCGCCAGCTTTCGGGGCGCCGCACATCAGAAGGCAAAATCGCCGTGTTGGCAGATCCGGTGTTTGGCCCCGAGGATCCCCGGTTTCGCGACGCCCAGGCCACCGAACCGGCGGCCTCCAATGTCCGCGGGCGTGCGGTTCCAGAACCGCGATCTTTTGACCGACTGATCTTCTCGCGCCAGGAGGCTGACGACATTCTAGCCCTGGTGCCTGCGCAGGAGAGTCTCGCCAGAATCGGCTTCGACGCCAACCGAAATGCAGTGATGAGCGGACAGTTCTCGACCTATCGCTTCCTCCACTTCGCAACCCATGGCGAGCTCAACACCGCCCACCCAGAGCTATCGCGCCTGGTCGTTTCACAACTCGACCGCGCGGGTCGCCCAATCGACGGCTTTATTTTTGCCCACGAGCTCTTCAACCTCGAGCTGGCGGCCGACTTGGTGGTCCTGAGTGCCTGCGAAACGGCTCTCGGCACGGAAATCCGTGGCGAAGGCCTACTCGGACTCACCCAAGGATTCATGTATGCCGGAGCGGCGAGCGTCATCGTCAGTCTGTGGAGCGTGGACGACGAAGCCACCGCTGAGCTCATGGCCTTGTTCTATCGCAAACTGTTGGTCGAAGAACTGCGACCGGCAGCAGCCTTGCGCGCAGCTCAAATGATGATCGCTGGCGATCCCAGGTGGCAAGCGCCCTACTATTGGGCCGGTTTTGTACTGCACGGGGAGTGGCGTTGATAATCGCGTCAAATCCGAAGAAAAACACACTTGCCAGTAAACAAACGAACCCCCTATAGGTTCTAAGTAGAGAAAGAGAGAAGGGGAGGTTTGATGAATTCTTATAAAGGAGACTGCCATGACTGCACCTCACAGCAAAGCCACCTGGAATATCCGCGCAGGCGAAAGTGGCCCGGCGGAAGAAGACCAAAGCAACGGCACTAGCGGCAGCGGAAGCGGAAGCGGTAGCGGCGGCTAGCAGGCCGTTTTCTTGATAGGCGGGAGTGCCGCCTTGATCCGCCACTTCGAAGGTGGCGGATCACCCACCTCCGGTGACAGACGCTTTTTACGTGCTGTCGCCCAAGGCCGGATACAATGTGATCCCCCGGCCAAATCGCTGGGTTTGGTAGTTCTGGAACCTACCCCCGACCTACCTGGCGACGATGAATATTGTAGGCCTGTCTGCTTTTTACCACGAATCGTCTTGCTGTTTGCTGCGTGACGGCAGACTCCTGCATGCTGCCTCCGAAGAGCGCTTTACCCGCGTCAAACACGATCCTCGGTTACCCGTCGAAGCCTTTCGTTGGTGCCTCGAAACCGCAGGCCTTGGCATCACTGACATCGATGTGATCGCCTACTACGAGTCGCCCAAAGCCAAACTCTCTCGTCAACTCTGGGCGGGCTTTCGCCGCAATCACACCGCCGACACCGGCCGGCTCGATCCGACCGCGCCGGAGCGCGCCGTCCGCGAACGCCTCGGATTTGACGGCAAGCTTCTGAGCTTTCCCCATCACTTGTCCCACGGTGCAAGTGCCTA
>JAJCXQ010000162.1 GCA_029263355.1 Acidobacteriota bacterium | reverse complement strand
AGAGAGTGAAAGCAATAAAGAGACAGTTGATGATAAATTTAATAGAGTTGACATAAAAGTAAAAGACGCTGATGATCAAATTATAATAATTGAGGTTCAATACTCTCGTGAACTGGATTACCTTCAAAGGATACTTTTTGGGACGGCAAAAGCGATCACGGAACATCTTGATGAGGGCGACGCTTATGCGGATGTTGTAAAAATAATCTCAGTTAATATCCTTTACTTTGATTTTGATAAAGGAGCTGACTATATATATCATGGAACAACTACTTTTGAAGGACTGCACAACCATTCTATTCTGGAATTGAATGAGGCGCAAAAAAATCTCTACAAAGCTGAAAGGATCGCTGATATTTACCCGGAATATTATCTAATTGATGTTAAGAATTTTGATGATGTAGCTAAAGATAGCCTTGATGAATGGATCTATTTCTTTAAAAATTCAGAAATTAAAGACAGCTTTAATGCTAAAGGGCTTAAAGAAGCAAAAGAGAAGTTAGATATTCTTAAAATGGATGAAGCGGAACGTCAAAGGTATGACCGCTTTCAGGACAAGTTACATCGCGACGCGAGCTTATATAGATCCACATATGTAATTGGGAAAATAGAGGGAATTGAAGAAGGGATTGAAGAAGGAATTGTACAAGGAATTGTACAAGGAATTGTAAAAGGTGAATTAAAAAGAGCCGGCAAATCGATACTTGATGTGTTGGAAGTTCGTTTTGGGCCGGTAAATGAAGAAACGGCAAAGCTATTAGAATCTATAACAAACATTGACATATTAGAAACTATTCATAAAAAAGCTATTAAAGCTAGCGCCTTAGATGAGTTTGAAGAGTATTTAAAACAATACACAAATTAATCCTCTGTGGTGATAATTCACACCAGAGAAAACAAGCCGCTAAGTTTTCATTAACAAATAAAAACAATTTTAGAATCTCCCCAAATAGCCCCAACCACAAGCTATACCCTATCTCCGGAATATACCATTGCCCGCGCGTCGCCTCGTTCCCAATGTCATTGTATAGTTAAGGTCAGGCGAGGTTCAAGCCGGAGACATTGAACCAACTGCGCGCGCATTAGCCCTTAAATTTCAATTGACGCGCAAGAAATTAAAGGTAATAATAACCGCTAACTAATACATTTAACCGCCGCTTTATTAACAGATAACAAACCATGAAAGTAAAACTCACAAAAGATCAGAAAATACAGGTAAACGATTCAAAAGATGTTTACGGTATTATGAAGAAGATACTGTTGCGCGAGAACAAGTACGGCCAGGAAAAGGAGCATTTCTGGGTCGTGGGGCTTGATATTGACAACAGGATTATCTTTATCGAACTCATAAGCCTTGGCAATTTTACAGCGGCAACTGTTGATCCAAATGACGTTTTCTGGCTCGCAACCAACAAGCGCACCGCAGGCGTCATACTTGTGCATAACCATTCCGGCGAGAATCTTGAGCCGTCGGAAAGCGATATAGAGATAACCGACCGGTTAATGCAGGCCGCTATAATCGTGAAAACCAAAGTGCTTGACCATTTAATAATATCACCTGTTGATTTTTATAGCTTTGTTGTCAACGGCCTTTATGAAGTGTTAACACATAGCGACAAGTTTAAACCCAGGTACGCCGAGGTTGACAGACTACGCAAAGAGTATTTTGACAAAGGCATGGATGCCGGCCTTGAAGACGGGGTTAAGGAAGGAATTGAAGTCGGCAAAGTGCAAGGAAAAGAAGAGGGTAAAAGAGAAGAAAAATTTGAGATAGCAATAAATTTGCTAAAAAATGGAGCAGCATTAGATTTAATTGTTAAATCAACCGGCTTATCAAAAACTGAAATCACCAGGCTGTCAAAATCAATGAAGAGCGCCGCCGATAAGTCTAAAAGCAAAGCATAGAACACGGATAACACTGATGACGCGGATTTACACGGATTAAAAACAAAAGCAGTAAAGACAGGATAAAAGCGGATAAAAAGCAATAAAGACCACGGTTGGTTCAAATCTCCTGATTTGAACTATATCTGACCTTAGGGGCTGCACAACTCCGGTTGCGAGCGCCTTTAGCGCGCTAGTTACAAGGCACCTGCCTTGTAACTGGATGTACAAAGAGGCTCTGCCTCTTTTCCTTTACGCCTAATTAGCGTATAGTTGATATGTAGAATATTAACCAAAAAAACAACCGGAATGAGGCAGAGCCTCTTAGGACAGTGTGTTACAAGGCAGGAGCCTTGTAACAAGCTTCTTATTATTGCCCAGCGAAAAATTGTCAATCCCCAGTTTGGCAACCAGAAAGAAAAAACGTCCGTTTTTTAAGGCAGCGCCCATAATAAAAGGAGGAATTTTACTATTATGAACAAAGAAGAGTTGCTCCAAATCATTGAAAATGCATCAAAAAAAGGAGAAACAAGTCTTGAACTTGACTGCAACCAACTAAGCAAACTGCCTCCGGAAATTGGAAAACTAAAGAAATTAACTGTGCTTGACCTCAGCGACAACCAATTAAGCGAACTGCCTCCGGAAATTGGAAAACTAAAGAAATTAACTTCTCTTGACATCAATTGCAACCAACTAAGAGAACTACCTCCGGAAATTGTAAAATTAACGAAACTGGATACTCTAGACTGCGCATTCAATTCACTGACAACTCTCTCTCCCGAAATTACTAAACTCACTAATATAACCGCTCTATCACTCGCAGATAACACCTTTACAGAGCCCCCTATAGACCAAATCAAAGAACTTGGCAATTTGACCATCCTTTTGTTATGTGGTATGCATATGTCTGAATTCCCTATGGAACTTATCAAAATGGAAAATTTAACATATCTTAACATCTCTGAAAACCAACTAACCGAACTGCCTACAGAAATTGGAAAACTTAACAAGCTAACTGAGCTTGACCTCTCTCAAAACCAACTAACCGAACTGCCTCAGGAAATTGGAAAACTTAACAAGCTAACTGAGCTTCTCCTCTCTCAAAACCAACTGACCGAACTGCCTACAGAAATTGGAAAACTTAACAAGCTAACTAAGCTTGACCTCTCTCAAAACCAACTGACCGAACTGCCTACAGAAATTGGAAAACTTAACAAGCTAACTGAGCTTGACCTCTCTCAAAACCAACTGACCGAACTGCCTACAGAAATTGGAAAACTTAACAAGCTAACTGAGCTTGACCTCTCTCAAAACCAACTAACCAAACTCCCCACTGAATTACACCAGCTTGAAGCTTTAAAGTATTTGAGGCTAAACGACAATCCAGACCTCCGTTTCCCGCCCGAAGAGATCGTAGCGTTGGGAACAAAAGGAGTCATGAACTACCTCCGCGCGGCGCATGCAGGTAGTACACATGTATGGGAGTCGAAATTGCTTATTGTGGGTGAAGGTGGTGTGGGTAAGACTTCGCTGTTTAACGCGCTTAACGGGAAGTTTTTGAAAGGTTATGAAACGGGCACGGTTGGGATTGAGATTGGCGACCTGTTTCTGCCTTACCCGGGCAAGGTGGATATTGAGATGCATCTTAATTGCTGGGACTTTGCGGGGCAGGATTTCAATTACGCGACTCATCAATTCTTCTTCAGTAATCGAGCCCTGTATTTGCTGGTATGGAACGCGCGGCATGGTTACCGGCAGGGCAAACTCTACCGCTGGTTAGAGAACATTAAAGTTCGTTCCCCGCAGGCAAAGGTGATACTGGTGTCAACACACATTGATGAGCCACATTCAGATTATCCTCTGGCGGATTTACGGGCAAAATATCCACAGATTGTCGAGGTGGCCGAAGTCAGCAATAAAGACAGGACAGGCATTGAGGAGTTGCGCGGCCTTATTCAAAAGCAGGCGGAGCAACTACCGCTTATGGGATTGCGTTGGCCCGCAACGTGGCTGAAAGCGGCTGAAACAACGCGGGCTTTGAGCGATCAACACATCACCCGCCGTAAACTTGAGGAATTGATTCAGGAGAATGGGTTGGACGAAAATGAGACCCAAATCCTGATGCGATGGTTGCACGATTTAGGAGACATCCTACATTTTCATGATGAGGAGATGATACGTGACTTAGTGGTGCTTGACCCGGAGTGGATGATCAAACATGTGGGTTTGGCGCTGCGGAGCGATGAGGTTAAGAAACGTCAGGGTATATTGACCCGCATCCATTTGCGCGAGCTATGGCCTGATCTGGATGGATACATTCAGGACCATTTCCTGCGAATGATGGACAAATTTGACCTGGCATATCTAATTCCCGACGACCCGGACGACCGCAGTCTGATTGTGGAGCGTCTTTCGTATGACCCGGTTGATTATAAAGAGGATTGGGACGCTTTTAAAGAGGCCGGCTCCGAGATAAAGCTGCGTTTTCGTTTAGGCTCAATGCAGCCCGGTATACCCAGTTGGTTTATTGCCCGCTGCCATCGTTTTACAATGGGCAAACACTGGCTTTTCGGAGTGTTGTTTAAGGATGCGAAACAACCACGCCATCTGGCCCTGGTGGAGGCGGACCCGGAGAACGGCATAGTTGATATGACCGTGCGCGGCCCTTTCCCTCAACGTTTTATGTCGCTGTTGCGTGACGGTTTCAGAGATACCCTTAAACGTTATAAGGGCCTGGCGGTTGAACTGCTTGTGCCTTGCTCAGGATACAATGAATATATTGAGGAGCCATGCAAAAACGAGTTTAAACTTGATTTGCTTGAAAGCAAACTGATTAAAAACCCGTCAAAAATCAATTTCAACTGCAATGATTGCGACACCACCCTTTCAAGCCTGGAGCTGGTTGAAGGGATTGGGTCCGGCGCGCTGACGCAGGAGTTTACCGAAGAGAGAATTGCCGCATTGATTAAAAAAGAGCACGAGGCAACCCGAAAGGATATAAAAGGCCACATAGACATCCGCATTGAAGATGTGATTGCGTTTCACCAACGCAATTTTATCAATCTTTGGAGACGCGAGCAGGAACGGGAACTGGTCACTTGTCCCAATATATTTACACTGAAATCCGTGGGCAAAGGCAACCTGTTTACCGCTAAAAAGTTTCAGCTTCAACTTTACTGCCAGCAACCGGGCGAGTGGCACTCAATCGGCGAAGATGGTTTCTATGAATTTTCACAAACCCGCGAGTGGCTTGAAAAGGCTGCGCCGTACATGATGACGTTGCTCAAAGTTCTCAACGTGGTGGTTCCCCTTGCATCCGCGGCAACAGCGGTTGCCGCCGGCGCAATGGAAGTTTCAAAAGCCACTCAAGGCATTATTGCAAACGATTTCAAACTGATGTCAACGCTGATAACGCAGGCAGGCAAACTCAATCCGGCAGCCGATTCCATTGGCGCAGCCGCGAAAAATATCGAAGAGCCGTCAACGTATCAAAAATTTGCGGGCGCGGAATTGGGTGTAATTCGAGAGCTTATGGATCAATTGGCTGATCGCGCCCCCAAATGGGGAGGTTTAACCCGCCGGCAAACCCCGGAAGGCGACATCCTATGGTTGTGCAAAGACCACCTGCATGAGTATGAGAGCAAACGAAAGATTGTGCTGCCTGGGGAAGTTGCGCTATAATAAATTTAAAATTACTCAAATGGAGGATAGTTATGGCGCGTAAACTAATAAGCTTTGACTGGGCGATAAAGAAACTTTTACGAAGCAAAGCAAACTTCGGCATTCTGGAAGGATTTCTCAGTGAACTGCTCTTTACTGATATCACAATAGTTGAGATATTAGAGAGTGAAAGCAATAAAGAGACAGTTGATGAT
>JAJCXQ010000161.1 GCA_029263355.1 Acidobacteriota bacterium | reverse complement strand
ACCTCGAATCAAGACAGTAGCTCGCCTCAGGACAGTGGAAGGAGTCTGCCATGATCCAGAAGAATGCTCTCCACCTCTTGGCCATGTTGACCATCGGCGCCCTTGTTCCAGCCGTCGGCGTTGGTCAGTCTTCGCCAGGAGCTCCGACGTTGGACATTCCACGACCCGATCTCAGCGCCATGGAAAAGACGGCGCAAGACAAGATCACGTCGATGCAGGCGTCGTTGGAAACACTGAAGCAACGCCAAGACATCCAGCCTGCGGAGCTTGCCGAGGCTTTTGGTCACCTCGGCCAGCTTTTCCATGCCTTCCGGTTGCTAGACAGTGCCGAGGAGAGCTACCAGATCAGTCATCGGCTCTCCTCCGACGATTACCGCTGGCTGTATTACCTAGGCCTGGTACAACACGCCGAAGGGGAGCTCGCCAGCGCGATTGAACGATACGAGGCTGCGCTCGCACAACATCCTGATGATCCTGCTATCTTGTTGAGACTTGGCGATGCTCTGGTCGAAGTCGATCGTACCTCCGATGCTCAGCAACGTTTCGAACGGGTGCGCGAGCTCGAGCCAACCAGCGCTGCCGCATACTACGGTCTCGGCAAAGTTGCCGGCTTCGACAACAACTTTCGGGTCGCAGTCGAACACTTCGAGAAGGTTCTGGAGCTACAACCGGACGCCTCCGTCGTCCACTATTTGCTCGGACAGGCTTACCGCAAGATCGGTGATCTCGAAAAAGCCCGAGAGCATCTACAGCAGCGAGGGCAAGAAGAGGTTGTCTTCACGGATCCGCTCGGGGATCAGGTCGCTCGCCTCGCCAAAGGGACTGCATTCGAGATTGTCCTATCACTCGCGGAGTCCGCTGACGAGTACACCGACGAGGAGTTTCTCGGCTTCGCACTGTCTCATTTCGGAGACGTCCGCGGCTCCATCAAGCAGCTCGAGCAAGGTTTGAATCTCAAACAGGACGCCGACGCCAGCCCTCGTGAGCAAAGCCGGGTCCACTATGTTCTCGGTGGATTGTTGGTGAACGATGGCCGGGATGACGAGGCCTCCGAGCACTTTGAGCGCGCCCTCGAACTCGCCCCCAACTTGACCGACGCTCGAATCAAGCTCGGCAACGCACAAGCCCGTGCAGGCAACCTCGAGAAAGCCATCACCACCTATGACTCGGTGATTGCCGGCCAGCCACAGAACGCGACCGTACTGCTGAAACGCGCCTCCGCGCTGATGGCTCTCGGTCGTGAGACCGACGCACGCAAGGATCTCGAAATGCTTCTCACACTGAGCCCGGAATCGAGCGAAGTCCACGTCCGTTTGGCGTCGATCCTGGAGAAAAGTGGAGACTTGGAGAGTGCGATCGGCCTGTACTCAAAGGTCCTGGAGCTCGAGGTCACCCTCAAAGAGAAACCCCTGGTTCACTATCGAATGGCGTCGTTGCTCAGCAAGATGGGGCACCTCGACAAAGCCATTGAACAATATCGGGCTGCCCTCGACCTTGAACCGACATTGGCACCAGCGCTCAACAATCTCGCCGGTCTGCTGGCCCAAGTCGGAAAGATGGATGAAGCCGCAGAGGCTTTCGGATCACTGGTGCGAATCGCGCCGGACCAGCTGCAGCCTCGTTTGGCCGAGGCGACGGCACTGATTCTCAGCAACCAATACTCAGCCGCGACAGCGCGCCTGGAGGCGGCGCTGAAGCGATTCCCCGAGGAGCTTCCTATCAAGGACATCTTGGCACGACATCTCGCCGCCGCTCCCGATCATGAGGTCCGCAACGGTCCACGAGCGGTCGAGCTGGCCCTAGACCTCTTCGACAACGTTCCGTCGCCCGAGAGTGCCGAGACCCTGGCAATGGCCTACGCTGAAGCTGGCCGCTTTGACGACGCGATGAAGTGGCAGCGTCAACTCATCGACGAGTTGGTCCCTGATAGTGACCCCGAGCTGGCGAAGCGGCTAGCTAGCAACTTGGCCCTTTATGAACGCGGCGAAGCTTGCTGTGCCGCGACGGAAAACTAGTCACCACGACGCTTTCTTGATCGGCCGTTCCCCGTCAGCCTCCCTTGACGGCTTTCGGGGGCTCGGTTGCCATGGCGATTTCAGATGGCGAACCGGCGCGCCAGGGCTTCTTTTCTAAGTAGGCGAGCAGTCGTTTATTGAGTCCTTCCAGCTTGGCGCTGTCGCCTGAGGCTTTCGCCTCGGCAATCAAGCCGCGTTGAAGCTCTATGGCCTTGTCGAACTGTCCCGTCTCCGCATAAGCCATCGCTACCGTTTCGGCGGTCTCGAAGTTCTTGACAACTTCATAAACCTTGGCTGCCAGTTGGAGAGCCAAGTCGCCGTCCCGAACGTCATCGAGAGGGGCCGTCGCAACCAGCCGCGCCAACGTGTGAGCGAGTTGGCCATCTCTCGGCAACGCCGTCAAGCCGTCCTCCAACTTCTTGCGAGCATCGCGATACCGACCCTGGAAGATGATCGCCGTAATCTCTCCCCGTCGAGCAGCGCCGTTTTCTGGATCGAGAGCAACGACAGCTTCAAAAATCGGCCCTGCCTCTTCGAATCTCCCGAGCGAGGCGAGCAAGCCGGCGAGCTGAAAACTGTACCGCGTTTCGGTTGGAGCCAGCTTGGTGGCCGCCTGCAGTTTCGCGATCGCGGCTTCGAAATCGCCCTGGCGACTCAGGGTGTTTGCCTCCTGAGCGAGCTCGGTAGCCCGTGCGTCGGTTGCACTCGTTGGCGGCGCCATGGTGAGCCCCAGAGCGGCTACCGACAAGAGAACGAGGGCTTGCTGAAATCTCATGCTTTGTTCCTTCGAATTCTGGTCTCTGCAAATCCGCCTGCTACAAATCCATCTGCTATAGAGCGTCTATCGCAAAGCTGTCTGCCGCAGAACTGTCTGCCGCAGAACTGTCTGCGCTGGGATCTATTTTACAGCCGGTTCCGCCATCGCCGTGATGACTTCTTCGGGAGCTTTCAACCTCCACGGCTGAGATTGTTCGTAGGACCGCAATTGTTCCTGCCAATGATCGACCAGACGACCCCCCGCCGAGTTTCTCGCGGCAGCCTCCAACAGCTGTTTTTGGATCTCCATCGCTTCGACAAATCGACCCGCTTCAGCGAAGGCCATCGCCAGCGTTTCGGCACTGTCGGCACGCCTGGACTCTTGATGCACCTGGGTAGCAATACGGACCGCCAGATCACCATCGCGAACGCTAGTGGATGGCGCAGAGGCCAGCAGTCGCGCCAATCCGTGCGCCAGCGCCCGGTTGCGCGGCATGACTTCGAGTCCCTCCTGGAGTCGAGACCTGGCATCAGCATACTTACTCTGCAGGAGAAGAGCTGTCACTTCCCCGCGGCGTGCGGGTCCGTGATGTGGCGCCGCATCGATCACTCGTGTGAACTGTGACAATGCTTCTTCGAAGCGGTTGAAGTGCCCCAGAATCGTTGCAAGCTGGAACCTCGCATCACTGTTTTTAGGGTCCAGTCGCACTACCTCTTGGTAGTCCGCCAACGCAGCTTCGAGCTCGCCACGACGCAGCTTCTTGCTCGCCTCGTCGGCCAGCAGACTCGCTTGCTGACCCGGATCGGTCGCGGCGAGTTCCCGGGCTGCGATTCGCTGTTGGCTCGCGGCGGCGGATCGGCCCAGGTGCTCGAGAGCAGCGGCGTACTGGAGCCTGGGCTCTGGATCTTCCGGCGACACGGCAATAGCTTTCTCGTAGTCGGCAATGGCCAGCTGAGGTCGCCCTAAATTGATCTGCGCGGTGGCTCTCTGAATGAGCACAGATTGAGTCTCAGGCGCCGCTTTCAGAATTCGATCGTAGTGCTCGACAGCGTCGTCTAACTTGCCCTGTCTGGCGAGTGCATTCGCAAGCTTGATCCGAGTATCCAAACGATCTGGGTCCAACTCCAGCGATTTGTTGAAGGCATCTATTCCATCGAGCTCTCGACCTTGTAGGACTCGCAGTCCACCGAGTATTCGAAGCAACTCTGCACGCTCTAGAATATCTCGCGAAGGATCACCGGAAGTACCTTGATCCAAGCCCTCCTCGAGTTGTTCGATCGCCCCTTCGAGATCACCCAGTTTCTCGAGACAAAAGCCGAGAGCCTTGCGTGCATCAAAACTCGACGGATCGAGCTCCAGAGCCTTGGCGTAATAACTCTGTGCTTGCGCGTATCGCGCTTCGCTGAAGGCCTGTGCGCCGCGGACCAGGTAGATATCTGCGGTTCGCCCAAGCTCGGCGACGGTTTTCAAGTAGGGGTCTGCAAATTGCACTGGCGCATCGCCACCACGGGAGAGGTGAAAGGTCGCCTTGCTCAAGTCCCCGAGCTTGCGGTAGGCCAAGCCCAGCGCGTGATGGATGCTCGAGGCCGTGGGTTGAAGAGCGAGCGCTTGTTCGAAATGCTCAACAGCTTGCTGCGCGTCATCGCGCGCAGCGGCGACATTTCCCAAACCGTCGAGAACCGCTGCCGACTTGGGATCGAGATCGAAGGCTCTTTGGAACAGCACCAGCGCCTCGTCGTTGGCGCCGAGATCGAGGCGCACTCTACCGAGCCTGATCAAGGCCGGGAGATCATTCGGTTGGAGCTCCAGAGCGCTCTCCAATACTGCGGCGGCTTGGTCCAATCGACCCTGGATCTGAAAAAGGTAACCCAGGAGATAGGGCCAGCGCGGATTGTCTTGCTGTAGAACACGCGCATTCGAGAAGCTGACCTCGGCGGCATCAACGAAGCTGTAAGTCAAGTAGGTCAGACCCAGGTCACCATAGGCTTGGCTGAGTTTCGCGGTCTCAGGCGCCGCTGACAGGGCTTCGATCTCGTCCTGCTTGTCCTTTACTTGCTGACGAACCGCCTCCTCGGCGCCGCTAAGATCCGGGGCAGGTATCTCTTGAAGTTCGGTTTCTGGTGGGGCAGGTGGAGGTTGCGAACAGCTTGTGCTGAACACGACAACCCAAACGGTAGCGAAGACGATGATCTGCTTGTGCATCGAGATCCATTTTTAGGTCAAGAAGGTTCTACTCCGATTTCGAGGCCTCGCCCTCACCTTGACGGAGAGTCGAATACTGGTCGATGGTGAGATTGCGCCATTGCTCTTGGCTACCATCGGGCCATTCGACGTTCACACGATCAACCTCGGTGCTGGATCCGAGACCGAAGATCAAGCGCGGATCGTTGGCCGAACAGTAGCTACCGTCGGTGCGAACCCGGCGCCACAATGTCGACTCTCCGGACCGCTCGACGGCAACCCGAGCCCCCAAACCATCACGGGAGCTCTCACCAATGACCAGACGCAACCCCAGCCAATGACTTCGATCACCCACATCATTGATCAGAAGGCGACTCGGTCCATTGTTGTTGATAATCAAGACATCTGTATCGCCATCGTTGTCGAGATCACCGAATGCTGCTCCTCGGCTCACTTCCGAGAGCTCGAACGGAGCGCCGCCTTCTGCCGTTACGTCGGCGAAGGTTCCGTCACCCCGATTGCGGAATAGCTGATTCGGTTGATGGAGAGGGAAGGGATCCTGCTGCCGGGCCAAAGCTTCGATGGTCTTGACAGCGCCATTGGCGATCAGCAGATCCAACCAACCATCGTTGTCATAGTCGAACCAAGCCGTTCCAAAGGACGTGAAGGGACGGCTGGGAGCCCCGAGTCCAGAGTCGATTGTCCGGTCGTCGAACAGACCACGACCATCATTGACATAAAGCGTATTGGTTTGGCTCGTCAAATGGGTCATGAAGAGATCCAGGTCACCGTCGCCGTCAAAATCCGCAGCGTCAACACCCATGCTGGCCTCTGCTTTACCACGAGAGTTGACAGAGCAGCCGGCGAGCAACGCCTCATCGGAAAACTTCGCACGGCCGGTTTCGACGGGTGATTGGATCCAGAGATTATTGGGCTGGCTGTCGTTGGTGACATAGAGATCAGGCCAACCATCACCATTGAAATCGGCAGCGATGACTCCGAGAGCCGCGCCGAACCCACTCTTCATACCGACTGCGGAGGTCACATCTTCGAAGGTGGGACCGTCACTTGTGGCACCCAGATTCCGAAACAACCGGTCTGGCTCAGGGTCGAAGGCTCCGGGGCCGCAGTAGTCCTGGGCTCCAATAAAGTCCTTGCAGATTTGACGATTGACCAGGTCAGCGGCGATGTAGTTTCCAACGTAGAGATCAAGCCAGCCATCACGATCGTAGTCAAAAAATACTGCCGGGACGCTCCAACGCGGGTCGTCAGTGCCGGTCTGGGCTGTCACGTCGGTGAAAGTGACAAAGCCGTCCGCCCCCTTGCCGTTGTTTCGCAGCATCCGGTTGTGCCCAAAATTGGTGACGTATAAATCGACCCAACCGTCGTTGTCGTAGTCACCCGTCGTAACTCCCATGCCGTAGTCACCTGTTTCCTGACCACTTTCAGGGTCCGAGCTGGTTAGGTCGGCCAGACCGCTTTCGACGGTGACATCTGTAAAGCGCAACACTCCTGTTTCGAGATCGTTGCGATAGAGGCGATCGGTGATCGGTACCGAGTAGCGCGATGGAAAGGAGGCGTCGGCCATTGACTTTCCGGGTCCGAGCATCGCACCTTGAACCAGATAGACATCGAGGTCGCCATCGTTGTCGTAGTCGAAGAGTGCACCACCTGAGCCGGTGACTTCGGCCATGTAGAACTCTCCCGACATGCCATTGAATTGGAAAAAATCGAGACCTGCTGCTTGCCCACGTTCGGTGAAGACGCCACCTCTCGGCTCGGCGACGGGTGGGCTGTCCAGTCGACGTGCAGCAGTCTCTCGCGTGGGTTCGCCACACGCCACCGCTAGTGAGACAACCACCACGGGTAGGAGTCGGGTCAAAAGCGCTTCGGTATTCCGTTCCGGGCGATCACCGCTTTGATGGGGCGGCCTCTCGAACCACCGGCAGAGCGATCCTTCGATTCTCACGAAACGGACTCTAGCATAGGCTTCGCCGAGCTAAAGAGATCGACCCTGCAGACGCGAGATTGGCATGAGGCATGCCGCCGTTTAGTGGCGCCATTTTGCCTTAGAAGCCAGCTGTGAGGTCCTTTCAGCGACGTCTGGTAGATACCCCCGCTCATTCGCAACCTGTTCCGAGATGTCGTATAATGTCGACGTCTATCTACTCAGCAGGGACGAGTTGTCACCATCGAACTGGAAAGAGTCTTCTCTAGAAGTGCTCCAAGCCAGGGGATGGTGATTCAAAAATGTCGATTCAAAAATCAGAATCCCTGACGAGTTTGACTGTTCATGTACGCGCACCGTTTCACCCCAAAGCGC
>JAJCXQ010000160.1 GCA_029263355.1 Acidobacteriota bacterium | reverse complement strand
TGGCAGGCTGGGAGATCCGTCTGCCGACCCTCGCTGAGCGACGCAGCGACATCGGACGCCTGCTCGTCCACTTCCTTGCCGAGGAGCTCACAGACTCTGGGATAAATGGGCAGGCGCCACCGACTTCGATGTCGAGCTCATGGCTACCGACTTCGCTGGTGGCGCGACTGGCGCGCCACGCGTGGCCCGGCAACGTCCGCCAACTGAGAAACGTCGCACGACGGTTGGCGACGCTCCATCAAGCCGACCCCAACCTTCCCCTGGCAGCCGCCATCGAACCGTTACTGGCCGACACCCCGGTCGAGTCGGGGCACAAGGCTCCAACCTCATCGGCGCTCGCGACCGCGGTGGCCCGAGACACTTCCACCGACCCGGCCACCCCCGGCGACCTCTCCCCCACCGGCCGCTGGCGACCGGTCTACCGCAAAGCCTCAGAGGTGGACGAAGACGAGCTCATCGCGAGCCTACGCGCCCATGGCTGGGACCTCAAACCCACCGCCAAAGCCCTCGGGGTTTCCCGCTCCGTGCTCTATCAGTTGATCGACGCCCATCCGCAAGTGCGCACCGCCGCACAGCTCGAGAGCGGAGAGATCGAGGCTGCGGTGGCACAGGCCGGCGGCGACCTGGAAGCCGCCGCCGCGGAGCTCGAAGTCTCGGGCCACGGTCTCAAGCTGCGGATGAAGACTCTAGGTCTCCACTGACGGGGTCACCGCTGACCATGCCCCTAATCCCATGAAGGAGTCACCGCCGCTGCCTGAGCACATCGGTCCCTACCGGATCACCGGCAGCCTCGGACGCGGCGGCATGGGCGAGGTCTTGGGCGGCTACGACGACCGCCTCGACCGACCGGTGGCTCTCAAACGGATCCATCCCGACGGCAAAGACCCGGAGATGGCCCGCCAGCGTTTCAAGCGTGAAGCGCGGGTCGTGGCCCGGCTAAGTCATCCCGCCATTGTCCAGGTACACGATTGGGTTGAAGCAGAGGATCAGGACTGGCTGGTGATGGAGCTGGTGGAAGGAACACCCCTTGACGCAGTGCTGGCTGCCGGACCGCTGCCTCCGAGGCGCGCCGTCCCCATTGCTCGCCAGCTCGCCGCTGGCCTGGTGACAGCTCACCAAGCTGGCCTCGTCCATCGTGATCTAAAACCGGCCAACGTGATGGTGACGACGAGCGACGACGACAAAATTCTCGACTTCGGCATCGCCAAGACGATCCAGCTCGAAGCCGAAGGACCCGCAAACGACGCCCGGCTGACCACCCTCACAGAGGCCGGACAGTTGGTCGGCACCGTGGCCTTCATGTCACCGGAGCAGGCCCTCGGCTGGCCGGTGGATCAGCGCTCGGATCTTTTCTCCCTCGGCACTCTGCTTTACGAGATGTTGAGTGGCGTCTCCCCGTTCCAAGGGGAGACATCGATGCAGACCCTGAATCGCATCTGCAGCGTCAAGCAGGCACCACTGGCTGTAATCGCCCCCCAGCTTCCCGATGCTCTGATCCAGCTGGTCGAACGGCTGCTGGAGAAAGAGCCGGCGCGGCGACCCGCCGACGCGCTGGACGTTCTCGAGCGGCTCGAACACATCGACATCGCAGCTTTGGCCGAGGCTCAGCCGGCCAACCCTTCATCGACAATCGTTCGCAACTCGACGGATTCGCAGAATACGACCCTCGCCGTCGCAACGGCTCCCGGGCTGGCACTCCCCGAGGACACCACTGCCAGCACCACCTATACCACGCGCAAGCTACCCGGCAGCTGGGGAGTGCCACTCATCATCGCCGGTCTGTTGGCCGCCATCGGGCTCTGGAGCGTGTCGCCCTGGCGTGCCCCAACGGGTAAACAAGCGCCGAGCCTCGACGCCCGATCAGTCACCCTTCGACCCGTTGACGAGGAGCCAAAGCTCACCAGCCACGCCCTTTATGAGCGCGGCATGGCCGCACTCGAGCGTTACGACCGCAAGGGCAATATCGACCAGGCGCTCGCCGACTTCCAGCGGGCGCTGGCGCGGGACTCGCAAAACGCTCCAGCTTTCGCCGGATTGGCACGAGCGTACTGGCTCGATTTCTTTTCCGGCAGCCAGGATCCTCAGCGCATCGACCAGGCGTTGGCTGCCGCTCTCCGGGCGGTTGAGTTGAATGAGTACCTGGCCATAGCCCGAGTCAGCCTAGGCATGGCCTATTCGGAGTTGGGCCGGGCGGAAGACGCACTGAAAGAGCTCGAGCACGCGCTGCAGCTCGAGCCACTGAACGCGGATGCGCGTTTTGGTCTATCGGTGTTTTATAGCTCACAGGGAAAACCCTCTGAAGCCTTGGTCCAGATCCAGCTGGCGATAGAGGCTCAACCCGATCGCTGGCATCTCCCTGCCAGGCTCGGCAATCTCTACCTCACGACAGGTCAGTACGGGAAAGCGGAGGCCGCGTTCCGGGACAGCCTCGAGTTAGCGCCAGACAACTTCCTGAGCTTTCGCAACCTGGGAGTAGCGCTCTTTTACCAAGGAAAACTCGCCGAGGCGGCGTCGCAGTTTCAGCTGGCTCTCCAGGTCCAGCCGGACCCTTCAGTGTACTCCAACCTAGGCACGATCTACTTCGCCCAAGGGCTCTATGCGCAGTCGGTATCGGCTTTCAGAGAGGCGATCGAGACCGGTGGCGGGTCGAACAACTATTTGCTGTGGGCCAATCTGGCCGATGCCTATCGTTGGACTCCAGACAACGCATCGCAAGCTCGTGACGCTTACCTCCGAGCCATCCAGCTATTGCGAGAGAAACTGGATACGGCGCCCCAGAATCTGACCTCCCGTACTCGACTGAGTGTCTACCTGGCCAAACGCGGTGATTGTGATCAGGCCCTCGCCGACATCGCCAAGCTCGGGAACCTGCCCGGCGACGATGGCCGGGCCTGGGTTCGGATAGCTGTTGCGAACGAGATCTGCGCCCGGCGCGAGGCTGCGCTTGCCGCGCTCGAAAAAGCGCTCCAAGCCAAGCTTGCAGTGGCAGAGATTCAAGATGACCCGGAACTGCTGAACCTGCGCCAGGACGTGAGGTACCACCAGCTAGTGATGCACCTAAGGGCGGTCGAGGACTGAGCCACCTCCCTGGCCAGCACCGGCGATCATCTCGGGGTCACCCGTGAAGACGTCGGATCCTACGATAACGGTCGCAGTGAATCGGTAGATGCCCTCGGCCGGGTTGCCCCCACCGAAGCTGAACTGGTTCGGGTTACCAGTGACCGGTGTCCCAGCCTGGCTTGACATCTGCAACGGGGGACTGCCGCTCAACGTGAGGTACGGGGTGTCCCCTGTGAGAGCTCCACCCGAAGTGTTCCAGGTGATCGACAACGGCACCGGCGGCACAGTCGCGACGAGCGGAGGGTAGATCTCTACCTGCTTCCAGTCGGAACCGTCCAACATCTTCCAGCGGTAACCTAACTGCCTGTTGCCACCACTCAACTCAATTTGAGTCGGGAAAAGCTGAAGTTCCAATTCGCTCGAAATCTCTTGCAAACTCATGATCGGTCTCCTTCAAGTGAACCCATCGCCCGTCGAATTGAGATTCTCGGTGGACCTCGCCGGTCCACCGAAGTGTTCAGGATCAATCGTAGAGCAAATGTAATGCCAGCCTCGATCCCTCGGTGACAGGCCTCCCGGACGTGGCCTCGAGGCACCCGCACTGTCTTGCGACACCCGCGGGCTGTCCTCAGAGACCCCCAACTGCTTCCCGACAGCCCTGAGCATCTCGACCCCCGGCGACCTGCCGATAGCCACGGGATGTAGAATAAATGGTTAGGGTTGCACTGCTCTGTTGGCTCCAACCATCCTGCCATGATCAACGAAAAGCCCCTCGAGCCTCTCGATTGCACGGGTATTGTCCTCCACCCGGGCGACCCCGTGCGAGTTGTGGGCCTGCCTGATCTCACCGGCCTCCCCGAGCCCGACGAGCTCGGCACGCAGCAGGTTTTTCAACACATCCTGGGCACCTACAAACGCATTGAAGACTTCGACGAGTTCGGCCATGCCCACTTGTCGTTTCGGATCCTCTCCGGTCCGATTCAAGGCTGGCATTCGGTCTGGATCGAGCCCTATCTGCTCAGGCTTCGGCGGCGTCGAAAGCGCAGAGGCAGCGGCGACGGCGTATAACAGTCCATGGGTTCACTAGCCAGGCTGCATACAAGCAACACTGTCTGACGACACCCGCGCACCGTCTACCGACACTCTCAACTGTCTGAAGACAGTCGAGGCGATCTTCCGACACCCGAAGAGTCGGGAAAAACCCGCCAAAATTGCGAACAAAACGTTTTTCTTGTGGCTGGCACGGGGCTTGCGATGACTCCACGGCGGGGAGCGAAAAAACCTAATGAAGAGGAGTCATCTCATGAACGATCCATCTCAAGCCCTCAGCCAGCGCAAGAAGCTCTCGGCGCAGACCGCGCCAATTCGCGCTTTGATCCACGACGACGCGCTGGTTCCAGGAGCCGCGCTTCCAGGCCTCGGCACGGGCTATGATCCTTTGCAAGGCAAACCGTATCAATCCGCACTGCAAACCGGGTCCCAGCCGACGACCCAGCAACTGAACGAGGCCAAGTACCATTGGCGCCAGATCGAGAATCGAGAATCCTTCCGTGGCTTCATCGAGCTGATCCTCGAAGGCCAGTATGCGAGCCCAACCGTGTCGGGACAGGGCGCGTTGAAGACCTTCACCCAGGCCAACACAAACTCGACCAACTACGTGATCGACGCCCGAGTCAGCTACCTGCACGAGATCACGTCCTACCCCGTCGCAGACTTCTCGAGCCTCGCTCTGACCCAGAATGCCCAGGCGGCGCTGCAAGCTGGATGGGATACCTTCACCCAGAACTACGGCACCATGTTCGTCTCGGGGGTGATCACGGGCGGTCACTGGAACGGGGACCTGACGCTGTCGCTCGACAGTTTCAACTACGCGACCGAGTTGAGTGCCATGCTCAAGGGCAAAACCGATTCGAAGGTAACTTCCGCCAGTCTGTCAGCCACCCTCAACGCGGCCATGCAGCAGGCGGGCATCAGCGCCCAGCATGTGATCACGGTCGATCAGAAAGGTTTCAATGCGCCATCTCCCGGCAACGACATCGACTCCTTCGCCGCGGCCTACGCGGCTCTTGGCGACACCTTGCTGCCGGAGAACAATGTACCGATCGCGTTTGAGCTGACCTCATGGCTCGAGGTTCCCGCCGTGCAACAGGCTCTAGGGAATCAGCTACCCAACAGCCTCAATCCCACGATTCTCAACGCGACCTACGGGGTGTTCTTGGATCTGCAATACGTCTCCAACTCCGCGCAGGCCATCTTGGACTCCGAGGGATACAGCTGCCTCACCGCCAAGAATACGTTGCAGAGCATCGTCGATCAGGCGAACACCGCGATTCAGACCATTCTGAGCCTGACCCTGGCCGACTATGAGAACCTGGCGATCGGGGATCCCGTTTGGCAGACCTTCGCCATCGGGAAGAGCCTGAGCACCGGCATGAAGGCTGTCGCGCCCGCCAACGAGATCACCTTGGAATGGAGCTTCCAGCTCGACGGAAGCTTCAAATACTATGCTTTCTACATCCCGGCCAATCAACCCTGGAACACCGGGCCCGCCGTGATGGACCAGCTTGCGAAATTCAATCATGGGTCCTCCGTTACCCCCTGGTACACCGCCAACATCAATCCGGACGCCCCGGAGACGAACACCTATCAGATCGGCGTCACGTGGCCCGACGGATCGCAGACCATTGCAGGAGGCAATGCCCAGGCCGGGGGCACGATCACGGTAACTTGGGCTGCATATCCTTACAACCAGTTTAGCTTGTCGGTCCCGCCCAGCCCTCCCGCGTAGGCGTTTGATCCTGACCACTTCTTGCCGTAGCCCTCGCCCTCGAGGGGCTACGGCCCTTCACGCAACTGCTCGCACCTGCCCTACTGAACGCAAACCGCGGCGTCGTTGCGGGTGAAGTTCCGCTCGGTCGTCGTCGACAGGATCGTCGGGCCGGAAATATCGATCTCGTAGACCTTGCCGTCGTTGCGGTGAAGGACTAGATGTCCGGCGGAGTTGATCCAGGCGCCGACGTAACTGGTTCCCGACGGCAGGCCGCTGACGTTGAACTCATCGAATGAAACGAATCGGGCATAGCCTGGCCTCGGCAAGCCGATCCATCTCATGATGATCGGAGGTGATCAGGGTCCCTCCCTCCCGATCGTCAGAGCCAACGCAAAACAATCGGCCAGCGAGATCCGCCGCCACACAGCCTTGAGCCTCCCAGCAACCTGCCAAAAATCTGACGACATGGACGACTCGATCTCCAAACCGCTTTTCTCCAAGATACTCTCGACCGCGGCTGCTGCCTCCTCGCCGCTTCGGCGATAGAGGTCGTAGTAGACCTCACAGGCATTGATCGCATGGATCAGGCGCCGACTATGGGTGTCTTGCAAGAGACTCGCAACGACTTCAGCGCCCTCTTCCTGATGCAGAAACGCGAGGACTGCGCAGGCGTCCAGAACATAGACCGACTCACCGGCCAAACTTCCGCTCCTCCAACTCGATCTCGGCGGCTTTTTCTCGCGCAAAGTCTTCGCTGGACGACGCCACGTCTCTTCCTGCTCCCATCACCTGATTAAGCCGGTTCCGACGCTCTTCTGGCGAAAGGTCGTCGAAGGGTCGGGGATCCGCTTCGAGGTCCGCAGCTAGTGCCCGCCACTGTTGTACAGCCTCTGGGGCGACTGTTTCTTGGGGCACAGCTTCTGGGACCACTGTGGCTGCAGAATCTTCGGTCGAAACCAACAGAATCATCCGTGCAGGACCCGAGCGGACCGATTGCGGAATCTCGACGGTCAGACGGTGGTCCTCTGGGATGACAACCTCGATTTCATGCGCACGCACCATCAGGAATCCTCCTTTTGCCAATAGGATCTTACTACGGGCACAGCTCCGGCGCTGGAGCTTTCATGTCGTCGGACAGGTAAGGACGATCGAACAGACCTCACCGATGAGACGAAAAATCATTGCTGGCAGCCCGAGTGGCGCTCCGGTACTACCGACGCCGGGTGTCAAGGACGTGTGACGATCGTGCAGGATCCGTTACGATGAGCTAGCGGAGCAATGATGAAAATAGAAGCCACCCCAGATGTTACCCTGGCACAGCGTCTTAGGATCGCGCTGGACCTGTTCGAATTTGGTGCTGACATGATGCGCCAGAAGCTGCGACGCGAGACTCCTAATGCGACGGAGGCTGAGGTACAAACCCGACTCGTTTCTTGGCTTCAGGACCGGCCAGGTGCGGAGCATGGAGACGGCGTGGGGCGGCCGGTTCGCTGGCCGCGGCGAGGTCATTGAATCTGCTCGAGAAGTTGCTCCGTGAGGTCGCTGACGAGCTCAAAGATGCGGTGCCGTGGGCGTTGGTTGGCGGATGAGCCGTATCCTCACGTATCGAGCCTCGCTTCACTCGCGATGTCGACATCGCCATCGCGGTCGAAAACGACGTAGAGGCCTCAGTCGACCGGGTATCGCAAACATCAGAAGCACAGGCAACTAGGCCGTGACGTCTCAATTAACATCACGTTCCCAGACGACTTGACTGTGATTTTTTCGTTTACATCACGTCCCCAGGCGACCTGACTGTGATGTTTTCGTTTACATCACGTTCTCAGGCAACCGGACTATGATGTTTTTCGAAAAATAACGTCCACGGCCAACTAGGATGTTATGTTTTTATTAACATCACGCTCACAGGGCTCTCAACCGTGATTTAAGCCTTGGCTTCGCGAGCCAGGCGGCTGCGCTCGGGCAGTCTTTAGCATCTCTTGAACCGAGCCAGAACCGTCCGCCTTCAGGCTACGCCGGCCACCGGTATCAAGTCGCCAGGACGGCGCCCAAGACCGCGATACTTCGGACGACGGACGATCTCCTCGTACAGCGCGATCAAGGCGGCGCCGGAGCGCTGGGGCTCGTAGCGACGGGCGCGCACCCGGCCGAGGGCGCGCAGGGTGCGATGCAGATGCGGATCAGAATCCAGGCGATCCATGCCGGCGGCAATGGCTGACGAATCGGTCGGATCCACCCGCAGGACGGCGTCCCCCGCAACCTCGCGGAAAATCTCGAGATCGGAGGTGATCACCGGTGTACCGAGACCCATCGCCTCGACCACCGGCATGCCAAAACCCTCAGCCAGCGACGGGAAAACGAAGCCAAATGCGTTCTCGACCAGCCAACACAGCGCCTGATCGTCAACATAACTGAGACGCACGACGTGCTCGTTCAACCCGAGAGCCGCCACCCGGGCGTCGAGATCAGGGTCTGGGGCATCACCACCACCCACCAGGACCAGCGTTCGCTCGCGGGACGCTCGCTGGCGGTGCTGCGCAAAAGCCTCGAGGATCCGCCGTCGGTTCTTGCGCGGTCCTCGATCGCCGACGGTGAGCCAAAATCCCCCCCGCGGCAAGCGCGCCTCGACCTTGGTGAGCTGTGGAGGCATCGCGCCATCGGACGTCCAGCCTGCGAACCGATTTGCCGGGTAAACGACGGCGGTGCGGTCCGCCGGGTAATTCGGAAAGATGTCGAGGTAATCCAACCGGCTCTGCTCGGAGATCGCCACCACCAAATCGGCGTGCTGACTGGCGCCGGTGACTCCAGCGTAACAACCGAGTCGATTCGCTTCGCTGGTGAGCTCTGGATGGTGCAGGAAAATCAGGTCGTAGAGGGTGTAGACCAAACGTGCGCGCTCGAGACAGGTCGGGGCGAAGAAGTTATTGGCATGGACGATGTCCGGCGCACCCAGGCGTTGCTCAAATTCAGCCGGCGGCCGGCGCCAAAACTCCCGCATCTCTGCCGCCGACCGATGGAAGGTCCCCTCGTGGACATTGGGGCGCATGAAACGGTCCACCGGCGGCGGACCCGAAGCATCCCAATAGTGATCACCGAAGGATCGGTACAACAACCACTCATGGTCGTCGCCCGCCGCCGAAGCGCTATCGAGCAAAGATTCTGCGAACCAGCCACAGCCGCTCTTTCCGGGTCCGGTCTGGGAGACGTCATAGCCGATCCGGAGCCCGGTCCCTTCCCCTCCGCGGACCGTCGTGGAAGGCTCTGGCTCGGCGTCTTCGTTGGCGGATTCGGAAGCCGCAGGTGGTGGCGTTGGATGGGCAGCGGTCTGCAACCAGGTGGCAATCCAGACGCGATGCTGCCGCGATATCGAGCGATTCCAGTAGAGAGCAGCAAGCCACGACACCACCGCCACCCCACGATAGTGACCACGGCTGCCCTCGCCACCCCATCCCCAGCGTCGCTGTACCTCCGTCGCCCAGTTGGCCAGCCAACGATCCGGCACACGGCCATGGTTTTGTCGTGTCATGCGGTTGATCTCGGCATGGAAAGTAACGCGATGGCCAAGGGTTTTGGTTTCAGGATAGAGGCGTGAGCCCGCGAGCCGGCGCCGCAAGTAGGCGAAACGTGCTCCCCCCTTACTCAATCGCAGCCAGAGCTCATAATCCATACAGAAGTTGAGGCTGCGGTCGAGCTCCCCCCACTGCTCGACGACCCGACGACGAAAAAACGTCGCCGGCTGACACAGAAAACAGGTCTCGAGCAATCGCTCCGGATCCCAAGGCTCCGTCGGGTAAGGTTCGAGAAACTTATCGTTCTCGTCGATGTGATCGGCATCCCCGTAGACCACATCAACCTCCGGGTGATCGTCGAAGAAACGCGCGACGGCGGCCAAAGTCCCTGCGTAATAAACATCATCGCTATTGAGCCAGCCGATGAGCTCGCCGCGGGCCCGCCCTAGCCCAAGGTTGACCGCGTCCGCCTGGCCGTCGTCGGCAGCTGACTGCCACCTGACGCGGTTGCCGTAGCGCTCGAGGATCGAAACCGTGTCGTCGGTGCTGCCGCCGTCCAGCACCAGGTATTCGAGATCATCGAAGTCCTGGTCGAGGACGCTGCGGATCGTTCGTTCGATGAAACGTCCCTGCTGGTAAGAGGGCGTAATAACCGAGAACCGCGGTTCAGGCACCCGGCTCCTCCACAGCGACCAGTCGAACCTCGATCAGCTCCAGTCCCAGCTGACGGTAGTCATCACTCTCGCCCCGTTGCTGCGGACTGAAGGTTGGCTCGATACCGATCTCGAGCAGGCGCGGCCCTGCCGGCATGAGGCAAGCGAGATGCAGCAGATGGCGCGGCGGGACAGTGACCGTGTGGTTCTCTACCTTCACGTCGACGGCATCATCCCGGGAATTGGCAAAGGTCAGCTCAGCTCTGACTTCGGCACCGTGCTCGGACCCATGCTCAGCGTCGTGTTCACCACCGGCGCCGCTTCCGATCAACACTCGGTGCTGAGTCCAGCCATCGTCCCAGACGCCGGCTACCCCATCTCGAATCGGCAAGGCAGCGTCACGCACCTGACGCATCAAACTCAGATACTGCCGTGAGCACTCGCCCCGGGTCGCCATCTCTTCGACGCGACGCTGGCCGGCAACCATCAAACGTTCTTCCAAACCCGGGTCATCAAACAACTGCTCGATGGCGGCACAGACATCGTGAGGCTTACGTGGATCAAAGAACACTGCCGCGTCGCCAGCCACCTCCCGCAGAGCGCCAAAATCCGAGCACAACACCGGCCGGCCGGCCGCCATCGCTTCCACGATCGGCATGCCGAAACCCTCATAGAGGGACGGGAAAATCAGCGCCCTACAGCCCTGGAGGACACCGGCGAAGGTGGTGTCCGGCACGTAGCCGAGCCACAGCACATCCTCCGCCAATCCCATCCTGACCGCCTGATCGCGAATTCCGGCAGGATCCGGTAACTCGGCTCCGGTGAGCACCAGATGCAAATGTTCCTTCGGACGCCGGTGACGCAGCCGAGCAAAGGCGGTCAGCAGCAGCGAGTGATTTTTGTGCGGCCAACAATTCGCGGGGTAAAGCAAGTACTGCCCGCGGCGCAGCCCCATCTGGCCACAAATGCGATCGACCTTGTCATCGCTCAGCAGCGGCAGACGATCCCGCACACCATGCAGGATGCTAACCACCCTCTCCGGTGGCAACTCGGTATGCTCGAGGACGGCCTGGCGCACGAATTCCGACACGGTGACGATCCGATCCGACCAATGGGCCGCACCCTCCAGGCTACGCCGCCGGCCTTCCCGCTCGTCATCGGCAAAAAACTCCGGGTAGGCCAGATGCTGCAGATCATGCACCACGGTGACCATTGGCACCCTGGGGTCGATCCAGCGCGCGCCACCCATGGGGCAGACCAGCAACGCCAGGGGCTGTGTTTCGTGCAGCTCCATGAGCGCGGCGGGGCCAGGTTCCAACAAATGTCGACGCACCCGCGGACTATCGAAGGCGGCGAGCTCGTCATGCGACAGCGCCGACGTCAAGAGCAAAACATCGCTGTCGACCCAGGATCGAATGAGCTCACGGACCAGCAGCAGGCTGGTGAGCTTGGCGCCGCCGTTGACCGCGCCAGGTAGGATGGCGGTCAAGTCGATGGCGACCGCGCCGCCAGCGGGTGCGGCAACCGCCGCTTCGACACGCACCTCGGCGTCGACACTCGGTGGCGGCAGCTCGACGGCGGGAGCCAGGGCGTGCTCGATCTCTTCATCGTAAGAGCGCCAGCGGCCGGTGCGGACCAGGAATCGAAACAAGCCGCTGTGGCGTAAACCGTCGATCAGGGTCGCCAGTCGGCCCGCTCGACCCCGAGCCTCGTGGCCAGCCTGCTCCGCCGCTAGAGCGCGCTCCGTCGCCCGAGTTTCACTCCGCCGCAACCTTCGCACCAGACGACGCAAGTGGTCGAGACGTGACGTCGCTTCGAGCTCGGTGGATTCGGCCCGACGCAGGGTTTGAGTGCGAGCCGCCAGCGCGGCGTCAAAATCGAGCAAGGCGAGGACCAGCCGTTGTTGTGGTGAGCTCAGAAGCTGGTCTCTGATTTCGGTATCCGACCGCAGACGCAGTGGACGCCGGCTCGCGATCACCAACATATCGTAGGTGAAGGGAGGCTCCTGCCAAACGATCTCGACGAAGCCGAGTCGCTCCAAGTGCTGCACTAGAGCCTGTTGCGGAAAGAGGAAGAGATGCTCCTCGATCAACATCGAAAGAAACGGATCGTTCGCCACCGACAACGTCTCGTAGCTCAGCAGATCGGGTCGCGAGGCATCGTCCAGCACACAATCGGGGCGACGTGGGGTCTGCAGTACCAGGATGCCATCGTCCGCGACCAGCTCAGCGGCTCGGGCCAGCAGCGCGGCCGGATCCCGCGCGTGCTCGAGAACATCGATCGCGACCACCACATCGAATGCGCCGGCGTCGAACCCCTGCTCTTCGAGCACCCCGCTGTGGGCGGTGACGCCGAAGCTCTTGTGGGCAAAGGTCGCGGCGGCACGACTGAGATCGAGCCCCTTCGCCTCGAACCCCGCCTGGCTCAACATGAAGGTGAGAGCGCCGTGACCACAGCCGATCTCGAGGCACCGGCCGGTTGGCTCGGCATAACGCAACACCGCCCGCAACCAATACGGCACACGGTCCACCAGGTCCGAGCGGCTGCGCTCGACGAGATCCGGTTGGCCACGCCGGGTCTGGTGTTCGAACCAATAGGCTTGACCATAAAAACCGTCTTCACTGCCGAGAGCGAGGTCGTCCACGTTCGGCAACTCTCGCCGACGTAGCGTTCCGCAGCCACCACAGGCGACGTAGTCCTCGCCGAACGCCATCGCGTCGCCTCGGCCGCACCAGCAGCTTTTGTCGCTATCGTCAGCGCCGACGTCCCGAGTCGCGAGAACGGCCGTTGGTTGTCGCGAGGGCATCTCCGATGTCCAGATCCAGAAGTCGGGTTCTTCGAGTTGCGCCACATCGGCGACGCGAGATTCTACCGCGCCGACACCCTCGTATGGAGAGGAATATGTAATCTATCCATCAGTACCGGACCGGTGAGTCAATATGGTCTCGGCTAAACTCTCGAGGCGGTGAGTTGGCGCGCTTCGCGCGCGAACCGTGAAGGGTTCCATCCAATAGCCCAGGACCAGCTGGCGCGAAGCGCCGCGCCGCACTGGGTTTGGGATCAGATAAAGTCCGAGGAGGAGCTGAACCATGGGTCGGATCATCGTTTCGCCGAACCAGAGAAGACGTTTCTGGCATCGTGCCCTGCTCGGCTCGATCGTGCTCGTCGGTTTGGCGGACACTGTATTGGCGGACACTGTGTTGGCGGACACTGTATTGGCGGATACTGTATTGGCGGACACTGTATTGGCGGACACTGTGTTGGCGGACACTGTGTTGGCGGACACTGTGTTGGCGGACACTGCGATGGCAGCCGGCGGGTCAACCGAGACGATCCTGGTCCGCGGCCACATCGCGGATGCCGCCAGTCGGCCGCTAGCGGGCGCGACGGTGACTCTGCGCCCCCTCGAAACCCTGTGGACAACCGCCATCACCCAACTCGAAGGACGCGCCGAACCTTCCGTCGCCAGCACCCGAACCCGCCGAGATGGCAGCTTCGAAATCACCGCACCGGAAGATGGACCATGGACAGTCGTCGTGCGCCATCTCGACCACTTGGCGATGCGCTGCGAGCTGAAACCCTTGCTCGGCCCGATGGACCTGCCACCACTCGACTTGAAGCAGCGCAGGGAACGTCGGCTCACCACCTTCGACCCTGAAGGAAATCCGCTCAGCGGAGTCCGTGTCACGGTCCGTGGCTGGGCGCCGAAAACGGAACCCACGAAACATCATTGCTGGCAGCCCGAGTGGCGCTCTGGCACCACCGACGCCAACGGTCACTTGATCCTCCCGACAACCGCCGACGAACACCTACCGATCGCGGCAATCAGCGATGACGGATTCATCTATTCGCAGGTCTCTCCCGGCTCGGGCGACGTGCGCTTGACCTTGCAGGAAAGCCTGGTGGCAGCGCGCGTCGTTGACGAGCTGAGTCAGCCGGTGCCCAAGATGGCCGTCATGGCAGGCTCGAGTCTGGCCCTGGGGATGACGGGCCCCGGGGGTGACATCAGGGTGCCCATGAAGGACGAAGAGGATGTTCACCACCTGTCCTTCGCGAGCCCAGCGGGACAGTTTTTCGGGATCGTCTCGGCGGAGACGGCGAGCCAGCAGCAGTTATTGCTGCGTCTGGGACCGACCCGCCGCGTCCACGGCCAGGTTCTCGACACCACCCGCCGGCAGCCGATTGCTGGAGCTTGGGTCAGCTTTGCTGACACATTCCATCGGACCGACCCGCACGGTGGCTATCACCTCGACCTACCGGTGCACGGCAGGCCGGTTGTAGAGGCCGCAGCACCGGGATATCTGACCCGCCGGGTCGTCGTCCCAGCCGCCGACAGCACGGCCACTAAGAGCATAGTCACTAAGAACACAGCCACTAAAAGCACAGGCACCAAAAGCACGGCCACCAAGAGGTCAGCGTCGGGCAAACCGCCAGACCTCGAGCTCAACCTCGCCCTGGTCGGATCCCTGGCGCTGGCGGGACGGGTGGTCGATAAGGCTGGCGAAGCAGTGGTCGGCGCCGACGTGGTCGCGACGGTCCGCGTGCCGCGGGTAGAGATGTCGTGGGCCCATCTGATTCACCAGTTCCATATGCGTTCGCGGGCCGATGGCCGTTTCTTGCTCGAGGGCCTGCCGCCCGAGATCACCTTCGAGCTGCGAGCCAACCACCGCGGCTTCGCCACTGGCAGGATACAGGTGCCAGCGCTGGCAGCCGGAAAACAGCCACCAGAGATCGAGGTGGTACTCGAGGACGGCTTGACCGTTTTCGGCGTTGTGCTCGACGACCAGGAACAACCGGTGCCCGACGCCAAAGTCGTGCTGTTCATGCCCCCTGACTTCGTCTCGGACCCACGTCCACCGGCGGCGCGCGTCGAGCCCGATCAAACCGTGACCGATACTCACGGCCGCTTCGAGCTCTCCGACCTGGCTCGCGGCACCTATTCGCTGCAAGTCACCGCTTCAGATCTCGCGCCGCTGACCGTTCCCGGCATCCAAATCGCGGCATCGGAGCATCCAGATGATGAGACCCGGGTCGATGTTGGCACAGTAGTCCTCGAACCCGGCGTGACGCTGGTGGGCAAGGTGACGGATGTTGACGGCCAGGGTCTCGAGGGCGCGCTATTGCACATCATGCGCTCGGGGTCGAGGGGCAGCGAACAACCCACGCAAACGACCACCAGCGCGGACGGTGGATTTGCCTTCGCCGGCATGGCGCGCAGCGAGAGGCTCCACATCTCCGCCTCGCTCGACGGCTACCAGCACAAATCGGTGCGGGAGATCTTGTACGATCCCGATCAGCCGCTGACTCTGATGCTCGAGCCCAGCGTCAATTTACGCGGCTGGGTGATCGGCCCTGACGGCGTCGGTGTAAGTGGCGCTGACGTTGCACTGATAAGGGATAAATCCTCAACCATCCGCAGCGCCGAGCGGGATGGCCGATTCGAATTCATCGCCCAGGCACCCGGCAAAGTCATTGTCAGCGCCCGCAGCCCAACGGGAGTCGCCGACCCGGTCGAGGTCAAATTGACGGCCGGCGAGACGACCCCCGAGGTGCGCATCGTGCTGCAACCCGCCGCGACCCTCCGCGGACGGCTGACGGATCCAGACGGCGAGCCAGTCTTCGACGCTAGGGTCAGCCTAGGAACCCCCAGCGGAGAGCACCGCTCCGGGGCCATGATGGACGATCGGAGCGCCACCACTGACGGGGATGGTCGCTTCGCGATCACTGGCCTCGACACCGGTGATTACCCACTGGCTGCTCGCCACCCTGACTACGAGCCCTTGGAGGACCGGGTTGAGCTCGAATCCGGCGTCGACCGCCAAATCGAGCTTGCCTTCGACGCTCCGCACGACCGCGAGAGCCTAACGGTATCCGGCCACGTGATCGACAGCAACGGAGCCGGTATCGACGGTGCTGCGATCCAGCTGATCGGAGAGCTGCGGACCTCTTCAGACGTCGCGGTCGTCAGCTTCGATGGCGGTGGCTTCGAGCTCGAAGCCAGCGAGCCCGGCGTCTGGGCGTTGCTCGTCGCGCATCCGGGTTACGCGACACAGCGCACCGCAACCTTCGAGCTCGGCAAGGTCGCAGTGACCCACCAAGTGATTCAGCTGACAGCCGGCGGCGAGGTATTTGGTAGTGTCCTTGGCCTCGACCTCGAAGCTCTGTCCGGCCTCCGAATCACCGCGTCGGCGCTGGAGCTCGGCAGCCGCGCTGGCCAGGTCAGCCACGACGGCAGCTACCGGATCTCCAACCTCGCAGCCGGCGCCTGGGTCGTCAACGCCTCCACCGATCAAGGGCAACGCGTCACCAAGAACGTGCATCTCGGCGGCGAGGGTGACGCGGTCGAGATCGACCTCGTATTCGAGCAGGGATATCGGCTGAACATCTTGGCACTGCGCGACGGCTCTCCCTGGAACAGAGCCAGGGCAGCGTTGATGTGCCAACAGGCAGCCTTCCTTGGAGAGACCACTGGCAACCATGGACGGTTCGCTTTCGAGGGGGTGCCCGCAGGCGCTTGCGAGATCAAACTCACCGACATTGACCAAGGCGCGGTCACCGCTCGCCGTCTCATCGAGATGGCTGGCGATGATGAGATCGTGATCGACGTCACGACTGGAAGAGTTGCCGGTCAAGTCCTGACCAGAGACCGGCTCGTTCCGATCGCTGGCGCAGTGATCGAACTTCGGTCCCCCCGAGCCAGCATTGGCGGACCGCCGGCCGCCCGCGGCGAAACCGACGCCAGCGGCACCTTCGAGCTATCCTCGGGCAGCGAGGGTCGTTGGCAACTGCGCGCCGCCGCCCCCGGCTACGCAACCGTCGAGCACACCGTCGAAGCCGCAGCTGGCGGCAATCAGATCCTGCTCAGCCCCGCCGTCCCGATGACCCTTTACGTCCGCACCGCCGACGGCGGCGTCCCTCGGTACGTAACGGTTGTCGTCAAGTCGCCGGACGGACGTATGGTCGAAGCCTTGCCGTATTACCGGCCCGACGCTGACGGCCGCATCGAAGTGACCTCACTGAGCCCAGGTCTTTGGAACATCCAGCTCCTCGCCAAAGGTCAAAGCGCCGAGCTCGAGCTCATCTTGCCCAGTGGCCCGGTGCAAGCCGTCCTGGAAGCGCTCAATCAGCCTTCCGGTAAAGCGCATTGACCGTCACCCGACGGCCACGGCCAGCCTCGACTCGTACGGTGTGGCTGGCCACCGAGGCCCCCCGGAGCACTTCTGCGGTCGACAATGCGACACCAGCGTTGTGAGGGTATGCGCTTGTGAGTACTAATTAAATGATGCCGGTATCCGGGTCCGCATCGATCCCGCTGATGCTGTCTGCATACCGTGCGATCTGCGTCACGACAAGCGTCGTCGTGTCGATCGAGTAGAAGCCATTGTCGACCCCGGCGCCGGCATTTGCGCCATAGAGCACGCCGCCAGAGATGGCCAATCCATCCACACGAAACCCTCCGTTAGGGCTCGTAATGCGCCCGAGGGAGGTCGGAGCACCCCCTGAGAAGGGAACTGCAAAGAGCTCGTCACCGCCGCCGATCTCGCCAACCGGTGGCGTCAGGCCGCTCGCACAGGTGAACAGAATACGCTCGTTGGCAAAATCTGCCGTCGCCCCCCAGACTTTGCACACCCGTCAAAACACTGGTCGATACATTCGTCCCCGGATCCAGCGTGAACACATCATTGACGGTCGCGGCTGGATCGTTGATGTTGGTACACGTCCCAACGAACAGCAGCCCGTCGAGCGCTGGCACGCCGCGCTCGATCGCCACCACTCCCGAACCACCCTGCGGCCAGTCGGTAGCAGACGCCTCGTCCGCGGATTGAGCTAGTGCCAACGCGCCGATGTCTTCGCGGATCAACCAATCCGCACTGGTGACCGGGAGTAGCACTTCACAGGAATCGAGCTCTCACCCGTGACGCAGTACTCGGATCGGATCTACCCTCATCGCCCGGACCGCTGGCACCACGCTGGCCGCGATCGCGACCGCCACCATCAGGGTGAGCGTGCCGAGATAGGCGAACGGATCCGTTGAATCGACGAATAGCATCGAGGTCACGAGACGGCTAGCCAACAGCGCAACCGTCAAGCCGAGGGCCAGCCCGAACGCCACCGAAGAAAGGCTCTGTTTCAGGACCAGGGCTAAGACGCTCCGCCGTTCGGCTCCCAGTGCGACACGGATGCCGATTTCGCGCGTCCGGCGTGTCACGGCGTACAACATGACGCCGTAGAGGCCGATCGCGGTGAGCGCCAGTGCCACCGCGCCGAAAATCCCCAGAAAATACGCCACGAATCGAGGCGCCCACATCGATGCCGCCACCACCTGGGGCACGGTCTGAACGTCGACCAAAGGCAACTGAGGATCGATTGCCCGAATTTCTCCGGTCACCCTCCCAAGCGCCACCGCCGGCTCCACCGCGGTGCGGACGATCAAGGTCGCGTTCGCCACGTAATACTGCATCAGAGGCAGATAGAAGAACGGCTGTCGCGCCTCGCCGACCAGATTGTAATCCACGTCCCGCGCCACGCCAACAATCTCGACGGTGATTTTCTTGGTCTCGCTCTCGAGTAAAACGAGCCGTTTGCCCACCGCTTGTTGACCCGGAAAGAACTGGGTCGCCATGGTGCGATTCACCACCACAACGGGAACGCTGGCAGCCCGGTCGTGCTTCGAGAAACCGCGACCTTCCTCGACGGCGATACCCAGAGTCCTAAAATAACCGGGAAGCACCGGGTTTGCCTGCACCAGAGTCCGTGCCGTCGGATCCGTCGCCTCTCCCTCCCGCGTGACCGCCTGATACCAGTAGTCTGAGATCGGTCCGTACTGGGCCAGAGTGGCCGATTCGACCCCCGGAAGCGCCTCGACTCGCTCCACCACCTGGCTGAAGAGCTGCTTCCCTTGCTCCTGTGAATAGCCCTGGAGAGCTACGTCAAACGACGCCACCGCGAGCTTCTCGGCATCGAATCCTGGGTCGGTGCCCCGTGCGGTGTCGAAGCTGCGCAGGAAGAGTCCGGCGGCCACCAACGCCACCAGCGACAACGCAACCTGTGCCACCACCAGTGCATTCCTGAAATCGAGGCCGCGGATCCATGGCACGCGATCACTCACCGGGCTCGCGTCACCACCCGCCTTGAGCGCAGATACGAGCTCGGGACGAGACGACTGAATCGCTGGAACCAAGCCGAACAACACGCCCGTCAACATCGAAAGCAGGAGAAAGAACGCGAGAATACCGAGGTCGAGAGTGATCTCGAGGTTGAACGTGCCCCACCAACCCATCGAACCCAAAACCGTGAGCAAGGCGTCCAGGGTCCAGCGGGCGACTACAAGTCCCAGAATGCCGCCAGCAAGTGCGGTGACCACGCTCTCCGTGAGCAGCTGACGCACCAGCCGCCCGCGGCCGACTCCGAGAGCCAATCGCACGGCAATCTCCTGGCGTCGCTCCCCCGCCCTGGCCAACAGCAGGTTGGCGATGTTGAGGCAGGCGATCAGCAGCACTAAGCCGACTGTCGCCGTCAACACCGCCGCACCGCTGGTAGCTGTGGCCTGCGCCCAGACCGGTATCGCAGCCTCGACCGCCGGCACCAGACGAAATCCTCGCCCCTTGAGCGACTCGGGATAGTCCCGCGCCAGGCGCGCACCCAAAGCGCGAAAGTTGGCGTCGGCCTCAGCCAGAGTCAGCCCCTCTGCGAGGCGACCGACGGGGGTGATGATCTTGCCGATTCGTCGATTGAACCAATTGACCGCCGGATCGGGTATCACGACTTCGTTCATCGCAATCGATACCCAGAGCTCCGCAGCATAGCCTCGCAACAGTCCTTTGAACTCGGGCGACATGACGCCGACAACGGTAAACGGATGATCATTGATCCTGATCTTCCGCCCCACCGCTTGAGGGTCCGAGCCAAGGCGGCTCGACCAGAAGTGATGGCTGAGGACCACCACCGGATGGCCGCCTGGGGTAACATCGTCCACCGGCGACAGAGTGCGCCCGAGGGCAGCGGACACACCGAGGATGTCGAAATAGTTGCCGGAGACCAGGGAGCCTGTCACATGCACGGACTCGTCCTGCGTCGAGACACTGACCTTCGACCAGGCATACCCTCCAAGACCCTCGAGGACGGTATTTTGCTCGCGCAGATCCCGCCAGTTGTGATGCGACACGAGCTCGATATCGCCGCGTTTCTGGTCGGTACCGTAGACCACAACCACACGTTCGGGGTCATCGATCGGAATCGGCCGCCAGAAAACCTCACGTAGCAAACTGAAAATGGCGACGTTGGCGCCGATGCCGAGCGCCAAAGAGACCACGGCGATCAACGTGAACGCCGGCCTCTTCGAGAGTGTCCGAAGAGAAAACCTCAGGTCGAGCCAAAGAGTGTCCATCGGGTAGATCCTCCTGTTGCGCCTCTGCTCGACAGGCCGAGCGTCCGCGAGCCGTGACGTCCGACGACGCCCTCGAAGACCTCACCACTTGGGAGGCCGGTACTTGTTACCTTTCCGATAGTGGCTCGTCCGTACCCGATTGCCGCAACGGGTGGTGAACCACTTGCCGACGTGGGTCTGCGATACATCGTAAAAGTCATGGTAACACCCGGGACGGGCACACAGCTTGACGAGAGGCCAGCCGCTACCTTGGCGGGCCACCGCGATGATCGCCAGCAAAATGCCAAAGGCATCCCGTAACGTGTCTTCGGCCGGCAGGAAACCGACCGGCACCGCGTCGTCGAAGTACAGGCACAGGCGGGCGTCACTCGACATTCGGGATAGACGCTATATCATTTGCCCAGGACAGCTCCCGAGGCAAACGACGAGACGTGGTGGGCCGAGCCATGAGTCAGCCAGCCGACGAAACCTGGGTTCAGCATCTCCACAGCGAGACCCGATCCGCCCACCATCTCGAGCGGGTGGATCAAGAAGTCATGGTTCCGGGTCTGACGATTCTCGGACACCCCGACGGTCGGCGGGTCGGCGAACGGGTCGCGCTCCCCGAGTTGAGCTCGGGAAGAACAGTGCTGCTATCGCGCCACGAGCCCCAGTTCGCCGCCCCCGGAGAAAGTAATCGCCGGCCACTAGCTGATCCGTACCTATCGCGCAGCCCAACCCGGTTGGCGCCCGCGCCTAACCATGGAATTTTGCTGCAACCCGCCGACGGCAAGCCCTCTCTGACGGTGGACGATGTCCCACTCGCAGCCGAGCGCCAAGTCTCAGACCAAGACCTCGTGGCCGGACTCGTGTTGGTGCTGTCGCAGCGGGTTGTCCTGCTGCTCCACTCGCTCAACCCGTCACCACCGCGGGGAGTGCCGGACTTCGGTTTGATCGGCGAGAGTCCGGCGATGCTCCGTTTACGCCGCGATATCGCGGCGATCGCGAGCCTTGACGGCCCAGTTTTGCTACGCGGTGAAACGGGTTGCGGTAAGGAGCTCGTGGCAGCCGCTCTGCATCATGCCAGCGCTCGCCGCGAACGACCCTACTTGACCGTCAACGTGGGAGCGATTCCTCCGTCTTTGGCGGCCGCCGAGCTGTTTGGCGCCGCCCGCGGCGCGTTTACCGGCGCCGACCGCAAACGACTCGGCTACTTCGCCCGCGCCGACGGCGGAACGCTGCTACTCGACGAGGTGGGTGAGATGCCACCGGAAGTCCAGGTCCTGCTACTGCGGGTCCTGGAAGACGGCGAGGTCCACCCAGTGGGATCCGAGCAGCTCAACACCGTTGATGTGCGAGTGATCGCTGCCACCGACGCCGACCTCGAAGCCAAGATCGAAGCTGGGACGTTTCGCGCCCCACTACTCCATCGTTTGAGCTATCAGGAGATCCGCCTGCCGCCGCTGCGCGCTCGCCGCGATGACATCGGGCGTTTATTGATTCACTTCCTGAGCCAGGAGATCAACGCTCTCGACGGTGATCCCCGCTCGCTGCGGGCCGGTCCCGAAGACACGCCTTGGTTGCCGGCATCAGTAGTCGCTCGACTCGCAGCTTACAGCTGGCCCGGCAACGTTCGCGAACTGCGCAACATCGCACGGCAACTCGTTGCCACCGGTCGCAACCAGCGGCAAGCCAGGCTCGAACCCCGAATCGAAGACCTCTTGGCAGAAGACCTGTTGGCCGATGGCAAGCCCGACGAGAACGTCCCCCAGATCGCCGCCTCTAAGGCTGGCCCTGCCAAGAACCTCAAGAAGATCTACCGGCCGGCCACCGATGTCAAGGACGACGAATTGCTCGAGGTGCTGCGCGCCAATCGCTGGAAGCTCCAGCCCACCGCCGCCGCCCTCGGCATCTCCCGCACCGCTCTTTATTCGTTGATCGCCACCTCGACCCACGTGCGCAAGCCGCGGCAGCTCAGTCGCGAAGAGATCGAACGTTGCCGAGAACGCTGCAACGGCAACATCGAGGCGATGGTTGATGAGCTCCAGGTTTCGCGGAAAGGACTGAGACGACGCATGACTGAGCTTGGGTTGCCCTGAACCGGCAGTAAACTCACGTCGTGAACTCACGAACGATTGGCCCCTATCTCATCGAGGACCAACTCGGCGCCGGTGGGATGGGCGAGGTTTACCGCGCCTACGATGAACGCCTGGATCGTCGAGTAGCGATCAAGCTGATCCGTCCCGACGTGTTGGCCAACGACGAAACGCGCCAGCGGTTTCGGCGCGAGGCGAAGGCGGTTGCCAGCCTCAGCCATCCGGCGATCGTCCAGATTCACGACATTCTGGAGAGCGCCGAGGGTGACAGTATCGTGATGGAACTGGTGGACGGTCAGGCACTTTCCCGTCTACTCGACCAAGGTCCCCTCGACATCCGGCAGGTCGTCAACCTAGGGCGAGAAATCGCCCACGGACTGGCGGCGGCCCACGCCCAACGAATTATCCATCGCGACCTCAAGGCCGAGAACGTGATGGTCACCGCGAGTGGCCAGATCAAGATCTTGGATTTTGGTCTAGCCAAACGACTCGAGCGCGGCGACCCCGAGCTATCTGGCGACGGCAAGATTCTCGGGACGTTACACGCCATGTCCCCCGAGCAGGCCCAAGGTTTCGAGGTCGACCCACGCTCTGACCTATTCTCCCTCGGCTCACTGCTCTACCACGCTGTCACGGGGCGCTCGCCGTTCAGAACCGCCAACCCCATGCAGACGCTGACACAGATCATCTCGTTCCGGCAGCCACCCGCTGAGGAAGTCAATCCGGCGGCGCCGTCGGCGCTCTCGCAGCTTGTTGACCGCCTGCTCGAGAAAGATCCGGCACACCGGCCTGAAACCGCGGGTGACGTCATTACCGCCTTGGACGCCATCGCGACGACCCTGACCGATGAAATGCCGATCGCTGTGACGTCAATCCACGAGCCCAGTGACGACGAGACTCTGGTCATGCCATCACCTCCGGCCCGTCGTGCTGACCGCCGCCAACCGATGATCGCGGCGGCGACGATTGTCCTTCTGGTGTTGACGCTCGTCGGGCTGTGGAGGCACCAAGCCAACGAACCACCGTTGTACGTCGCTGTGCTCGCCCCCAAAATCAACTCGACGCCGCAAGCCTCTGACGACGCCCTGGTGGCGTCGGCCGTGCGTCTCGCCCTGATCCAAGGTCTACTTTCACGGCAAGGCATTTCCACTCCGGCGTCCGACGAAGTCGACGCGGTTACCGGTTCGTCGAAGCAAGTGGCAGGCGCCCTCGGTGTTGCCGAGGTCATCACCTCAAACCTCGCCTGTGATGGACGGACCTGCCAAATCGCGTTACAACGCATCAGCGGTGACGGCAGTGTTCGGTGGGCAGACGTCTTCAAGGTTTCTCCCGTCGATCTCCTCGACCTGACATCAGTGGTGACGCAGCGACTCTCCCAAGGCTATCCAGAGTTTGCTGCACGCCCAGGCGCCCGCAATTTGGAGGTTACCCAAGGAGACTACGAGGCGTATCTCCAACTCAAAACGAGCTGGGAAGCACAGGGGGCAAGCGGCTCGCCACCCCAGCTTCTAGCAGCTGTAGCGGCTCTCCAAATTACCTCTCCCGACTTTGTCGAGGCCTACCTGCTCGAGGCTCGTATCGCCCAAGGCCTGTTTGTTGGGACGCGGCGCCCACAGGATCTCGAGCGCGCTCTGGCCGCGGTACAGCACGCTCGAGATCTGGCGCCGGAGGATTCACGGCCGCTTTTCGAGCTGTTC
>JAJCXQ010000159.1 GCA_029263355.1 Acidobacteriota bacterium | reverse complement strand
ACCGACGAGCAGATCGAAAAGCGTCGTGCGCTAGTTTACGTTCCTGTGCATGAGAGCTCGTGGGCCCTGATCGGCGGTTATCTCACGATCGGTATTCTGGGAGCGTCGCTCGGCGGCGAGCAGGTCGCGAAATTTGCCCATATTGCCATCCGCGATCTGCAGCTAAATCACATGGTGACCGCGCTAATTCTCGCCGGATTCGCGGGCATGAGCGAGTACGTGATTTTGTGGCAATCGCACCGCAAGAGGGAATTTGGCATCGCGCTGGCTAACAGCTTCGGCGGCATTACCCAAGTGATTTTCATGGTTTTGCCATTCACGCTGATCGCGATCGGTTCTTATCAGGCCTGGATTAACCCCGGCCACCCGGAGCTGCCGCTGCTCTTCTCGTTTCCCAACATGCTGCTCCTGCTGTTCCTGTTTCCCATGCTGTTTGTGCTGGTGGAACTGCTGAAAGAGGATCACACGTTAGGCATGTTAGACACCACCATCATGGTCGCCATCTTTCTTCTCCTGATCGTCCTGCTCTTGACCTACGGCAGTCAGATCTAGCGATGCATCGATGACACTGCGTATTCCGGCCAAGTCGGCCAGTTTATGACATTACATTGATAGTGATTGTTGGGTAAAAGGAGGTACTCGAAGCGTTCAGATGAGAGAAGTAACCATCTTCCCGAATGACCGGTTGAAACCGCAAGTGTAAAGCGGACGCTCGGGATTAATCAGATCGTGGGAATTCCGGGGCGGTTCACCTTCCCTAGCTCTAGCCGGAACCCGTCGTAGGCGAATGCGGGTCTGATCGTCTCACAGTCCCTTTCACTGACCCCTTGTTTTCGGGCGATCGGGAGCCATTGCTTATTAACCGTTCGCTCCATCTGGTCGATGATCGCCTTGGCTTCGTTTGTTTTGACGAAAAAGCGAGTGCATTGTGAGAGCAAGTTGCTGGCGCGGGCGAGTTTTCCTTCATCGCCACAGGACAGAGCCAGGAAGCGCTCCTCGATGCTGACTGGCATCGACGGGATCAGGTCGTAGGCCGGTGAGAGTTTCCAGTCATTCTCCATCGCAATGACCGCATGGTTGCGCGGATGATCGTCAGTGTTGCTTATCAATGCGTTAAAACACATCCGTCTGAAAAGTTCGGGCGCATCGATCTTTGGCTGCGCTGAAATTCGTCTAAGCTCTTCGACGAGCAGCACATAGGACCATTTCTCGCGGTCTGTATACGTATCCTCGGCGCGCAGAAGGGTCAGTGCACTTAGCATGCGCGCCCGCCTGTAGCCGGACTTTGCCTTTTGGCGGTCAAAGCGCTTGACGAGCAACGCGTCGCGGTCGCCGATTTTTGCGAGCTTGCTTTCGGCTGTGTGGACGTCGCAGGCGCGGCCAAGCTCAAGCATCGCGCGCTCGACCTTGGCATGGTTCCACTTGTCATCCGGGCGGTTGAATTTTGCGATCCAGAGCGCGCCCTGATCCTCGACGACGGCTTTAGGGCGGGCGCCTCCCATCGAGGTTCCCTCAAGCATGAGTTCCTGCGCCTGCTGCGCGTCCGGGTCTTGCGGCAGCTCTTCGTCTTTTACGATCACATCGGCGAACGCCTGCAGCTTTTCAAGATCGATTGTGCGGTTGAATTTTCGTCTCGGAGCAGGCGGTTCCGGCTTAAGGCCAAACCCAAGCGCGCCGGCGCGATCGTCCGGCGATTGCAGCAGGTAATCTATTTCGCCGGGGCCTGGCGAGCCGAAATGCCGTTCAATGATGCGGCGGCCAAAATAATCCGGGCTCGCATCGCGTAGCGCACCAAAGATGCCTTTGAGCAATCTTGTCTCGTAGGTCTTGTTTGAGATTTTGAGTTCCAGCGGGTCGATCGGCACGGCGTTAGCGCGCGCGAGATAGCTCTTACCGTAGACAAAGCGGCCTATGGCAACGCCGTGGCGGTCTTCGGTGCAACGGAAGCGTCCCGCCGTGACGAATTCCGTTTCGCCGGGCAAGGCGATATAGACAAAGCATTCCCGCGGGCTTTCGCTAGAAGTCACTATCGAGTTCCTCTGTCTCATGGCTGCGGGCGCGCTCGCGCAGCATGGATAAGGCGAGGCCTTCCTCATCGAGTGCAGGGTCGGCAAGATCACTCATAGGCCCAAGCAGGTCATGGGTCCAGAGCAGGGCGGTATAGACTGCGATCCCCGTTGTGATCTTACCCTGCTCGGCATCCGATACGGCGCGGGGACCCGTCCCGATCTTCTCGGCCACGTTCTCAATGGTCAGATTGCGGCGTAGCCTTGCCGTCCGCAGGTTTGCGCCTAGGCGCTTGATTGCTTGTTCGACCGTGTAGGGTGGGGCCTCTGTTAATGTGTTTTTTTTTGCCATTTGCCTTTTAAAGCTGCTTATCAAGGTTAATCTGCTTTTTAAAGCATATCAACGATTTCAGGGCTCGGCAAGGCAAAGCTGCTTTTTAAAGCGCCTTAACCCAGTTAATCTGCTTGTTAAGGCAGAATCATGGGAATTCTCTTGCTTACGCAACGATTTTGGGAGATTTTGGGCTCGCCGCTTGTTCCAAGGGTGTTGATTTGCACGCTGGATTGACCCTGCTTTTGCAACCCGGAAATGACCCGTATAAAGCAATGCGAATAGCAACCCTTTCAAAGATCTAGGGAGCAGCAGACGGGTCAGTTTTCGATGCAAGAAATGGCGAGTTTTGGCTCAAATTTCGGTGCAAATCAACAAGTACCCGCCAGTTTCCCCGATGAAGTCATCGTTCGGGAACTTGAGGTGGACGGGCGCGTGTTGGTGACCACGATGCTCGATGCGCGAAAGCTTCGGAAAGCCGAGCTGTCGAGTCTATGCGCACAACGCTGGCACGTGGAACTCGACCTTCGAAACATCAAGACCACCCTGGGGATGAATGTACTCCGGTGTCTGACGCCAGCAATGATCGAAAAGGAGCTGTGGGTGAATCTATTGGCCTACAACCTCATCCGCCTGCTGATGGCGCAAGCAGCGCTCGTGTCTAGACTGCAGCCTCGCGAGTTGAGCTTCAAACATACCGTGCAGATGTGGACGCAATGGCGGTCATCGCGTCCCGACTGGCAATCCGACGAGCAGCGACACAGCCTGTTCCGACTTATCGCCCAAGTCCGGGTCGGCCGTAGACCCGGCCGACTGGAACCACGCGCCCGCAAACGAAGGCCCAAACCCTACCCGTGGCTCAAGCTGCCTCGCACCGTCGCGCGTCAGCAGATACAAACGCTTGGCTATCTACCGAATGCTTAAGTAAGTGCCATTGGCTATAAGGTGGAATCCGGCCGAATAAAGAGGATTTCAGAAGATGGCCAAACGACGTAATTTTTCAGTCGATTTCAAAGCCAAGGTCGCGCTTTCAGCGATCCGCGGCGATGGCACCATGGCGGAACTCGCCAGTCGCTACGACATTCACTCGAACATGATTGCGAAGTGGAAACGCCAGGCACTTGCCGGGATGAAGGAAGGCTTGGGGCGCAACGCACCGAAAGCGGATAACAACCGCGAAGCAGAGATCAAGACCCTGCAGGCGAAAGTGGGCGAGCTGATAGTCGAGCGAGATTTTTTGTCGAAGGCCTTCGACCGCTGAGTGTGGATCGGAGGCGCCAGATGATCGAAGAACATCACCCACAGCTGGGCCTTTCTCGCCAGTGCGAGCTGGTGATAATTGCTCGCTCCAGCTATTACTAACAGCCCAGCGGCGATAGTGACTACAATCACGAGCTGATGCGATTGATTGACGAGCAGTACCTGAAGACACCGTGGTACGGCTCACGACAGATGAAGCGCTATTTGCGGCGTCAGGGGTTGCGCGTGAACCGCAAGCGGATCCGCCGCCTGATGCGACAGATGGGCCTGGTGGCGGTGGCTCCGGCACCGAACACCTCACGGCGCCATCCGCAGCACAAGGTCTATCCCTACCTGCTGCGCGGCATGGCGATCACGCGGCCGGACCAGGTCTGGTGTGCTGACGTGACGTATATCCCGATGGCGC
>JAJCXQ010000158.1 GCA_029263355.1 Acidobacteriota bacterium | reverse complement strand
GAAAAGGAAGTGGCCGATCTCTCGGAGCTGGCGGCAGCGCTCGAGCCGGACGCCGTCTCCTGGATCGACATCCAGGGGTTGGGCGACGAGCAAGCCCTGAGGGCGCTCGGTGATCTTTTCTCGATTCATCCGTTGGCGCTCGAGGACGTGGTTCATGGTTCGAGCCGGCCGAAAGCCGAAGCCCACGACGATCACCTCCTGATCATCACCCGATTCGTTCGGTTACAGGGCGAGTTCAACGTTGACTCCGAGCAGGTCAGCATCCTTGTCGGGCACAATCACGTTCTAACCTTTCAGGAACGATACGGCGACGTCCTCGAACCGATCCGGGCCAGAATCCGTGACAACCAGAGCCACCTACGACGTTGTGGCGCCGACTTTCTCGGCTACGCGATCTTCGACGCGATCGTTGACAACTATTTCCCGGTCGTTGATGCCATCGGTGACGAGCTAGAAAAGATCGAGGATTTGGTCATGACACAGCCGAGCACGAAAACTCTGCTGCGCCTCAACCACTTACGAGGCTCGCTACTCAAGCTGCGCCATGCGGTGGTTCCACAGCGCGAGACGGTCAACCGGCTGATCCGCGACGAGTCACCTTTCATCGACAAAGGGGTGCGGGTCTATTTGCGCGATGTTTATGATCACTGCATCCAGACCAACGAAGCGATCGAAGTTGCGCGGGAGATGGCGAACGGTCTGCTGAACACCTACCTGTCGGTGGTCAGTAACCGCACCAACGAGGTGATGAAAGTGCTGACCCTCGTCGCCAGCATTTTCATCCCGCTGACCTTCATGGCCGGTATCTATGGCATGAATTTCGAGAACATGCCAGAGCTCAAAACCTCCTGGGGTTATCCGACTTTGCTGGTGGTGATGGCAGTAGTTGCCGTCGCCATGGTCCGCTATTTTTGGCACAAAGGGTGGGTCGGTTCGAAAGAGGGAGACAGCGACCGATCCGACAGCTAGTGGCTCACTTTACGAGCCGTGATCAGAATCATTGGCGGGAGTTGCGCCAGTGCCTGGAGTCCTTCTAGCACTGTGAGTCCAGTCAGCGCTCCAGGACGCCTTTTGAATGGTGCAAGTTGCCACAGCGGGGCAAAATGCTACAGACTAGGCTGTTGGGTTTCAGCTTTGGGCTCAGCTTGAAGCGGTCCTGGGCGATCTAAAAGGCGGGCATGAATTTTGCGATAAATCTTCCCCAGCATAGCCCGCCAAAAACTAATCTCTATCCTCTCGGAGGGTCTTGAGATGCGAATATACCTTGCAGATTTAGGTCACAACGGAGTCACTGTCAGCTCGGATGTTTATCCTCTCGGAATCGCTAACTTAGCCAGCTACGTTCAGGCCTATGGCCAATTCAAGAAACCGGTCGAAACCCGGATCTTTCGCAACCCTCAAGACTTGGAACGGGCACTCGCCAGCCAAGCTCCCGACATTCTCGGCCTGAGCAGCTACGCCTGGAACCACCAGCTCGCAGTGCACTTCGCTGCCCATGCCAAGCGTCTCCACCCCGGAGTCCTCACGCTCATGGGCGGGCCCAATTGGCCCCTCACCCGCGAGGAGCAAGAAACCTATCTGCGCACTCTCAGTGCCATCGACCTCTTCGTGCAGGGCCCCACCTACGAGGGCGAGCGGGCCTTTCTCAATGTGGTCCAGCGTTTGGCCGACGTCGGCCAGACACGCGAAGGACTGTTCGAAGAAGCGGTTGACGGCGCCTTCTGGATCGATCCCCGGACCGGCGACTTTGTCCATGGCGACACCGTCGAACGGATTCGCGATCTCGACGAAATTCCCTCACCCTACCGGACCGGCCTGCTCGACACGTTCTTCGCCACCGGCCTCTTCCCGATGATGCAGATCTCCCGCGGCTGCCCCTTCACCTGCACCTACTGCAACTCCTCAGTAGCCGCCAACAACAAAGTCCACCGCCACAGCGTCGAGGAGGTGGTGAAAGATCTGCGGTACATCGCCGAGCGGGTCAAGCCGGAGATTCCGCTCTGCCTGGCCGACGACAACTTCGGTATGTACCCCTGGGACGAAGAAGTTGTGGAGCACTTGCCGGCGCTGCAGGAGAAATTCGGTTGGCCGAAGTACATCCGCACCACCACCGGCAAAAACCGGCACGAGCGGATCATCCGGGTGATGCGCAAGACCGGCGGCATCCTGCCGATGACCGCGGCGGTACAGTCGATGAACCCGCAGGTGATGATCAACATCAAGCGTGACAACATCAAGCTCGAGGCCTACCGAGAGATCCAGAAAGAGGTCCAGTCGCAGGGTATGCAATCCTATGGCGAGCTGATCCTCTGCCTGCCCGGGGAGACCCGTGAGTCGTTCATGGAAGCGGTTGCGAATCTTCTCGACGCTGGCGTCAAGCGGGTGTCGGCGCACCAGCTGATGCTGCTCCACGGCGCGCCTTTAGCAAATCCGGCCGAGCGCGCGCGCTGGGACTTCAGCACCGTCTTCCGGGTTGTGGCACGCAACATTGGCAAGTATCTTGGCGCCGGGGTGGTCGAAGTTGAAGAAATTGTCGTCGAAACCCCGACCTTCTCCTTCGACGATTATCTCCACACGCGGATCTTCCACTTGCTGCTCACCATCTTCTACTACGAAGGCAACTTCGAAGAAGCCTTCGCCTTTGCCAAAGAGCGCGGTATCCGCCCCTTCGACGTTGTGGTCCGCGCCCAGGAGCTGCTCGCGCAGGCGCCGGCCGGCTTCCGTAAGGTGGTTGACGACTTCGTGCAAGAAAGCAAGAGCGAGCTCTTCGAGACCCACGAGGCGTGCCTAGCCTGGGCGCAAGAGAACTACGAGGGTTTAGTCGATGGCACCCTCGGCGGCAATCTGCTGTCAAGATATTCGATGCTCGGCCGCTTCTTCGTCACCGCCGACGCCTTGACGCTACTCAACGACGCGATCAGCTCCTTCGAGCTCGGCGACGCCGAGGCACAGAGCGCAGTCACCGACTACCTCGAGGCCGTCTTGCTGAGCTCACCGTTCGCCCACAGCCTGGGAGCCGAGCCCGAATGGCGGACTGCCTTCGACGTCGAAACCTGGCGAGAGGAAGGTTACACCCGGCAGCTGACCGACTATCGCTTCAACGAACCGCGCGTGTTCAGTACCTGGGTCGAGCCCGAGCGTCGGCAAATGGTCGAGACTCGGATTAAAACCTTCGGCGACCATCCCGCCGGCCTCGGCAAATTCACCCGCACCATGTTCGCCACCGATCTACGCCGACAGCTGGTAGGAGAGTTGCCCGGGACGTCGCAACATAGGTTCCTCGTCACTCCTACGGGTCCGCTTGCGGTTTGATTAGGGCCGAGCTCGCTGCCTGAGGATTAATCCACTACTTTTCGATCTACCTGGGCCGTTTCAAAACCAATTGGGGTTTGAAAAAGACTCCAACATCGGCTGCAAATCAAAATAGGGAAAACGACCCCCTTCAAAAACGGTGGGAAATCAATTTGGGGAAGAATGACCCCCTTCGGAAACGGCCGGAAATCCGTTTTGGGAACTCGACATGCCTGCGCGGCCGATGTTCGGGTCTTTTTGCAAGCTCAAAAGACCCGCGCACCGCCTGCGAAACAACTTTGGCGAAGTCGAACACCTTTCGCCGCGGTCGCAAATCAAAATGAGGAACAAGAACATCGCCGGAAACGGCGGGAAATCCATTTTGGGAACTCGGCATGCCGGCGCGGGCGATGCGCGGGTCGTTTTGCTAGCTCAACTGAGGTGCGCATCGCCTGCGCAACGTCGTCGGCAAAGTTGAAGGGGTCTCGCACCGCCCGCGGAAGCTTGTGAACAAGCTCATCAGGCCCCGGTAACCCCGCGCAAACGATTGGGAGTTTTGTAGCGGCCCGTCAGCCGTTGTGTGAGCTGTTCGAGATCGCTGGAGTCGTCGCGCGAGGGCTGTTGGGAGGGCGGCTAAGTGTCCAACCTGCCCCGGCGTCTACGCCTCATCTAGCCATATGGGTCGATGTGGTCAACAGCGCCAGCACGGACGGCTGTTTGGGTCTGCATGGCGTTCAGCGTTTCGACCGCCCTACCGCAGGCGCCGCGAGGCACTCGGCGTAGCGCGGCGCGGTGTGACCGGCGTTCGAGTCGCAACTCGTTACGAGCCTTCTGCCAGGGTATCGGCTCGAACAAAGAAGACGGGCGCGCGGTGGGCGACGAGCCGTCGCCGCGACTGCCTGGCAACTGGTTCCGCAAGCCGGGCGACGATGGTACCGGAGCACCAGCCTACACTTGAGCACCAACAAGCCACCCAAGCAAGAAGCTTGACGACCTTCCCTGCTGCCTGCGAGCAGGGTTTTTGTATCTCCGAACGCTGCTGTGAATGGGCGCCTGTGATTAGGCGCGCCTGAAGAGGTGCGCAGTGAGCGTTGAGCCGCTCGTGCGCACATCCGAGCTGCCAGCGACGTCGAAGACATCTGAGGACGCCAGCCTCGGAGACGATCGCCAACAAGGCCGACGGCCTGCGTCCTCGAGTCAACGCTCAAAATATCGGCCTCTCGAGGAGCCCATTCATGAACGATTCCGACGATACCCCCATCTACCTCATTCTAGGAGCCACCGGCGCGGTCGGTTCGACGCTGGCTCGCAGACTCTCTGCACGTGGAGCGCACGTCGTTGTCGCCGGCCGGCAGGTCGAGGCTCTGGAGGCGCTGGCCGACGAGATCGCCGGCGTACCGTTCGAGCTCGACGCGCGCGACTTCGATCAGATCGCGGAGGCGTTCGACCAGGCGAAGGGGCTACCCGGAACCCTTCGCGGCGCGGTCAATTGTGTCGGCTCGATTCTGCTCAAGCCCGCTCACCTGACCACCGCCGCCGAGTTCGGCGAAACCATCGCAACCAACCTAGGTTCCGCCTTTGCCACGGTGCGATCGGCGGCGCGGGCAATGCGCCGCAGCGGCGGCTCGGTGGTCCTGATCTCTTCGGCTGCAGCATCGATCGGCCTCGCCAACCACGAAGCGATCGCCGCCGCCAAGGCGGGGATCGAAGGTCTGGTGCGGTCCGCGGCGACCACATACGCTCACGCGGGCATCCGGGTCAACGCGGTCGCGCCAGGTTTGGTCAATTCGGCCATGAGCCGGCGGATCATCGACAATCCACAGGCGCTCGAGACCTCACTGGCGCTTCATCCGTTGGGGCGGGTCGGGCGCCCGGAAGAGGTTGCGTCTCTGATCGACTGGTTCCTCGGTCCGGACGCCGATTGGGTGACCGGCCAGGTCTGGGGGATCGACGGCGGCCTCGCAACGCTCAAGGCGAGGCAAAACGCGTGAGATGTCGCTGGTGCGGCAAGCGTTGACGAGGCGCGTTGACGAGGCGCCTCGGCGAGAGCCTTGGAACCGCCGGGACAATCCAGCTCATCTGTTTCTTCGTTCGCGACGGACAACCCTTTGAATGCAAGAGACGACTCGCCGTCAGATTCGGAAAGTCCTGATCCAGGGTGAGTCGCTCCACCAAGACCTCAAGGAGATCCCATGAAAAAATTTCACATATTGACCTTAGCAGCTTTCTTGATTGCCCTCACCGCCGGCTCGACCGTGGCGGGTCCTCACGAAAGCCCGAGCAAAGACATCGTCGACACCGCCGTCGCAGCCGGTACCTTCGAGACCCTAGTCGCCGCCGTCAAGGCCGCTGGCTTGGTGGACACCCTCAAGAGCGACGGTCCGTTCACCGTTTTCGCGCCGAACGACGAAGCCTTCGCCAAGCTCCCCGCTGGTACCGTCGAAGGCCTGCTCAAGGATCCGAAAAAGCTCGCCGCGATCCTCACCTACCACGTGGTCTCCGGTCAGAAGGACGCTGCCGCCGTGGTCGCCTCTAGCTCCCTGACGAGCGTCCAGGGCCAGGACCTGACCGTCGACACCACCGACGGCGTGTCGATCAGTGGCGCCAAAGTCCTGACCACCGATGTCATGACTTCGAACGGCATCATCCACATCATCGACACCGTGTTGATTCCCCAGACCTGATCCAACGGCGAACAGCGATCATCGCTCTCCAAGAGTACTGTAGGGGCGCACGACCGTGCGCCCCTTCTGTGCTTTCACGCCACTCGACGACATCGGACCCAGGCCGTAAACTGGCTGGCTATGTCCGGAAGACGCAGCTCTTATTCTGTGCCGCTAGGTCACTGAGACCCCCTCCTCAACCGGATCCGCGCCGATCGCGCCCGCGCTTCGGTACAGGTGGCGGAGTTATTGGACATCATCGAGCAACGGCTGCTCGATCCCGACCTCCAAATCGTCTCGATGCGCCCTCGCGAGAAGAT
>JAJCXQ010000157.1 GCA_029263355.1 Acidobacteriota bacterium | reverse complement strand
CACCGATCCCAAGGGGATGGAGTCGTTGCCGGTGGAGGCCCGACTCGACAGCTGGGAGCATGTAGACAGTAACGGCACGGCGCTCGAGAGCGGGCAACTCGCCAGTCCAATCGATCTCGAGATCGCACTGATCACCGCCCTACCCCGTGGCCAATTCGTGCTGCGTGGCACCGTCGAAGGCGAGCCATTCCGATACGAAGTTCCCGCAAGCGGCTTCAAAGCCACCGTACGTCCCGATCTGCGGAGCGAGCTGGCCACCATCAACGATCAGGCCTGGGCGACTTGGGACGCCCATCCCGACAAAGCAGCGCGCACTCTTCTGGAAGTTGCAACGCTCTTGGCTGACCAGGAACGGCGGATCGACGCCGGCTGGATCGCTCTCGACGTCATGCGCCGGTCAGAGGACACAGCCCTCAGAGACGAGGCCTTTTCTCGAGCTGAGGAACACCTTTCGGAACCGATCTTCCGAGCCCACCTGCTGCGCGCCCGCGGACGACTAGCGACCAAGGCACGGCAGTCGGCAGAGGCCACACAACTCCTTGAACAAGCGCTGGCTCTAGATCAGCAAGGCGTAACCTCCAGCCTATTGCAGGCTCTCGACGACAGACTCCTCGGCGGCATCGCCCTCGACGCTGGCGACTTCCCAGCGGCACTCGAGCACTGGAGCAAGTCGCTCGAGATCCGCCGGCGCCTGGCGCCAAGATCCTGGGCGTTGTGGTCCGCACTCTTCAACCATTTCATCCCGCTTTACCAGCTCGGTCGCCTCGAGGAGGCGCGCCAGGATCTCGACGAAGCTCTGAGGTTGGCCGAAATGCTGGCGCCAGACTCGATTCAAGTCACCATCACACTCTCCGGCCTGGGCAACATCGCCTGGCAGCAAGGCGACCTGCGGCAGGCGCAGGCCTTGTTCGAACAGGCCCAACCGGTGCTCGAACGATTGGCGCCTGACTCACCTCGGCTGACCGAAATATGGAACAACCTTGGGCTGGTGGCCCACGATCGAGGGAATCTGAGCCGCGCCGAGACCTACTTTCGGCGTGCGCTCGATACGCTGGAACGCATTCAACCAGGGTCGATCGGCATCGCCAATGCGCTTAACAACCTCGGCATGGTCGCCAACGAACGCGGGGCACTTGACGATGCCGAGGCGTTTTATGATCGTGCCCTCGAGGTCTACGAGGCGCTTCATGCCGACAGTCTTCAGGTGGCGCGGACCCTCAACAACCGGGCCAACAACGCACGCCGGGCGGGGCGCCTGGAGGCCGCTGTTGGTGACCTCCAAAAATCGCAGGAGATCACCACCCGAATAGCGCCCGAGTCGAAACCTCATGCCACCGGTTTCGAAGTGCTGGCGCTGGTCCTCGAGCAGCAGGGAGACTTTACGGGCGCCCACCAGAAGCTTGCCGATGCCCTGCTCAAACTGGAACGGATCGCCCCGGAAAGCCTGCGAGTCGCCCGCCCCCTCCACATATTGGGTCGGGTCTTGCGCCGACAGGGGGACACCATTGGAGCTCGGAAGCAGCAAGAACGCGCCTTGTCGATCGTCGAAGACGTCGCGCCAGCCAGCGCCCTCCAAGCTCAGATTCTGAACGAGCTGGGGCGGCTCGATCATGAGCAAGGACACCCTGAAGATGCGGTGCGCAACCTCTGCCGAGCGGCTGACTCCCTCGACGACCACAAGCTAAAACTGGGCGGCAACCGAAAAGCGGGCAACCCTTTCGGGCGTGAGGTCGCCCACTTTCATCGCGACTGTATCGAAGCATTGCTCGCGCTCGGCCGCACCGAAGAAGCCTACGCCGTCCTGGAACGCTCCCGGGCGCGCGAGCTGTTAGCCTTGCTAGCGGAGCGAGATCTGGTCCTCGACCGTGACCTTCCAGCAAACTTGCGACAACAACAGCAAGCTCTCTATCGCGAGTACGACAAGGCCTTCAGCAGCCTCCAAGCGAGCGACGCACCTCTGGCAGACGAGGAACGGGCGGCGATCCAGGAGCGATTGCTCGTCCTGCGCCGTGAACTCGACGAGCTCGACCGTAACCTGCGCGCCGCCGACCCGAGACTCGCCGCCCTCGAATCACCCCAACCCCTCGACGCCGACGCAGCTCGTCGAGCTCTCGACCCCGGCACGCTCCTGCTGGCCTATTCGCTGGGAGAGACACACGGGCACATGTTTGCCCTCGCCCCTGACAAACCACCCCGGGCCTACCCCATCGCTGCCGGGCATCAGCAGATCGATGAGATGGTGGCCATCTGGCGCGACCAGATCGCACATCGCGATCCACGGACCGGTGCCACCGCACAACAGCTTTGGCGTCTCCTGATCGCACCGGTGACCGAGGAGCTCACTCGTTACAAACGAGTGCTCATCTCACCACAAGGCAGTCTCAACACGCTGCCCTTCGCCGCTCTGCTCGATCCATCCGGTCGCTATCTGATCGAGCATCTACCCATCCATGTGGTCGCATCCACCACCCTGTACGCCGAGCTTCGTAGGCCACGCAGCAGAGCAACGCGTTCTGCGACGAAGGGCACTGTGACGAAGGGCAGTTTGACGAGGGGTAGCGTCATCGCCTTTGCCGACCCACAGCCGCCATCTGACCTCGGTGCTTTGACCGGCCTACCGAACCCGGCGCGCACCTCCACTAAGCTCCCGCCTCTGCCCGGTACTCGGCGCGAGGTGCAAGCGATTACTACCTTGTTTCCAGACCGCTCACGCACGTTTGTTGGAGAGGCCGCATCAGAAAGCGAGCTCAAGCGGATTAGCGGTAAAACCGCCATCCTCCACCTCGCCACCCACGGTTACCTCGACCCGGAGTGGCCTCTCGATTCCGGCCTGGTGTTGTCGGCGTCCGAAAGCGAAGCTGGCGACAACGGTTTGCTCCAAGCCTGGGAAGTGTTCGAGGAACTATCCATCGAAGCCGATCTGGTCACACTTTCAGCCTGCGAGACCGGACTGGGAAAAAATCTCCCTGGGGAAGGCCTCATCGGCTTGACCCGCGCTTTCCAATATGCTGGCGCCCGGTCGATCCTGGCGTCTCTTTGGCAGGTAACGGACGCCTCGACAGCTCGTCTGATGGAACGCTTCTACCGGGAGCTGGAGCAGGGCGCACCCAAGGACGAAGCCCTCCGCACCGCACAGCTCGAGCTCCTGCAAACCCCTACGGAAGATCGTTCAACGGGCCAACGCGGAGTCGGCGGGCTGGTGACAGCTGGCTCAGGAACCGACACGACGCACCCTTTCGCCTGGGCCGGCTTCCAATTGATCGGCGATCGATAATTCACCAACCCTCAATGCAATCAACGCGGGTTATCCAGCACTAGGAGCTCGGTCCAAACCTTTTCCTGCCGACGACTTGTAAGGCCAGCGTGCAAACGGCCAAGAAGGGAGTTGGAGCCGGTCGACTCTGAAGCTCGCAAGCCGCCAACCCCTCGCGCCACCTCGGCGAGGTGGTCCCCGGGATCAACAGCGCGACCGGTCCGTGCCGACTCGTGCTCCGTGCGCAGACGCTCGAGCTCGGGTAATTCGTTACGGGATCCAACGATCAGGAAGCGCTCTTCGCCACCAGCGCTGGTCACTTCCCAACTCTGAGGCTCACCGCCCAAGGATCCAGGAAGCCGATGGTTGCCTTTGACGAGAGGGTTACTCGGCTCGACACCGGCCAGCGGAAAGAGCACAAAGAGATTGCCGGCGTTGTCTTCGTTGAAGACATAAACGTGGGTCGGCTCTTCCACTTCGAGACGCAGCGCCAGCCGATCACCGGGACGCAGCGTCGCACCGTCCGCAAGACGGACTTCAGACGCCCCGCGCTCTCCCCACAGCGAGGCCTCGAATCGCCCTTCCGTCAGCGTGGCTGACGGAGGCGCGACCACCGCGCCGGGCGACCCGAATAGCACCCATCCACCAAATGCCAGGATACAGAGCACCGTCACGCTGAACACCGCCAACATCGCCCGCGCCCATCCGACATTGTTGGACGGTCTCGGCGCCCTCGGTCCGGTCGAAGCCATACCTCGACTCGACATCAAAAGCCGTTCCGCATCCCCCGCCGACGCCGGACGCGCCGTCGGTTCTTCAGCGAGCAGACCTTCGATCACCGCGATCAACCCCGTCGGTATGTCGGGACGCAAGGTACGCAAATTGGCGGCGCCAGCCTGCGATACATGACGTCCCGTCGCCATCCGAAACAGCAAGGCTCCAAGGGCGAACAAATCGGTGGCGGGCGACGAGACTTCACCGGCCGCAACCTCCGGCGCCAGATAAGCCGGCGTCCCTTGCGCCGCAAGACCCCGACCTTCCGAGGTTGCTCGAGCGGCGCCGAAATCGACCAACACCAACCGTCCTTGTTCATCCCGCACCACATTGCTGGGCTTGACGTCACCATGGATCAAATCGGCTCCATGCACCGCCGCCAACGCCCGGCACAACTCCGTGCCAACCGCGACCAGCTCGGCGGCTCCGAGCCTTCCGTCGCGCTCCAGGCGTTCCTCGAGAGTCGGGCCACGGAGCAAGTCGGTCCAGATCCCAACCCGCTGATCGTGCAGCGCGGCGCCGAATACCGTCAAGACGTTGGGGTGCCGAATCTTGGCGAGCCGCTGAGCTTCGGCCAGCCAGGTGCGCACCAACGCCTCCTCACCTCGACTGAGCTTGAGCGCCACCTCGCGGCCAACTTGCGGATCCCAGGCGCGGAAGACCTCGCCGAAGTGCCCCTCCCCAAGCTTCTCGAGGACCTTGAGGTGGCCCCATCGAAAGAGTGGTTTCGCTTCTTCCCCGGGCTCTTCGTGCAGTGCACCAAACGCCTCCGCGACCTTTGACAAAGTTCGTAGACCGTCCAGGCCACCGGTCGTCGAATGCGCCTCCTCACCCACCCAATCGACGGCGTGACCATCACTCACTTGACTGGCAAGGTCAACCAGTCGCTCTTCGGGATCGTTCATGCATCCATCTCCCGTGCCATGCGCGCCAACGCCCGCGACACCACCATGCGAGCGCCGTTGGCGGACGCACAAGCGATCGCATCCGCAATGTGGGCGTACGAATAGCCGAATTCGACCCGCAGCAATACGGCTTCTTTCTGCCGCGGCTCGAGAGTGGCGAGGGCACTCTCGTAACGTTCCATCGCCTGCTGCCCGATCGCGTGTTCAACCGCCGACGGCGCGTGATCCGGCATCTCACCTTCAACCGAATCATGAGGTGGACGGCGGGTCGACCGGCGAATCTCGTCACGAACCGCATTGAGCAAGATACGACGCAGATAGGCCAAAAACGCCCCCTCGCCACGATGGTCGAAACGGTCGATATGCCGCAAAGCCCGCAGCAAAGTGACCTGCACCAAGTCGTCGGTCTCGGCGGCGGTTCGAGCGTACCGCGGCAAGCGTCCCCGCGCCCAACGCTGTAGAACCGGCAGGAAATACGCCACCAGCTGCTCGCGCGCCGCCTCGTCACCCGCCCGCACCAAGTCCAGCAAGACGGCGGTCGGCGGATCGACCAGAGGATCACGGTGGTTCGATATCGACTCAGACATGGCAGACTCCAGAGAGATCACTTCACACCGGACTGGGTGACGATCGATCCCGAAGGCCAAGTGTACTGTGTCCAGAGTCATGCCTCCCACGGTCACGAATGATGTGCGTTGTAGGGCCAGTCATCACACAAACGAGAGGGATCGTCAAACCGCACGCATTCGGCGACGGATTCCTACGTCTAAACCCAAACTGGCAGAGGTGATCCTCGGTGTGGCGGAGAAAGGCGTTAATATCTACCCATAGCAAAACCAGAATAGATGGCGGGATCCGATACCGGTTGACGTAGAAGCGAGTGACCCTGTCAGCGCTGCCTACTCGCACAGCGGCCCGAACCCCGACGGAGAAATCATGCTGCCAACACCTCGGTTCTCGACCCAACGTGACGCGCCCATCACCATGGCTAAGTGCTGGTTTCTAACCAACCTGCTTCTGCTGAGTGCAACCTTGGCCGCAGTTCCAGCCATTGCCGGCAGTTTGCCAGCCTTCCCGGGGGCCGAGGGTTTCGGCGCCAAGGCCACCGGTGGACGCGGCGGCGCGGTATTGCGAGTGACCACCCTCGCCGACTCCGGGGTCGGCAGCTTGCAATGGGCCCTCGACCAACCCGGTCCGCGAATCATCGTCTTCCGGGTCTCGGGGGTGATCGACGGTGACGTCCACATCAGCCATGGCGACGTCACCATCGCCGGGCAGACCGCGCCGGGCGCCGGCATCACCATCGCCGGCCATCTCTACACCACGTTTGGCTCGGATGAGGGCAACATCATCCTGCGTCATCTGCGGGTGCGTCCACCGAATCCCGATGCGGAGTGGCCACCCAACCAACACGACGCGATCCAGTTATCGACCGCCCACACCTTGATCCTCGATCACGTCGACGCCTCCCACGGCGCTGATGAAATCATCGATTGTTGGGGTGGCGCTTACGACATCACCGTCCAATGGTCAGCGATCACCTACCCGATCTACGACGAGGCCAACGGTTGGACCCACAACAAGGGTTTCCTCAACCATCGTTCCTGCATCGACGGCGACAACTGCGGTGGCAGTGATCCCCTCGGCGGCCGAGTGTCGATCCATCACAATTTCTTCGCCCACGCCCGCAACCGCACCCCCGCGCTGTCGACCGGCCCGGCAGAGGCGATCAACAATCTGGTTTACAACGGCCGTGAAGGTTTTGTCCATCACAACATCGCCGGCGGCGCTGGCGCCAGCCTGGCCGAGGTCGGCGACTTCAACATCATCGGCAACCGCTTCGTCGAAGGCCCGTCGATCAGCTTGGCACCGATGTGGTTCGATCCTGAGAACGCTTCTCCACCGATCCCGACCCGGTATTACGTGTTCGACAATTGGGTCGAAGATCCCGGCGACTTCAACGGCCGTTTCGACAATCCCTACACCACTCCCGGCTTTGGCGACGCCTACACCTTCGCCTGCTGTGGCATCGACGCCAGCCAGTTCACCGCCACCTCCCCCTACGACTTCTCCACGTTCCCCGGTCATGCCCCGGTCACCGTCGACAGCGGCGAGACTCTCGAGGCGTCTCTGTTGTCACGGGTCGGCGCCTTCCCCCGCGACATCGTCAACCGCTGGGCAGTAGAGGACATCGAAGGCCGCAGCGGCGCCTGGGGCAATCGACGCCCCGCCAACCTGCTCGAAGGCTTGACCCCCGGCACGCCCCCCGTCGACGCGGATGCCGACGGTATGGCCGACGACTGGGAAACCGCCAACGGTCTCGATCCCGCCAACCCCAACGACCACTCCACCGTCCGTCCGTCGGGTTACACCGCGATCGAGGACTACATCAACGAGCTTGCCGACGCCCTGGTGTCGCCGCCAGTGATTTTTGGTGATGGTTTTGAGAGTGGCGACACGTCGGCTTGGTAGCGGGGCGGGGCCAGGTAGACGAGCGTCCCCTCGGGCGCGAACCAGCTCTACGGATCGATTCACGACTAGCGCCACGTGCGGTTGGCCTGAGGAAAGCGTTTCTCCTACCAACAGCCACGGCGCCCATGCGCCTTTCCTTGGAGGAGCCATGCATTCATGAGAGAAGACTCGACTCGACACATCGACGACCGCTATGCCACTGGAGCTTGCTTGCCGCGCTCCTCGTCGGCTCCTCAAGGCATCGACACCGTGCTGGTGAATGGCGCACCAGTCGTTTGGGTTGGCCAGATTCAGGAAGGCGTTTTCCCAGGGCGGGCCATCCGTGCTCCGCGTTCCAACACCCAAACCGACGGCGCGGAAAGATGACGGGGGCTTGCCGAGAGACATGAACAGACCCTCCCAGACATCGCTCTTCGAACGCTTGGGACTTGGTGGGGCCGTGGCGTTGGCCGTCATCGTTCGAGTCATTCAATACGCAGCCAACTCCTCGTTGCACCTCGACGAGCTGGCACTGGCGCGCAATATCGTAGACCGAAGCCTTGTCGACCTCCTGGGGCGGCCGCTGGCCTACGATCAGGTGGCTCCGACCGGCTTCTTGGCACTCCAGAAAGCGCTCACGGTGCTTCTGGGACCTTCCGACGCGGTGCTCAGGCTACTGCCGCTGATCGCATCCCTGGCGCTGGTTCCGATCTTCCTGGGAGTCGCTCGTCGATTTCTTGAAGGCCCCGCCTTGGTGGCCGCCGCCATGATCTTCACCATCGCCTATGGTTTCGTTGTCTACGGCGCCACGGCCAAGCAATACTCTGTCGATTTGCTCGCGTCGACCGCTCTCATCTGGCTCTCGTTGCTGGTGGTGGAACGAGGATTCGAGAGCCGGCCAGGGTTCCGAGTCGCGGCCGCTGGCGTGGCCTTGATCATGGTCTCGTTCTCGGCGGTACCGATAGCGACCGGCCTCGCGATACTGCTGGTCCTGGCCTGGCTGCGGCTAGAAGGTCCGCGGCCCACGGGTGCAATCCTGTCGATTCTTGTCGCCTGGGGCACGGCCGCCGGCGTTCACGCACTCTTTGCGCTCCGCGGCGTGAGTCCGGCGACGCGGGCGTACATGGCGGACTTCTGGCAGACCGGTTTCGTGCCCTGGGACGCTCCCCTGCCGACCATAATCGGCTGGCTGCCTTCGCAAACGGCAACCGTGTTCGACATCCTCCTCTTTCCCCAGGCACCTAACCACCGCCTGGAGCACGGCCTGATCTGGCTTTGCGTGGCGCTGGCGGGTATCGGCACCTTGAGCCTTGTATGGCGAAAGCGATCAGCAGCCCCATTCCTGCTCTGTCCGCTAGCGGTCGCTGTCGGTCTTGCCGCGGTGCATCTGCTCCCTTTCAGGGATCGGGCCGGGCTCTACACCGCGCCCGTCCTGGTGATCCTCGCCGTGGAAGGTGCAGCCAGCCTGGCACGGATACCTGGCCGTGCCAGAAGCCGCGTCGTCCCCGGAGTTGCCGCCCTCATGTTTGCAGGCATTTGTGCCCTGCCCATCCTTCTTGAGCCTCCACCATGGACAGAGCAGCACATCAGACCCGTGCTGGCGGAGGTCATCGCTCGCCTCGAACCGGGGGACGAGGTCTATGCTTTCTACGGAGCGGGCCAGGCCTTTGCCTGGTACGCCCCTCGCCTCGACCTCGGCCCTTTCGTCC
>JAJCXQ010000156.1 GCA_029263355.1 Acidobacteriota bacterium | reverse complement strand
AGCGGCGGAACCGCCCCCTGGTTCGCTCGAGATAGAGACCATGGATGAGGACGATGCCTAAGAGCCAGGGGATCAGAGACGCATTCTCCACCGGGTCCCAGCCCCAATAGCCGCCCCATCCAAGAGTTTTGTAGGCCCAGTAGCCGCCCATCAAGATCGCGGTGCCGAGGACCAGAAAGCCACCTAACGCCCACGGGAACGCCCGTGTTGCCCAATTCGAGGTGTCGCGTCTCCACATGGCGGCGGCCGCGAAGGCGAAAGGTATGGCGCCGGCGGCATAGCCGACGAACATGATCGGCGGATGGATCACCATCCAATCGTCCTGCAGCAAAGGGTTGAGCCCGGCGCCGTCGAACGGAGCTTCCGCCAGCATTACAAATGGATTTTCACGCACCAAGATGAAGAGCAAGCCGAAGAGGGTCAGAAGATAAACCGCCATCACAGTCGGCTCATCGCGGCCAGCAGAGCGTCCCAAGGGTAGCCCGAGCAGCGCACCCCACAGCAGCCAGATCAAGAAGCTGCCCTTCTGCCCGGCCCAAAACGCAGCGAGTTGAAAGTGGGCAGGCAGGTCGAGTCCCGAATATTGGGACACATACTCGATGCGGAAGTCACGCCGCATCAAGCAGAAGAACAGGACCAGCGCAGAGAGAACAATCGAGCAGGCGAAAAAGAGGTAGCCCCGGCGGGCGAAAGCCAGTGAGTCCTTGTCCCCCTGGCCCGCCTGTGCGTAGCCCCAGAAGGCAGCCAGGCCGAAGAACACGGCGCACCAGATGGTGACGGCGCCCGGAAGGTAGAGGTGAGACAAGGTGTCGAACATGATCAGCCGTACGTCTTGGTCTCGACGCTCTCGAGACCTTGGTACTTGGAAGGACACTTCACCAGCAATTGTTTGGCGGCGAATTCTTCGGTCTGGGCGTCGAACTGACCGATCGCCACGATACTGACCGCGTCCTCGAAATTGGCGGGCTTCACACCCTCATAGCGGATCGCGAGGTTTTGGTCTGTCTCGGCCTCGACCAGGGTGAAGCGCATCAAGCCGGCGGACTCGTCGTAGGAGCTTGATCCTTGCGCCAGCCCGCCTGCAACTTGTACGGTGCGCGGTGCTTCCCGCGCCTTGTCGTAAGACACGTAGGGAGTCAGGGCACCCTTGAACTCGGAATACGAGAAGCCGGCAAAAAGCACCAGCAGGACTGTGCCGACGAGGTAGTAGATCTTCTTATTGGTTTTCATGGGTCTTTCTCCTGCCGACGGATCTTGCGTTCCAGGCTGAGCAGATAGAAGAACAAGCCGGTCCAGATGATCAGGTTGACCGCAGCGAGCCAGATTACGCCACCTTCGTTCACGAGTCGATACCCCTTTGGGTTGTTATTCCATCACCCTTACGGGTTGTTATTCCTCGGACAGTCATGACATGGACATCTGCTCGGCGCGCTCTTCGATCGCCAGCACCCGATATCTGAGGTTCTGCATCCAGAAGAACAGGGCGGTGAAGCCGATGATTCCAGCAACGACCACCAAGCCGATGCTGGCCTCCATCTCCGCGCCGCCGGGCTTGGGATGAAGCGAGAAGCTGGCCATTCGAGGCATGATGAAGTAAAGGAACGGAGCCACGATAAAGCCGAGCACAGCGTAAGACGCTGAGATTCGAGCGCGTGTTTCCGGGTCCTCGATCGCGCCGCGTAAGGTCAGGTATGCGGCGTAGAACACCAGCGCGAGGGCCATCGAGGTCTGCCGCGGATCCCAATTCCAGTAGGCCCCCCATTGGACTCGCGACCAGACCGCGCCGGTCACTGTGGCGAGTACACAAAACAAGAGGCTCACCTCGATCGCTGCGACACCGGCGAGATCGGACTCCGGTTTGCGCTTCCAAAGATACAGCGCGCTCCACCAGGCGCCAGCCAGGAAGCCAAAGAAGGACGCCACCGCGATCGGCACATGGAAGTACACGATCCGGCTCGACTGCGGACTTTGACCGTCGAGACCGGCGAAGCCTGCTGAGATGGGGGCATAAAAGAAAGCAGCCCACACGACTCCACAGATCCATAACCACAGAAGCCAACGCAGAATGTTCTTCACGCTGAGCCTACGTTCCAGGTCGGGCGGTTCGGAGATCAGGAGGGGCAGCGACTCAGGGTAAACCGCGTCGAGACCCCTCTGCCATCTAGTTTGGTCATCTTATACGATCCAGCGCCCAATCGCCGGAGGAGCAAAACCGTGTGGACGCCAACGCGGCCAGACATTGACCGCGTTGCCCGGGCCATGATGTGACTCCCAAGGTGACGATTGGCACCTGAGAATGTGACCCGTGGCGCGACACACTGCTGTTTGGCACAGCGGGCCGATCCTCTGTCGCAACTCTGAAGGCGAGGGGCGTCAAGGCCTAGACCAAGGGGAAGCCGAGCATCAAGAACTACATGACCGCCATCCTCGGCAAACTTGGAGTCAGCGATCGGACTCCAGCCGGCGCTCGAGGCTCGTAAACTGGGACTGATCTAGGATATTAGGAGTCATCTCCAATGACTCCTAACAGCCTGCCCGATTCTTCAAGGCTTGATGAATCAGGCAGGCGGAGAGTTGTTGGGACCGTTCCTGGTAAGAACCTGGTTACCAACTGATGGCGTAAATGCACGAGTTGGCGCCGGACTTCTTACACGGCGCGTTGTCTTCGTGTCGGACGTCGACCAACGAACCATCGGGCTCGAACCGCTCTACGAGGGCCTGGATGATGCCCCGATCGAAGTCACACGGATAGGGGTTGTCGCAAGTCATTTTGCCACTCCGGTGACCGATCACCTGAAAGTGGTAGTGCCCAACCTCCCCCTTGCGATGTGCTTTGCGGTAGGCCTCGTCGAGAGTCGACAACACCGTTTCGATCGAGTCGATGCCAGGGGGAAAGTAGTGTTGTTGCGGAATCTGCCGGCCGATTTGATACAGCGTATTGGGGCCAACTTGCTCAGCGATTCTCTGGAACGAGTCGAGCCAAGCCTGCTGGGAATACCAGTTGTCGGCTTGCGGATCGGAAATGCCGTTCTCTTCGAGAATGCCGAGAGCGATGCGTTTGAAAGCCCCCATCACGTTGACGAAAGAAAGGACAACTTCGCCGAGAACCTCGACATGTGGTGAACGAGCCTTGAATTGCGGCATTTTGGAGTAGTCCTTGGTCAGCTCACAAACCGTGTGACACCGTCTCCGATTGCGATGGATACTTCTGCTTCAGAGAAGCCAAGAACAACCAGGCCGGGCAGCGGGGTAGGTAGGAGCCAAGTTAACGATCTGTCCGTCAGATTTTAGCATGCTTGATGTGTGCCTGCACTATCCAGTTGTGGCGACAGACAACTGGATTTCAGACTGACGCGCGGCTTCAGCAAAACGACTGATAATGTCCCCTGTCGATTCAATCGCCTGGACGCCGGCAACGCTTTTGCCTGCTTGCAGGAAGTCTTTTGACGAAAACCGGCGGAGCGACGAGCGTTTGAGCTTCCACAATGACTGCAACGAGTAGATCCCACGCATCCAGTGTTTGGTGCGTCGTCCTCGCAGCATCCAACGAGCGATTGGACCGGCTTTGGTGCCGACCTGCTCGAGGTAAGGCGTCCGAATCACCGCCACCGGCACGCCGCTGATGCGTTCGGTGAGAACGATGTCGTTCTCCTGAGCATTGACGATGGCTTGTTTGTAGTCTTGATGGGCGTTGCACTCCGTCGTTGCGATGAAGCGGGTGCCCATCTGGACGCCGGCAAAGCCCAGTCGCAAAGCCTCGATGAAGTCATTCTCGCCACCGATACCGCCAGCGCTGACGATCGGAACGTCCAAGTCACCGAGCTCGTCAATGAGCTGGCACGCGGTTTTTTCGCCGGCATGGCCCCCAGCCCGTGAGTTGACGGCGATGAGTCCGTCAACGTTGGCCTCGAGAGATTTCAGCGCCCACTTGCGTTCGGTGACGTCGTGGTAAACCTTGCCGCCGACTGCATGGGCGCGCTTGACCACCCAATGGGGTTTGCCAAGAGAGGTGACAAAAAAACGAACCCCTTCTTCGATCGCAATGTCGACATAGGCCTTCATGCGATCGAGGTAGACCTTAGACGATTGTTCGACGATGACGTTGAGTCCGATCGGGCGATCGGTGAGGCGGCGAATTTTGTGCAGCCCTGCTCGAAAGTCGTAGCCGTGGACATAAACCAGCGACAGCGGCTGTACGATGCCGAGTCCACCCGCTGCCGACGCGGCCGCAACCAATTCCGGGTTGCTACAGGGATACATGGCGCCGCAAATCAGAGGGATGTTGATGCCAGCGTCTTCAGTCAATTGGGTTTCCAGGTAAGACATGGGGGCTCCAGGTGGGTCTCGATCGGAGGAGTGGGGAGGATACCCCAGGCCACGTGGCAACCGGTACGATGTGACCGGTAAAACAAACTTTGACCAAAGCGTAACGTTGCGGACTCGCAGCGCATCCAATCAGATCAAAGGTCCTCGCATTCTGGCCTGATTGCCATCAGGCTAGTTCGTCATCACAGTCTGCTTCCTGCTCACCCCACTCGATCCAACGCATTGGGCCAGTGAACAAGATGTCCCGTAAGCTTTTAGATCCTCGTCTGTTATTCCTGCACCTCGTCTGTCAACTGCGCAGTCTCCCGCCACATCGGACATTATTCGGTCGGATTCTCTTGACCGTTGGGGTCGGATTGTTTGCCTGGCTTGGCGTGGCGCCTCCGTCGCCGGCAGGAGATCTCACGGTCAATGGTTTTGTGGCCGCCCGAGGCATCGGAGTCCGCTCTCAACCGTCTTGGCGTGAAGGTGGCTTCGGTCGGTTCACGCTGGGATCAGCTGGCCCCGACGACTCGTCGACCGACGCGTTGGGCCAGCTGCATGTAGCCCTCGATTGGCAGCCTTCACCGTTCTTCGGCGCCTATGTTCATGTCACCGGTCGCGCTGAGCCCGAGCGCGTCGGGGGGCGCGAGCTGGGGGTGATCGAAGGATTTCTACATGCTTCCATACCCACTGGCGACAAGAGCTCGCTCAACCTGCAGCTCGGGCATTTCATTCTTCCCACCTCGCGGGAGAACACCGAGTTCGCCTGGTCGTCGCCGTACACATTGACGTTCTCGGCGCTCAACACCTGGATCGGCGAAGAAATGCGATTGACGGGCCTGCTCAGCGAGGTTCAGGTGGTTGCCGGCAGCCGGGACGAGTTGCGTTTGGGGACCTCGGTCTTTGGTGGCAACGATTCTACGGGTGCGCTTTTGGCGTGGCGCGGTTGGTCGATGGGTGACCGCCTTACCGCATTTGGTGAAATCGTGCCTTTGCCGCCTCTGAATTCTCTACAACCGAGTGGTGGCTTTGCCGAACAGCGCGACGATGGGTCGCGACCGTTCGGTGACGATCTCGACGATCGTGCCGGCTGGGCGGGCTATCTTCGTTGGCAGCGGAGCGATCGCGCGACGGTGCAGCTCACTCATCTGGACAATCGGGGTGATCGTCGGCTGCACCGCCGGGAGTACGCATGGCGAACCGAATTCGATCTGCTCAGCGCCGAGTTGCGGCTGCATGAATCCTTTGTGGTGGTCGGTGAGCTCATGCAGGGTTCGACCGGCATGGGTGACCCGAATTTTTTCAACGTCCAAGCCGATATCGAGGCGGCCTACCTGCTCGCGTCCTGGCATCCAAGTGTATTCCGGACCACCTTACGCTACGACACCTTCGAGACCGTCGATCGCGATGGCTCAGGCGTTGACAACAACAATGAAGACGGCGAAGCCTGGACCCTCGCCTTGTTCTGGGAGCCGCGGGCCAACCTACGGTTGGGACTCGAAGCGGTTCGTCTCGAGGCGCAACGGGCAGCAGCTTTCGAGTCCGGCTTCGACCCCGACACTGACGCGACCAGCGTCGCTCTCGAGCTGCGTTATTATTTTGACTGGTAGCTGTCAGCGTGGCGAATTGGCCGTGTCGCAGCGGTGTCCGAGCTCTGGCGGAGTGTCCTGTGTTTGCGCCGTCAGCTCGCTATCGCCGAGGGCTTCGACGGCGGTAGCCAGCGCCCGAACCGAGTGGGTTCGTCCAGGAGAGCGCGCCAGGGCCTTTTCGAGCTGCTCTCGAGCTTCTGCAGCGCGACCGAGCTCTAGCAGCTTTTCGCCGTAGAGCTCGAGGGCGGGTTTCGCCGGCACCGGCGGACCAAAACCGAAGGCCGCCGTTTGCTCGAGCTCGGCGGCTTGGGCGAGTTGCTCGAGGCCTTGATCAACTTCGCCACGGGCGAGGTTGACCAGACCACCCAATTCGAGCTCCATGATCTGAGCCTCTAGAGTGCGGAGTTTGACCGAAGGAGCGTAACCGTCGGCAGGTTGCGACTCGGTCGCTTCAGCGATGACGTCTTGGCGTCTTTGGCGTAGCTCCGCCAGCCGCGCCGCTGCGGTCTCGACATCTCCTCGGTGTAACGCGGACATGCCTTGCATGAGCAGTACACTGGCGACTGGGGTCAACTCGAGACCATCGAAGTCGGGGACGTCGATGTCTTCTTGCCAGCGTCCGGTCTCGACCAAGTAGTGAGCCCGCATCGTGGCGAGGTACGACCGGGTGTGGGTGGAGCCGCTGGTCTCGTGATCCTGCTCCATGATGGCGAGCAGCTCGCGAGCCTTGTCATGTCGACCCATCTGCAGGTAGGCGTACTCGAGCCACAGCAGGGCATGGAAGCTCTTGCGGTCAACCGGTAGTCCTTCACGCTCGAATTTTGTCACCGAAGCCTGCCACGAGTCCTCGTTCGAGCTCGCCACCTCGTCCCACAGGCCAAGTGCCAGGAAGATGTGGGACGGCATGTGGAGGGCATGTGTGGCCGCTGGCGCGAGCTCCGCGTAGATCCGTGCGGGGCGCAGGCCCAACGGGGCGTGTACCGGGTCGTCGTAGGAATGGATCAGGTAATGAGCGGCGCCCGGATGTGCTGGGTTCTTGCTGAAGACTTCCTCCGCGACTGCGGCCGCCTGCATGTAGGTGGGGATATCACGTCCCTCGTGACAGGTGCCGAGAATCGCCAGGGCATGAAATGCGGCGGCGTCCAGATCGTCGGGGAAACGCGCCGCTAGTTCCGCCATCGCGTCGCGGTAGGCGGTGTCCCGCTGTCGTTTGTCGCCGTCTCCGAATAGCACTTCGACGGCTTGCAGGTAGCCCTTCTCCCGTTCGGTTGGCGCCAGGGCCAAGCGTTCTTCAGCGGTCGGAGCCAAGCTGCTCAGGGCTTGCCGCCCCGCCGCCAGATCTTCCCGTAACCAGATCGGGAAATTCTGGGTCATCGCCTCGCCCCAGGCAGCCATCGCGAAGCCGGGTTCAATCTCGCGCGCCTTACGAAACGCGGCCCGGGCGTCGTTGTATTCGAAGCTGTGGAGATTGAGTAAGCCACGCAGAAAGTGGGGCTGTGCCTCGGCGGCGCCGGAGGTCGGGAAATCAGTCTTCCCGAGTCTCCCGTCAGACTCGGGAGCAGGGGCGTCGAGGTTGGACGTCAACGCTGGCTGCGGGACCAGCAGGCAAATGAGAAAGAGGAGCGCTCTGAGAGTGTGCATGGAGATCCTTTCGTAGGGCTCGGACTGCCTTGGCCGGTGCCGAGACCTCTATCATAGCCTGAGGGTCGTCGAGGCCGGTGGAATGGGTGAAGCGGCGGGACACCGGGTTATAGATCCGGTCGCCATGTTTGTGATCGTTATGCTGGTGTGGGGGAAAGCTCGGGAAAGTTGAATGCTGGAATAGTCAATTCGCGGGACTGATAGAATCTCACGGTAGCCTGCAGGCCTTGTCGCCTTCGCTGTTGTCAACCGGAGATTCCATCATGTGCCAAGGTGTCTTTTTAGTGGCTCTTCTTCTCGTCGTGCGGCCAGTGCTCGCCGACGCCCCGCCGACCGTTGTCGAACCGGTGGCGGAGACGCTGCACGGCATCGAGCTCGTCGATCCCTATCGTTGGCTCGAGGGCAGCGATGCTCCGGAGCTCGAAGATCCTAGCCCGGCCCTCGATGCGCGGGTTGAGGAATGGACCGAGGTCCAGAATTCTCATACCCGAGACGTGCTCGACAACCTGGCTGGGCGCGGTCAACTCGAAGCACGGCTGAAAGAACTGTTGATGGTGGGCAATGTCGGCGCCCCCGAGGTGCGCGGTAATCGCTACTTCAACCTCGAGCGCCAAGGTGACGAGTCGCAGCCGGTGCTGTACGTCCGCGAGGGCCAAGCCGGTGCGCGTCGATCGCTACTCGATCCCAACGTTCTGGATGCTGACGGGCTCACCACGTTGGCTTGGATCGAGCCCAGTCACGATGGCGAATGGGTTGCGTTTGGCCTCTTTCATGGTGGCGACGAGAACTCCACCCTCTATCTGATGCAGGTCGACAATGGTGAGTGGCTGGCCGACGAAATCCCCGGCAAAGTGCGTGCGGTTTCCTGGTTGCCGGACGCTTCCGGCTTTGTCTACCGTCGGCTGGAGGACCCGGAGGATCCCTATTCAGGCCAGATCAAATTCCATCGAGTTGGGCGCCACCACCGTCAAGATCCGGTGATTTTCGAACAGTTCAAAGAGGGGCCGCTCGCCACCACCTGGGGGCCCTATCCGGCCGTCGACCCAGAGGCTCGGTGGCTGGTCGTGCTCTACTACACCAGCACCGAGTCCAATGATCTGTGGCTCTACGACTTCGCCAAGTGGCGCCAGACCGGGGAGCTCGAACGGGTTGATGTCATCGTTGGCGCCACCGCACAGAGCTTTCCGTTTTTTGCCGGGGGAAAACTGCTGCTGCGGACGACCCTGGATGCCCCAAACGGTCGAATTGTCGCGGTTGATCCGGCGAATCCCGCGGTCGAAAACTGGCGCGAGCTGGTGCCCGAGCGCAAGAATGCCGTGCTCAAGGATGTTTCGGTTGCCAAAGACCGATTGGCGGTGGAGTACCTTGACAAAGCGTCGACCCGCATCGCGCTGTTCGATCTCGACGGTAAATCGAAGGGTGACCTCGAACTGCCCGGCATTGGCACCGCCAGCCTCGCCAGCGAGCACGATCGCAGTGAGGCGTTCGTCAGCTTCGAGAGCTTCAACGAGCCCGATTCGATCTACCGGGTTGATCTCGAAACCGGCGAGCGGTCGCTGTGGGCGCGTCCGGATGTACCGGTTGATCCGACGCAGATTGTCGTCAAACAGGTGTTCTATCCCTCCAAGGATGGCACCCGCATACCGATGTTTCTTGTCCACCGCAAGGGCCTGCGTCTCAACGGTCGCAACCCGACGATGCTGTCCGGCTACGGCGGCTTCAATGTCTCGATGACGCCACGCTTTTCGGCGCGGAATTTTCCTTGGCTAGAGGCGGGGGGAGTGTTCGCGATGGCCAATCTGCGAGGCGGTGGAGAGTTTGGTGAGGAATGGCATCGCGCCGGCATG
>JAJCXQ010000155.1 GCA_029263355.1 Acidobacteriota bacterium | reverse complement strand
GTGCGCCTAGGTGCCGCCTACGACCGCGGCGCCCGCTTGCTATCGATCTGTACGGGCGCCGTGGTACTCGCCGCCACCGGCCTGCTCGAGGGCCGTCGTGCCACGACCCACTGGATCCACGTCGACAAATTGGCGCAGCGTTACCCAAAGATCATCGTCGATCCTGGCGTGCTTTATGTTGACGCTGGCCGCATCATGACCTCCGCTGGCAGCGCCGCGGGGATCGATCTCTGCCTCTACGTGATCCGCAACGACTTCGGCGCTGACATCGCCAACGCTGTCGCCCGCCGCATGGTGGTGCCGCCGCATCGCGACGGCGGCCAGTCGCAATTCATCGACCATCCGATGACTCTCGAGCAGCAGTGCAGCCTCTCTCCCCTGCTCGACTGGGTGCGCGAGAATCTCGACACCGAACACACCGTCGACAGCTTAGCCGAGCGCGCCGGCCTGACGCCTCGCACCTTCGCCCGGCGCTTTCAACATTCCGTTGGCACCAGCCCCCACCGCTGGCTGACCCAGGAGCGCATCTTTCGCGCCCAGCAGCTCCTGGAGACGACCACAGCCTCCGTTGAACGGGTGGCTGAAGAAGCCGGCTTCGGCTCCGCCCAGGTGCTGCGGCTCCACTTCCGACGCCACATCGGCACCACCCCGATCGGCTACCGCAAGACCTTCCAAGGCCGTGGTACTGCGACCCAGGCTTCAGCTTAGTGGGGGACATCGAGCTCCCTATCCGAAAGAGGAAAACGATGCCACAACTTGTCCTTCTGTTGCTGCTCTTTGCCACCCCAGCCTTCGCCGAGTCCGATATTTGGGATGCTGCACGTCGAGGCGATCTCGAGCGCGTAAAAACGCTGATCGATTCCGGCGTCGACGTCAACGCTCAAACCCGATACAACGCTACACCGCTCTACTTCGCCGCCGGTTATGGACACGCGGAACTGGTCGAATTTCTGCTCGACAAAGGCGCTGACCCCAACATTCGAGATGCTTTCCTCCTCCGCAGCCCTCTCGCCAAGGCAATGAATGCCAAACACGTTGACGCTGCCGTCCGGCTGATCGAGCACGGTGTCGTCGACACCATGCACAATACGCTGACCGCCAGCGTTCACCAACAGTTGCCGACGGTCGCCGCCGCGATCCTCGAGCGTGGACCGGTACTCGATTTCGAAAAAAATGCCGCGCTGGCGGCCGCTCGCGAGACCGAGTCCACAGAGATGTTCGAGCTCATCAGCAAGGCCGAGGTGCAATCCACCCTGCCAACCGTCAAGCTCGACTCAGACGCGCTCGAGCGTCTCGCAGGCCTCTACCGCGACCGTGAAGGTAAGGTGGTCGAAGTTGACATCCACCAAGGAGCCGTTCGGATGCGCGAAGCTGACGCGGAACCGATACAGCTTGTCGCACTCAGTCCGTATCACTTTCGGTCGCCGACGGATCATGATCACGGCGCCTATTTCATCGGCCGCTTGGGAATCGTGGAATGGCTAACCGTTGCCCGGGGAGACGGCGACGGATCGTATCGCCGCTTTACGCCGGACACGGTCGAACCGGTGACCGACAACTCGTTAGCCACCGCCAAGGCTGCGCTCCACAAATCAGCGGCAGCACCACGTAAAGCGTCGATCAACTGGCCGTCCTTTCGCGGCCCGAGCTCCTCGGGCATCGGCGATGGCCAAGGCGTTCCCTCGACCTGGGATATCAACAGCGGCGCCAACGTCCGGTGGAAGACTCCGATACCCGGGCTCGCCCATTCCAGTGCGGCGGTGTGGGGCGACCGGGTGTTCGTGACCACTGCCGTCTCAGCGGCGGGCGAGCCGGTGGCAGGGGACAAGCAGGGCAGCTTCGCCGGACACGAAGGTGACGACAGCGCACCGCACACTTGGAAAACCTTGGCCCTCGACACATCAACGGGGAAAATCGTGTGGGAGCGTATCGCAGCCACCGCCGTGCCTCTCACCGGACGCCACCTGACGTCGAGCCATGCCAACTCGACCCCCGCGACCGACGGTCACCATGTGGTGGTGGTTTTCCCCACCGCCGGCATGTTGTGTTACGACTTTGATGGCAAACTTCTGTGGCGCAAGGACCTTGGCGGCTTGAACGCCGGCAACTACACCGACGCCAGCATCCATTGGGGATTCGCCTCCTCGCCGATCTTGGACGACGGCAGAGTAATTTTGCAGGCCGACATCCACGAAGGAGCCTTCCTCGCTGCCTACGACATCACCACCGGCCGCGAGTTGTGGAAAACGCCGCGCGACGAAGTCTCGAGTTGGGCGACACCTCTGGTCTACCACGATGCAAAACATTCGGAGATCGTCACCAACGGTCCAACCATCCGCGGTTACGACGCGAACACAGGACAAGAGCGGTGGCGTCTACGTCCGAACTCGGAACAAGTTGTGCCCGCACCGATCACCGCCCACGGCCTGATCTACGTCACCACCGGTTATCCCCCAGCCTTCCCCATCTACGCTATCCGACCGGGTCAGCAGGGTGACCTCTCGCTCGCCGCTGACGCCACATCGAACGAGGCCATCGCCTGGAGCCACCCCCGCGGCGGCTCCTACATGGTGACGCCGCTCGCCTACGACGATCTCCTCTACATGCCCGGCAACGGTGGCCGCCTAACGGCCTACAACGCCGTCACCGGTGAGCAAGTCTACCGCGCGCGACTCAGCAAACGTGGAAACTTCACCGCCTCGCCGGTGGCGGCTGACGGGCGGCTCTTCCTACCGACCAACGAGGGGCTCGTCTACGTCGTCAAAACCGGGAGTCAATATCAAGAGCTCGCCCTCAACGACATGAAGGAGGGGTTGACCGCAACCCCGTCGATTTCCGATGGCGCCCTCTACATCCGCACCCGCAGCAGCCTCTACGCATTGGGTGAAAAGGCACAGTAGGTCTTATGCCCCGATGTGCACCACGATCCGCCGCTCACTGCGGTGGTGGCGATGCTCCCAAAGGAAAATCCCTTGCCAAGTGCCGAGGACCAGCCGACCCTCGAGGATGGGGATCGACAGCGAGGTAGCGGTGAGGGCAGCCTTGATATGCGACGGCATGTCGTCAGGGCCTTCGGCGGTGTGGGTGAACAGGGGATCGTTCTCTGGCACGAGACGATTGAGCCAGGTTTCGAGATCACGACGGGCCGAAGGATCGGCGTTCTCCTGAATCGTGAGACTGGCCGAGGTATGCTGTAAAAAGAGGGTACATAAACCTTCTTGCACGCCGCTGTCTGTGACAACTCGGGCAATACGTGCAGTGATCTCGCGCATACCTTGACTAGCGCCTTGCACAGTGATTTTCTGAACCGGCATGGGGATAGACCTCCTGGCCTTGTCGCTTCGCGGCCCCGCTTGGGCCGCGAGACTTGTCACTGAGAATCTCGCCGTCTGAGGCAAGCCTCGCTAGAATGGGGAATCGGACCCACTGTGACAGATCCAACAGGCTCCGAAAAGAGGATCGCTGAAGGAGCTTCGATATGAAACGTCTACGTGTTCTGACTTTCAGCCTACTGATCTCCGCGACGAGCTTGATGGGGCTCGCTGGCTGCGACAACGGCGGAGGAGGAGGAACATCGACACCCACCGGTCCAAGTCCAGCGATTGTCGTAACGCCGGATCGCGGCGGGGTGGTGCCGTATTTTGGGGTTCGTGCCGGAGCCGGCTCAACAGCGTCGATCTTACAGTTGGAAATTTTCGCCACCGAAGTCATCAATGTGCAAGCAATCGACTTCAATCTGGCCCTACCCAACACCCTGCTGCGTCTCGACAGCTTCGAGCGCGGCGAGTTGATCGGGGCCGGCGCCCAGGTGATCCTACAGAACGGCGGCTCAAACGCACCTTCGTTTCAGATCTTGCGCACGGCGCCCAGCGCGATCACCGGATCGGGGGTGATCCTGACTCTGACCTTCACCGCGGTTGGTGCAGGTAGTGGCCGCTTCGGCTTTATCGACCCGGAAGCCGAAGATCCTTTCGGGCTGGTCATTCCCAACGTCCAGTGGATCGGCGCTGCGGCTCAGGTTGTACTGTAGCCCTCTCCGGTCTCCTCTCGACTTGCGAAACTCGACCGCGTGAAAAACCACGGCGTGAACCCCCTCGCGAACTTCAACGCCAAGAGTCGCGCTGCCTTGTTGTTGGCGATCCTCACTCTCGCCACCCTTTTGACACTGGCGCACTACCGCAGCCCTCTGTCCCGGGTGTGGGGAGACGAAGGTACCTATTTAGCGATGATGGAAAGCCTTGCCGCAGATGGCGACTTGCGTTTCGATGATCGCGATTTGCATCGGACCAAGGCCGCCGAGGGTGGACGCACCCATCTGATCTTGCAACGCAACGAAGACAACGTCTTCTACTCCAAACCAGTGCTTTACGCGATTGTCGCGGCACCTTTCTTCGCCTTGCTGGGCGCGCACGGCCCGATCCTACTCAACGCCCTGGCTCTGGGACTAGCCCTTGCCTTCACGTTCGCTTACCTCCGACGGTTTGGAGACGGCGGCACGGCGGCACTGGTGCTGGTGACGTTCGTCTGTGGTGCGGTGATCGTGCCGTATGTGGCTTGGCGTATGACCGACCTTTTTCAAACGACCCTAGCTTTGGCCGGCCTGACGCTGTGTTTCTCTGGGATACGTCCCTCCGGGATGCGTTTCTCTGGGATGCGTCTCGACGCCAACGGTCAACCAAGTTGGATCAATCGCTGCATTAGCTGGCGGCACGCGCCGCTTCTTGGAATCGTCTTACTCGCCGCAACCACCAGCATGCGGCCATCGAATGGTGTCCTGGTCGCGGCGCCTATCCTGGCGGCCATATTTCAGCGTCAGCTGAAGCGTGCAACAGTCCTGGTGGTCATCGCGGTGGCCGCTTTTCTGCTGCTCGCCGGCTTGACGCTGGTAACCACCGGCGCGCCCAATCCATACCGCGCCGTGCGGACGTCGTTCACCCCTGCTACCGGCTATCCTGCCGGCAGCAGCAGCGCGGAGGCGCTGTCGCGATTCGACACTCTCCCGTCCAGCGAGAGCACCGGCCTGAAAACTCATGCGGATCTCAGACGGAGCGCCTACTCGGCGTTCTACTTCTTCGCCGGCCGCCATACCGGGCTGCTCGTCTACTTTCCGGCAGCGATCGTCTTTCTGCTCTTCGCGCTGCGCCGCCCCGACCCGATTGGGTATGCAAATCTATTGGCGTTGTCGGCAGCGGTGGCCTTCTTCATCGGCTGGCGGACCAACAACTATTTCGGTGGCGACACCTTTATCGGCAATCGTTATTTCCCGTCGATTTATCCTCTCGTATTGTTCGCCCTACCCCGCTTGCCCGGAGTCCGTTGGTTAGCCGCCGCCTGGGTGTTGGCTGGCCTTTCCTACGGCTCGGCTCTTTTCTCGGTCACACAATTCCATGAGCTCGACTCTGGCAGCCAAAGTCATACCCGGGCCGGCATCTTCCGCCTGCTACCCTATGAGTCGACCTCCATCGATATCGCGGGACGACGCGACCGCTATTGGGCAGGACACTTCATACGCTTTGTCGATCCGTTCGCAAGGGTCGGCCGGTGGCACGCTGAACTCTATGCCGGCCGGCCCCCAACAGAGCTGTTGATGGCTCACTGGCGTCCCCTCGGCAAGCTCCGACTGTTCATCGAAACCTCGGCCCCCGAAGCTACCCTCGAAATACGGGACTACGGCAAGACCTCGACCTTCCCGATCGGCATCGACGCGCCCGAGTTGATCCGGGGGCCCCTCGGTGTCCAGGTCGACATCGCAACCTCGAAGCCTTGGCGCCGGCACCAATACTGGTGGGACAACAAAACTCAATACTCCACCCGCAGCCTGCGGCTGCGCTTGCTACTGCCCCACGGCGGCCCCGCCACCGCGGTGGTCCGCTACTTCGGCGATCCTCAGCTGCTGGAGCAGAGTTTCGCTTATGAACGCCTCGCCGACAGCGTTCCCGAGCAGGCTACCGCCGGTACAACCTCAGAGGTGGTCGTCACCCTGCGCAACACCAGCCCTCTAACCTGGGAGACCCAGGATATCGTTCCAGTACGAGCTCGTTATCTGCTGTTCGATGAAAGCGGTGCGCAGGTTGCGGAGAGCGCGCGGATCGAGCTGCCACAGCGGGTCGAGCCCCATCACAAGGTGGTGCTCGTCTTCGATGTCACCTGGCCAACCGAGCCGGGAGACTACCGGCTCACCGCTGATCTGGTCCTCGAGCACGTTGCATGGTTCGAAGAACGGACGGGTGCGGCCGTGCTCGATGGGGTGGTCCGAGTCGAAGCTCCAGAATGACAAGAGGCGCAGCTCGGTAGCTGCGCCCTGTCCTGGAGCCGATCGCTCAGCCCCAATTTGATCAGCGTCCGTCTACTCGCCGCCGATCACCGCGTTTGGAATCTGGAACAACGCTCCGAGATTGATCGAGCCGTGATTATCTGGATCCTGGGGATCACCTGATCCCGGAACACCCGCTTTCAGATTTGAAGCGGTGTCGTCCGGCGGGAACAGCACCAAGGTCTCAAGGTACTCGATGATCTTACGTTGATCGTTGTCCGACAAATTCGCAAACGCGACGGTAACGTTCGCCGCCTCACCGCCATGCCGTCGAATCACCGCATCGAGGTTGATGCTGCGACCATCGTGGCCATAGGGAGCAGAGCTGCCGACGCCCCACAACGGCTCAGTGATGTGCTCGGTGAGTTTGGTGCCGTCGAAATCCCGCTCGTCGAAATCGGGGCCGAGGTCGTGACGCTTGAAGTCGGTGAAGATATTCTCCACCACAAACGAATCCCCGTTCGGCAACACCTGAGGATAGGGGTCACCGTCCGGCACCACCTGGAAGCGTGTCGAAGCGGTCGCGAAGAGCTCGTTGAAGATGCCGTTCACAGGATCAAAATCCGTCTGGACATCGGCAACCCGTCGATCCGAGTCAATTGTCAGGTTTTGCACATGGCACGTGGTGCAACCGATTTGATCCATCAATTGGAGCCCCTGCTGAGCACGCGGCGTTACCAGATATTGCCCCGGCTTGAAGTAATTCAGGAGATAGAACTCCATGAAGTCCACCAAGGCCGCATCGATCTCGTTGGCAACGCCGTCACCATCAGGATCGGCAGCGGTGTCACAGGCTGGTGGCCGCTCGAAGGTATCGAGCGCCGGATCGTAGGAAAATCCAGCGGTGCTGACCATTGCCTGCGGACTGCCGGGATCGGTCACCGCACACAAGATCGGATCAACCGCCTGCAAGCCCATCTCAGCATTAAAAGCACCGATCAGGAATTCGCGCATGCTCGCAGTACCACCTTGAGCGAAGAACGGTAAAACCCGCAGATTGGTGTTGACACCATCCACCGCGGAGGTGTCGACCGTTCCGTTGGGATGGGCGGTTATCTGGCCAAAGTTCACACCCTTTGTGATCAGGTCACGGGTGACAGGTCCCGGACCGGAACCCGAGGTCACCAACAAGACATTGTTGAAGAAGACCTCGGTCGACTCATCGGCAAAGGTCTTCTTGTTGTTGAACCCACCGAGGGTCAGCGTATGGTTACCTGCCGTCAGACTGAGGTTGAGCGAGACGTTGGTCATTCCGGTCGTCTGGACTCCCCCACCGTTACCGTCGCCGAAGAGGGTCGCGAGGGTGTACACCGTGCCGTCGACGCTTGCCAGAGCCTGTGAGAATTCATCGGGCTCGTAGTTCGCCGCTTGATCCAACTCGAAACGAAACGACAACACTGCCGACGCGGCAGACGGTGCGTTGAAGGTCGTCTGCCAACCGCCCGACATGCCCAGGATATCGGCATTGTCGATGCCACCAAGGGCCACTCGTGCGACACCGTCCGAGCCCGCGAAGACGATGTTGCCATCGGCGTAGGCCGGATTGTTGGTGTTGTTGAAGGTATCGTCACCATAAGTGAAGCTACCGTTACCATTGTCAAAATTTTCGTCCACAAGGGTCGCGCCACCGGACCCGTTCGCCGCGTCGTCGAGCGCAGCCTGTTGAATCGCCCGCAACTCCGTGGTCATCTCGTCAGCGAGCATCTCAGCGATGCCAAGCCCAAAGAGATGTGGAGAGTCTCGGCTGTCAGGAAAGGTGTTGACGTCACCACCGAAGCCCGCTGAGCCACGGGGTCGCCCGTGACAAGCGGCACAGCTATCAGCCAGGCCGGCGCCGAGCGCTCGGGCCTGGGTGATGTCACCACTCGACGCGGCATTGACTCGTGGGCCGCTCCCTTCGTCGACCGAGAACTTACGCTGGAAGAGCTGCCGACCACGACGGATAGCGCGAGCCGGATCGCGCTTGACGAGGTAAATCGACGAAGCAAACGTATTGATATCGCCCTGCCCGGGGCCCACTTGATCCTGTAGCGTTCTCCCGATACATCCCCCCGGCGCATTAACATTGCCATTTGCATCAACCAAATCACACTCGACAAGTTGAGCCGAGGCGGTTCCGGGTGACACCATCCAAAATCCAACGAGCATTAACACGGCTCCGCCGAACATTAAGACCTTTTTATCGTGCACTTTGACTACTCCTGAGTCGTTCTTGTAAATCCTGGGGATGAGCTAGGTGCAATTTGTCGTGGGCGAGAGCGACTCAGCGGTTGAGGGCGGACCGCGAGCTCTGGCAGCGCAGAAAGCGGGGTGCTCTAATGGGCAGGCCGCACGAAGACGCTGCTTTCCCGCCACCCGCCCTCGGGGCAGGAACATGCCTGCAACGTCAACGGCCCTTGGTCGTGCGGACCAGCACCCGTCACCACGTCCGGCTTTTAAACCCGGATAGGTCCCCTGCATGTCTCTCCTCTAAGAGACAGCGTCACACCCTGAAATTCTGAGTGATCTTCGATGCGTGCAGTGTCGAAGATCCGATCAGGGATTGCGGTCAATCAACTTTCTGACTGTCAATACCATTGTTATACCACAAAAAAGTTGTAATTTACAGCGAAGGAGCTTTAAAGCCCACTCCGGTATCCGCCCAAGATCTCAGGTCTTTCCGATGCCAAGATTTTTTCCACTCAACAAAGTCTTGCTGCTGAATACAAGTGACTTCATCGAGCTTTTAGCACCGCGCCAGCGGTCGCGCTGCTGCTTTACTCTGCAGCTTCAGACGATGGACGCAGGCTGCGAGCCAGGGCGGCGGTCAGAATCCAGACAGGGAGTCCGATCAAACCCGCGGCAGTCCACAGCACATCCCCGCCGAATCGATCGAGGGTGTAGAGCCCCACGACCGGGGCAATCACCGAGGCGATCGAGAACACCGCCGTGTACATGCCCATCGCCTGCCCGATCCGCCGGGGTCCCGCCATCCTGGCAACCAAAACGTTGGAAAACGGGAAGGCCAGCATCTCGCCAAGCGTCCACACCACCACCGTGCCAGCCGCGAACAACAAGCTGTCGCCGAACTGCAACAGCCCGAAGCCGGCACACATGAGGAAAAGTCCGAAACCGAGGACCCGGCCAGCGTCTCGCTTCTCCAACCCTTTGATCAAAACCATCTCGAACATCACGATAAGCAGTGCATTGAAGGCGAACACCAGGCCGATCTGCCCTTCACTCATCCCATAATCAGTTGCGAGATAGAGCGGTAGCGCCCCGAAGATCTGAAAGAGAACCAGAGTCGAAAGGAGGATCAGGCCCAGCAGACTAAGAAACGCGCTATCTCGCCACAACGAAGCTCCCGCCACCACTGGACGCTGGCTTTGCCCGGCTGTTGGCGCGCCCCTATCCCTCAGGCTACCGGCCAACCACACCGCCGCCGCCAAACACGTCACCGCATCGCCGACGAAGATCCAACCGTAGTCGATGCTAGCCAGCCATCCTCCCAGCGCGGGACCGATGGCCATGCCGCTATTCGCCGCCAGCCGCATCAACCCCATACATCGCGCCTGCGTCTCGGCCGGCGACGCTTCGACAACCGCGGTCATACATGCCGGGCGATAGGCGTCACTGATCGCGCCAACGAGGAACACGGCGACCGTCATCGTCGTCAACGTGTTCAGCTGTCCGAGGACTAGGAAGCCTGCCCCCGATAGCACTAGGCTCCCGACCTGAACTTTGGTTGTGCCCCACCGACCCGAGAGGGCGCCTCCGATGTAGGAACCGGCGACCGATCCGAGCCCAAAAGCAAACAGCACGATGCTGGCGGTGCGGGGCGAGTATCCCAGCTCGCGCACCAGGTAGAGGCCGAGAAACGGCAGCACCATTGTGCCAGCACGATTCACTAGCAGGCCGGCGGACAGACGCCACACCAAGGGCGGAAGACCACGGAATGCGTCAACGTAGAATTTGGCGAAACTTCTCAGCATGATCGCGGCAGAATGTAGCAGGATTCGGTCCGGCAACCGCGATCTCGCAAAGCCAAAAGCGACGACTCCTCTTTAGGATTCCACTTGCATTGCAAAACTCAGAAACTTTCTCTAGGGTACTGGGATATTCGCCATACGCGGTACATACACCACATCGCCACCAGGTTTCTGATGAGGAGCCAAATGATGCACGCCACCCGTTACCTGACATCCTGCCGCCACCCAAATTCAGCGCGCTGGACTCTCGTCGCAGTCATGGTCGCGACGACCGCCCTGCTGGCACCAGGGTTGTCCGCTCAAACCGTTGTCACGGTGAACGAGACCACCCCCAACGGCTGGGTGTTCTTTGACGACATCGGCGGCATGCCGCTGCCAAACAATTTTGCGGTCGGCCCGGCCACGCCGCCGCGGGGATCGGGCAGCGCCAATATCGTCGTCGCGGGCCCGGCCGAAGGTATCTTAATCGGCACCCAAAACCATCCTGGGACACCCCTCGCCGACATCAGCGTGCTTGGGTACTCAACCTACCAAGACATCACCCCGCAAGCGCTGTCGCTGCAGTTCAACGTCGACTACGACAACACCGACGGTACCACTAGCTGGCAAGGACGCCTGGTCTTCGAGCCGGCCAACGTCAGCGGCGGCACCGTCTTGACCAACACCTGGCAGGCATGGGATGCGCTCGCGGCATCAGCCCGCTGGTGGTCGAGCGGCACGCCGGTGGTGGGTGACGTGGGCGCAGCCGCGGCCTGCCCCCAAGCCAGCCCATGCACCTGGGCCACCATTCTGTCGACCTATCCCGACATCGCCATCCAATCCGGCGCCTTGGCCGGCATCTCTCTCAAGGCAGGCTCCGGCTGGCCGGCCTTTGACGGCAATGTCGATGACTTTCGTATTGCGGCGACCGGTGCCCCGTTCGACATCATCTACGACTTCGAAACCGTCGTGCCGGTCGAGCTGCAGTCGTTCACGATCGACTGATCCGCGCCGCCGGCACCAGGTCGTCAATAGCGATCCAGCAGCTCGGCTTGCTGTTGGATCGCGCTACGGAACTCGTCTTTCAAACGCTCGACCAGGCCACCGACCGGCAGCACGTCCGCGATCGTCGTGACGCCCTGCCCCGCCGACCACAGAGTCTTCCAGGCCTTGGCTTCGGCTTCGGCGGCATCAAGCTCCTTACCGAAGTCAACCTTCGCTTTTTGTGCCCACATTTCCTTGGTGATACCCATCGACTCCAGGCTGGACCGCAAAAAGTTGGCCGGCACCCCTGAGACCGCGGCGGTGTAGACGATGTCCGCGGTGCGACTGTCGATGATCATCTGGCGATAGTCGTCGCTGGCGCGGCTTTCTTCAGTGTTGATGAAGCGAGTGCCAAGGTAAGCGAGATCGGCTCCCATCTGCATCGCGGACGCAACATCCTGTCCGCTGCTGATGCAACCGGACAACAGGATGGTGCCGTCGAAGAAACTCCGCATCTCGGCGATAAACGGCATTGGGTTGAGAGTACCGGCATGCCCCCCAGCGCCCGCCGCGACACAGATCAGCCCGTCGACGCCGGCCGCTGCCGCCTTCTCGGCATGTCGACGATTGGTAACGTCGTGGAACACCAGACCACCGTACTCATGCACCTTGTCGACCAGCTCCGACACCGCGCCAAGGGAGGTGATCACCAGCGGCACTTGGTGTTTGACCACCACCTCTAGATCGGCTTGGACGCGGGGGTTGGAGTGGTGGACAATCAGATTGACGCCATAAGGCGCCGCCGCCCGGCCATCAGGCTGGCGGTGGTCTGCGAGCTCGGCTTTGATTTCGCCAAGCCATTGATCAAAGCCCTCGGTGGAGCGCTGATTGAGCGCCGGAAACGTGCCGATCACCCCATGTTTACAGCATTCGACAACCAACTTGGGACCGGAAATCAGAAACATCGGGGCGGCAACCACCGGAATCGACAACGTGTCTAGGAACGGATTTCGACTCATATCTTAAAAGGACTCCTGGAGAGATCTAGAGGACCGACGGAAACGAGCTACAATTTTCGACCGGCAAAGCGTACCATCTTCGCGGTTCGCCCGCGGAGCTTGACGCACTCGAGGGGCTCCTCGGCACGCCCGCCCCCCGTGCACTGTACCGCCCTGTCGACAGCGTC
>JAJCXQ010000154.1 GCA_029263355.1 Acidobacteriota bacterium | reverse complement strand
TCGATAAGCTCGCCAGGTATGCCGTAACGGATGCCAGGCTTTGAATCGACGACACGAACGGAGAGAACCGCAACAGACAACGCAGCAAGCTCGGCGATGTTTTTGGCGCCCGAGTCGTGGTGATACGAGAGATTCCAAGGCTCGCAAGACTCAATAGAGCCGGACGCTGTTATCTCAAACTTGGCCCCCTTACCAGATCGTCCCCCGATCCTCACATACTGATCTAACAGGTCTTCTAGGCGGTCGCGGTTAGTAACGCTCTCGATCGCGGCGAGCTGCGAGCCTAGCCGCTGGGCCTTCGCAGTGATCTCGGCTTGCAGCTCGCTTTCGCTAACCCAAAACGGGTTCCCGTTTGGGTCGTCGACCCTATGCAACCGATCCGGAATCTCTGCGGCAAGTGGTGTTACCAACCCAGTCAACAGCGCGACGACAGACACTACAGCCAAAATCATGCGCATGTCTCAAATCCCCTCTCTGGGTTTGTGGAGTCCTGCCGCCTCCGGTTAGATATAGACAAATCGACTCTACAACATAGGCGTTCGGCATTTCCACGAGAAATCGCGCACTGTGACTCACCGGGTTAATCCGGCCACCGCTGGCCCGCGCTTCGCCGTAGGTCATTCGTCTTGGGAGAAGCTCCTGTCCAGAGTTCTCTATTCAGATGAGAGGTCAACACCTACACCACGTTTTCCCGGAGTCGTGCCTCGGTGGCGCTGGACGCGGACGGTAATTTCGTCGTTGTGTGGGACAGCTATGGTTCGGCGGCACGGACTCACCATACTCAAGCGTGGAGAGGACGACGGTAGTGATCCTTGTCGACGGTTTCGAGGCGGGTGACACCTGTGCGTGGAGTCAACTGTGAGTTGAGCATGCGGCACCCGGTCGCGCTACCGTAACATCTCGCACTTTCGGACCTGGAGCCGCAGGACACCTGCACGGCACCATGAAGCTGCAACTCGAAGGGGGAGAAGGGGTCGGCGCCGAGATCGAGTACCGCTTCAACAAGCGCATCGGCCTGGGTTCACCTACAAGTTCTCTAGTGCTCAGAATCTCCTCGCCGGCCTCGTGGCGGGATACGGTCGAAACCGCTCTCTCCAACCCGCAGAGCCCCCGTTTGAGACTCGATCCTGCTGTCCCCGACGCCTCGAGACCCCGTTTTTTCGTCGATCCTGATCTCCCCAAGGTTCCGAGACCCGGATCGAGAGTAAATCCTGCACTCCCCAGCGTTAGGGGACCCGAATCGACGCTCGATTCGGGTCTCTGAGCCTGAAGGACCGCGGGATCGACGCTCAGGCGTAGTTTCGGAACGGCGGAGAGCAACACAGTTTTCGACTGCGGCGGTGTGACGGTGTGACGGTGTGACGCAGTTTCATACCGCCAGGATTTTTTCAAATCCTCTTCCCAAGCTAACCAATAAAATCTATATGGGTTGGAATCTGCGTCACATCGTCACACCGTCACACTGCAACTCTGTAACAGACCGGGCGCCGCAAGGTCGTCCGCGCACGGTCAGAACTCAACCAGAACCAGTATAGCCGACTCAGTTGTCCGTCCGCTCGAGCTCTTCAAATTTCTGCCGCAGGCGGGCACGCACCTCTCGACTCTCGGCTTGATCGATTTTGTTTTCTTCGACCGGGCGGGGATCGGCGATCAAGGCCTCGGTACCAATCGCCAACGGCAGACGATCGCGCGCGGTGATGGCGGAGGGTTGGGCGGTGCGCGGAGTCAGCGCGATGATGAGATGGCGAGGGTGACGCTGGCTAGTGTCGCAGGATTGAGGCGCCAGCAAGGCCAGGGTATCGCCAGAAGGTTGCGACGAGCAGGCGTCGACGCTCCATAGGCCTCGTAAGAGGACTGTCTCGTCCCGGGCCAGTCGGATCTCGGAAGTGAGCTCACGGTAGGTGGAAACCGGGCGTCGTGAGCCGCCGGCGACGGCCAGGTCATCGAGATAACTGATCTCGAGGTCGACCCGCAAAGTGATCTCACCACTGCTGGCATGAGCTCGCGGGGTCAGGCGTAGTCTCAGCCCAACTTCTTGATAGCTGACCTCGCCGGTCTGGGCTGCGGCTGCGTTGCTCCCGTTCATCGGGAAGGGAACACGGTGGCCCAAGTTGAGCTCGACCTCTTTACCCGCAACCGACGACAACTGCGTCCGGGTCACAGAATGGGCGGCTGAGCTCACACGGAAGCGTTGTAAAGCATCGTGGTGGATCCGTAGCGGCAGGGCCTTACCGTCGGCCGTCTGCTTCAGCTGACCGAGTGCGCCGGCCTCGATCTCCAGAATCTCGACCTCAACTTCGACGATCTCAGCCGGCTTGTCATAGGCTTGGATCAGTGCCTCGGCAAGGCGAGTACGGGAGGCGGTATCACGCACTGTCACCGAGTTGAGGTCACTGTTGGTGGCGAGATGTTTAACGCCGATCGTGCTCCGCAGCAAGGTCATCAGGTCCGGCAGCTTGGCGTGCTCAAGATAGAAGGTCTGGATGTGCTGGTTGTCGTAGGTGCGACGGTTCTGGGGGGTGTCGTCGGCGATGATTAGGCTGTTCTCGTCGAGCACCTTGTAAAAATGGCCAGCAGCACTGGTGATGCGGTCGAAAATTGTGCTCGCCTGCACTCGCTCCAGAACCAGGGATATCTCGCGGTCCTTCAGTTTGGGATCGAACAGCACGTTGAGCCCAAGAGCTTTGCTGGCGGCGCGATAGATATCGGTGGCCGAGGTCGGCTCTTCGAAGATCAAGTCGATACTTTCGTCATTTTCCAACACCAAAGCGGGTTCGGCGGTCGTCGAGCTAGGCAGCGAGGAGGTGGGGGAGTCAGCGAAACTGGCTGACACCAAGGAGAACCACATCAGCAAGGCAAGAATCGGCAACAGAGGCAGGCGTAGGGGCAGAGCTCTAGGTGAGCGGGCAGCATCAATCATGGTCGAGATCTCCGTGTTGGGTGAGTGGATGAGACATCCTCTCAACATCGCGGGTTGGCGACGTGAGATCTTGACCGGCCGGTCGCTGGGCTCCCTCCAAGGCGACCGACGTTCGGTGGCCCTCAAGGGAGAGACGTGTCTCAGGAGCAGGCCCTTCGAGACGCGGATCGCTGCATGTTGATTCGGCTGCGATCGCGTTACCGGATGTCGCCTGTCTTCTGTCCGATTTACGGCTGAGACCGCCGGGGCGTCCATGTCCGAACGCCCCGGGTTGGCTTCGTAGCCCAGCGATCAGAAGGGAATATCGTCGTCTTCTGGCTCTGGGCCCATGTCGGTACCCGGCGTTTGGCCACCGCCACCGCCACCGCCGCTGCCAGCACCACCACCAAAACTGCCACCGCCGGCGCCACCGCCACCACCATAGCTGCCGCCGCCACCACCGCCGCCATAGTTACCACCGCCACCGCCACCACCGCCATCGCCACGCTGGCCAAGCATCTGGAAGTTATCGCAGACGATTTCGGTGCGGTACTTGGTTTCACCGCTCTGCTTGTCTTCCCACGAACGGGTTTGGAGCCGACCTTCGACATAGATCTGCCGGCCTCGAGTGAGATACTGACCAGCGATCTCTGCCTGTCGCCCAAAGCAGACGATATTGTGCCACTCGGTTTGTTCCTGCCGGTTCCCTTCTTTGTCCTTCCACCGGCGGTTGGTGGCGATAGAAAAGTTGGCTACCGGCATGCCGGAAGTCGTCGAGCGCATCTCAGGGTCCCGGCCCAGATTGCCGACAAGAATTACTTTGTTTACACCACGTGCCATGGTTGATTCTCCCTAGTTGTTTGTGATGACCATCCTTGGTCTGTTCGAGTACCTTCAATTCACCTCAAGGCCTAAATCGCGCGCCATCTCGTGCGAGCAGGCATCGAGCCGGCGGGCGTACGGACAGCCCAGGGGCGCCGCAGCACCGGGTCCACGAAGCTACCCCGGCAATGGTACCGGAGGCGGCATTTTTAGTCAGGCTTTT
>JAJCXQ010000153.1 GCA_029263355.1 Acidobacteriota bacterium | reverse complement strand
ACTTGCAAAGTAAAACCTCGCCGATGTCCCTCGCGGCCCCTACTGTTCGACTAACCCATGAACAACAAAACAGGAGCGGGAACGAATCCGCGCCGAAACCAGGAGACACCATGCAGTTTTTCGTCTACTTCACCATGGAAGAGAGTCAACCGCCCCAGCGCTCCGCGCCGCCGTCCCCAGAGGAGATGGCTGAGATCGGCAAGTTTCATGAAGAAGGCATGAAGTCGGGGGTGATCGTCGCAACGGGCCGGCTGAGCTCGACCACCCTCAGAGTCCGCAAGGATGGGGACGAGGTATCGGTAACCGATGGTCCCTTCATCGAAGGGAAAGAATTGATCCCGGGATTCTCGATAATCCAGTTGGATACGAAGCAGGAAGCGATCGAGTGGGTCGCTCGCTACCGGGAGATGATGGGCATGCCCGAGCTGAGGATCGCGGAGATCTTCGCTTAGCCGATCCTTTGTTCCCCACCCTCCGAACCTTCCTGCGTGAGCTTTGGAACACGCGGGAAGGCTTCGGATTAAGGGGCAGGTACGATCCCCCGCTACCGTCGGCCACCCAACAGGCCACCGAGCAAGCTACCGCCGATCTTGGTGATGTCATCAACCACCGAGCCATCTCCATCTTGATCCAAGAGACTGCCCAGCAGTCCACCCAGTGCCGGCTCACGCTTCTCGATATGCCTCTGCTCCTGGCCGAGCATCGCTCCGATTCCACCAGAGTCCAGTCCGCGGCCACGTTGCGCTTTGCCTAGGGCGCCCATCACGATCGGCGCCAGCATCGCCATCAACTGGCCTGCCTGCCCGGAGCTCAAGCCACTCGCTTGTCCTAGGCCATTCTGAACCTGGGATTGGCGACCACCGAGGACATGCTTCAAGATGCCCTCACCGGCGCCTGAAGCCCCTCCGCCGCCGAGGAATCCACCAATATCATCGAGAATCGAGCCGTCATGGTCACGGTCGAGAGCACTGGCCAGGGCGCCGGCACCACCGGATGAGGACGAGTTGCGGGCCAGTGCTGCCAGGATCACCGGTAACGCGCCGGAGACCGCTTTGTTCGCAGCCTGCTCGTCCACGCCGAGTTGCTGTCCGATCTGACGGGTGCCATTACTGCCGAGAGCTTGAGTCACGAGATCGAGAATAGAGTCAGACATAGTTTCTCCTGAATGTACTTATCCATTTTAGTGTCGACTCTCCACGTAAACCCTGACCCGAAATCACAAAACATTTGGGCCAAGTTCTTATCGTTCGACACAGGGTGACAGTTTCCTCCCGGACAGAGCACCGCGTCTTCCGACACGCGGCTCCGAATGACTCAGCCGTCTCCATCGACGGTAGCCCTATCGCCCGAAGGGACAATATGAGTATACCGCTGAGGGAGCCTAGCCCCAAACCGACAGGGGCTTCCTGCCCTGTGAAGACTTCGATGTCTGTGGATTAGTTCTCGATCTTCGTTAGTCGCCACTGAATAACGTGTGTCGAACCACCGTTGAGTCTCCCTTTGTCAAAGCTCGCCCCCAGATATAAAAATTCTGGAATTTCTTCGCCTTTTGTCAGCTATGCAAGGCCGTGACCTCGAGGATCCACCCTCCTGCCTAGAGTTGATGGAGATCGCCTTGGCGTATAGAATCAGGTCACGGTGCTGCACTGCTGGCGTTCGGCTCTCGGAAGACACCCGAGATCACTCATTACGCTGGCCAGCAATCCGCTGGCGTATCCCAAAGTGGGTCACTGCCGGCCATCTCGGTCAACATTTCACAATATTCGTTCGCAATTCAGTGGCCGCCACAGGGTCGTGCTCGAGCTTTTGCTGCGCAACTTCGCAGTCTTGCTCAGACCACGCGAAACAAATGGCGCTGACATGAACGACGTAAAGAGTTAGGAGGTCGTCAACATGCGTTCAGGAGGACAACCCAACTGTAGCAGCTGGCCAATTCGGGTACAGCGCTTGGTGGAAGCCGTTCAAGAACAACAGCAACTGACTCCAACGTCCTGCAAGAGGCTTCTCATCGAATCCGGCGTCACCGCAGAAGATCTTGCGCCCTGGGCCAGATTTGATCATCCGAAAGAAGATTCTTATGGTCGCCAAGTGGTTTTTGATGGCGGCTACTTCGAGCTGATGGTGATGTCTTGGGTCGATGGTGACATGGCTGCCATTCACGACCACGGTTACACCCAATGGGGAGCGGTCAAAGTGTTTGGACCGACAGAACACGCTATCTTCAAGATCGAAGGTGGAGTCCTGACGACGGCAGAACGGCGCAAGTTCGCACCTGACAGCGTCGTCGCGGTCAGCCATGAGCTCATCCATCAGATGGGAAATGTCGGTCAGGAGCCCTACCTGACCCTGCATCTTTATGGCAGTTATGAGCGCGACAGTTGTGTCACCGGCGACGCGCGTCTGTACGATTTGGACGAGAAGGCGATTCAGATTACCAATGGCGGCGTCTTCTATGCCTTGCCCGAGGACGCAATCGATGAGCGGCGAGAGGCTCCTGCGGCCAACTTTCCCACCACTCTGCGATCCAAAGTCGAGCTGCTCAAGCGTCTACTGCGAAGTGGTGACAGCCTAGATCATGGAAGCTTACAGAGCCCGCGGGAACGACGGCTCGCCAAGGAGCTGATCCAAGCCTCCACTTGGCAACACGCACGCATCGAGCTCGAGGTCATGCGCGAAGGCACCGACCTGCGGCTTGAACGCTACCTCGGTATCCTGCATCAGGAGATGTACGCTGCCGCTCAACTACAACTGGAGCTGTTACAAGCGGGTCTGATCGGTGGCGAGCTTGCTGGGAGTCAGCAACGACTCACGGAATTGCTGGCGACCGAAGATCTGGCTGTCTTCGCCGAGAACTATCTAGAGTTGATCGGTGAGGCGTTCGCGATCGACTTCCCGTCCTCTCTCGCAGCCTGAGTTTCGTGACGGCACCTGCAAGCGAGAGGATTCTCGCTTACCTCAGCGAGCATCCGACAACCGCCGGTGAAGCTTGGAATGCTTTTGATCGCGGAGATTGGCCTCATCTCTTCGCTTTATTGGCGGTTGCCGCTGACCTACCCAGGTTGTCCGACAATCGAGCTCTCGAAGCGATGCCGCGGGAGCTCTGGCCACAGTTGAGCGACGTTGCTGCAGGCGTCTGCACGCTACAGCAGATGATCGACAATCCACAGATCCCAAGACAATGCAGGATGGCATCATGCCGGTCCCTCTCGCAGCTCGACACCGCCGTCGAAGAGCTGGAAAGAGCTCACTGTGTGACGATCGACTTTCTTCTCGAGCCACAGCAGCGACCGGTCCTAGACTCACTGATCGAACAGCTCGCAATCGAACGCATGGGCAAATGGGGCCAGCTCGAGCGGACGGAGGCGCCCGATGTGTTCGATGTCTTCGACGCTGGGCTGGCGAGCGATCGGTTTCTTCAGTTGACGGGTTTTGAGCTCGAGCGCGACGAATATTCGCTTACGCTCTCGCTGCAAGATCTCGATCCTGCGGGGATCGGTTGGCATCGTGACCTCTATTGGCCGCGGGAATGGGTTGGCCAAGACGTGTTCGCGGTCCTCTATGGCCTTGGGGGCGACAGTCCAGAGAAGGGCGGCGCGTTCCTCTATTATGCCCCTTCCGACAACGCGATTTACGCCTGCTACCGCCAGAAACACCAAGCGACGGTGTTGTGGAACAGCAAAGAGGACACAGGCAGAATCTTGCATGCCGTATCTCGTTACCTCACGGCAGATACGTCCCGCCACTTGATCATCCTACAATGTCTGCGAAACGGCTGACCCTCCATCTCGAATGGTTAAGCGGGCGCCAACAGGTAAGGTCCGCTGCGGGCACAGTCCAGATCGCGATCGGGCGACCAAGAGATCGGGAATTCGTTTTCATCTACCCCGAGGGTGGTGAGTAGCTGGGACGAGCCCAACCGATGCCATCGGTTGTCGTAGAAGAAGAGCACCGACTGCCGATCAATCAATCCTGTAGTTCGAGTGTCGAGAGTGAAACGCGCCCGCAGTTGCGTCACGTCGCCGATCAAGATTCGACCGTCACAGCGATACCGGCGTCCATCAACCGGAATGGTGCGCCCCTCGAATCGACTGATATCGCCATGCCTTGCCCAGACCCAGACCTCTCCGGGACGGGGCGCGGCAGCGGCCCCCTCTAGATAATCTTCCAACATTTGCGATTCTCCTTGCTGTCACCTTAAAACGGTGCGTATCAAAGTGTTGAGAGTCAGCCTTTGCGACAGCGACGGTGGTTGAACAGCACTCCGAAGTCTTACCGTCCCTGCATCCGTTCGCCATCGCCGGAGGCCGCGCGTGAACAGCTTGAGGCCTCATCTAAATAGGCGAGATCCCGAGCCGAAAGTGATCACTCGATGATCTGACAAAGCCCAGATGTAGCGGCAGCAGGCTTGCAATCCCACAATCTGCGGTGTAGCCTCCCAAGGATTGTGGAGATCCTGATCATGAAGACCTGCCTGAAATTCCCCGTCTTTGCACTGATGCGAATGCCCTCGGCCCTGCTATAAGGGCCGCCTCCAACATCCCTCGACCACCGCGCTCCCGATGTCCGGGGCGCCACCGAAGCCTGACTTACAGCTGCTTCGCTCGAGACAACAGATCAGACATTCCGCGCTCCGCGACCGGAGCTTGATTGAGGGCAACAGTCCATGGCCAAGTCGACACAAGAGATACTGACCAGCCTTCTGAAAGATCGCATCCTGATCATGGACGGTGCCATGGGCACAATGATCCAGGGTTACAACCTCACCGAAGACGATTTCCGTGGGCAACGTTTCGGAGCTCATCCTCAGGAGCTGAAGGGCAACAATGACCTGCTGTCCCTCACCCGCCCGGACGTCATCGAAGAGATCCATCGCAGCTTCCTCGATGCTGGCGCTGATCTGATCGAGACCAATACCTTCAACGCTCAGGCAATTTCGCAGGCAGACTACGCCACCGAGTCTCTGGTCTACGAGCTAAACGTCGAATCGGCCCGCATCGCACGACGGGCGGTGGAAGACTTCACAAACAGCAATCCCGAGAAGCCTCGTTTTGTTCTCGGCTCAATCGGCCCTATGAATCGCACGCTTTCCCTGTCGCCGGATGTCAACAATCCAGCTTTCAGAGCCGTGACCTTCGACCAGGTCAAGGACGCCTACAAGGAGCAAGCCCGCGGCTTGTTCGATGGAGGTGTGGATGCCCTGCTGCCCGAAACGACGTTCGATACGCTGAATCTGAAAGCAGCGATCGTGGCTCTCGAAGAGCTCTTCGCCGAAAAGGGGCGTCGACTACCGGTGATGTTGTCACTGACCATCACCGACAAAAGTGGACGCACACTGTCGGGACAAACCCTGGACGCGGCCTGGATCTCAGTTGCCCATGCACGGCCGATTTCCGTTGGCCTCAACTGTGCCCTCGGCGCCACCGAGATGCGCCCCTATGTTGAAGAATTGTCGAATATCGCACCTGTTTTTGTCAGCTGTTATCCCAACGCTGGACTTCCCAACGCATTCGGCGAATACGACGAAAAGCCTGAAGACACCGCGAGCATTTTGGACGAGTTCGCAGCCGAGGGTTGGCTGAACATCGCTGGCGGCTGTTGCGGTACCCGGCCAGAGCATATTCGTGCTGTGGCTACAGCTCTCGCGACCCGCTCTCCACGCTCTGTCCCAGCAGCACGTCCTTATCCTCGATACAGCGGTTTGGAGCCTCTGGTGTTACGCCCCGACTCCAATTTCATCATGATCGGCGAACGCACCAACGTGACTGGCTCACGGCGTTTTGCTCGCCTGATCAAGAGAGGTAAGTACGAAACCGCGCTCGAAGTCGCACTCGACCAAGTTCGAGGTGGCGCAAACATTCTCGACATCAATATGGACGAAGGTCTTCTCGATTCTGAAGAGGTAATGGCTGGATTCCTGAGGCTGATCGCCTCGGAGCCTGAAATTTCGAGGCTACCGATCATGGTCGACAGCTCGAAGTTCTCGGTCATCGAAGCCGGCCTCAAATGGATTCAGGGTAAGGCGATCGCCAACTCGATCAGCCTCAAAGAGGGAGAAGACGCGTTCCGAGAAAAGGCACGCATCCTGCAGCGTTACGGCGCTGGCGTTGTCGTTATGGCTTTTGACGAGTCGGGGCAAGCTGTTGATGCCGATCAGAAGGTGGCTATCTGCGAACGCGCTTATCGCATCCTGACCGATGAAGTGGGATTCGCCCCTGAGGAGATCATTTTTGACCCCAACATTCTGGCGATCGCGACCGGCATGGAAGAGCACAACCCCTATGCCAAAGCCTTTTTTGAAGCCACCCGTCGCATCAAGGAACGTTGCCCTGGCGCCCAGGTGTCCGGCGGAGTCTCGAACCTGTCCTTTTCGTTCCGCGGCAACAATACGATCCGGGAGGCGTTGAACGCCGCCTTTCTCTACCATGCGATCAAAGCCGGAATGGACATGGGCATCGTCAATGCCGGCCAGCTCGAAGTCTACGAAGAGATCCCCAAAGATCTTCTTCAGCTCGCCGAGGATGTACTCTTTGATCGCCGCCCAGACGCAACTGAACGCTTGGTCGACTTCGCCGCGACCGTCAAAGGCAAATCCCGGAATCGTCAAGACGATCTCGCTTGGCGGGACGCCACGGTCGAATCCCGCCTCTCTCATGCTCTGATCAAAGGCATCGTCGACCACATCGAGAGCGACGTCGAAGAAGCTCGACTGAAGTACGAACGCCCGATCCGAATTATCGAAGGGCCGTTGATGGACGGCATGAATATCGTCGGCGATCTTTTCGGCTCCGGCAAGATGTTCCTGCCACAGGTGGTTAAGAGCGCGCGCGTGATGAAGCGTGCCGTGGCTTACCTAGAGCCGTTCATGGAAGACGAAAAGGAGAACCTCGAAGATAGAGGGCGCCCCAAAGTGTTGCTCGCGACGGTCAAGGGCGATGTCCACGACATCGGCAAGAACATCGTCGGCGTGGTTCTGGGCTGCAACAACTACGAGATCGTTGATCTCGGCGTCATGGTACCTGCATCAAGGATTTTGGAGACGGCGATCGACCAGCAGGTCGACGTGATCGGCTTATCCGGTCTCATCACCCCGTCGCTCGAGGAGATGGAGTACGTGGCGAAAGAGATGGAACGCAGAGACCTCGACCTGCCACTCTTGATCGGTGGCGCGACCACATCTCGCCAGCACACAGCCATCAAAATCGCTCCTCATTACACCCACCCAACGGTGCATGTTCTAGATGCATCTCGCGCTGTCGGAGTGGTATCCAAGCTCCTGGACCCAGACCAAAAAGGAAACTTCGACACCGAGAACCGCGACCTCCAGGATGAGCTCAGAGAAGTCTACGGCCGCCGAGCGCGCAAACCTCTAGTGTCGTATGAGGAAGCTCAGGCAAACCGACTGCAGGTCGATTGGACTGCCGAAGAGCGAGCGCGGCCAGCTGTATTAGGTCTCCAGGTCGAAGAAGATCAGTCTCTGGAAGAACTCGTCCCCTATATCGATTGGACCTTTTTCTTCACCGCTTGGGAGCTCAAGGGAAGATTCCCGCAAGTTCTCGATCACCCTGAGTACGGCCAGGCGGCGCGTGATCTCTATCAACAGGCACAAGAGCTTCTGAAACAGCTCGTCACACAACGCTTGTTGAGAGCCAAGGCATCTTGGGGGCTGTGGCCAGCTCACTCGATAGGTGATGACATCGTCTTATTCACTGACGAAACTTGCCAGCAGGAGCTGGTGCGTTTTCCGATGCTGAGGCAACAGGAAGAGAAACCTGACAAGTCGAAACCGTACCGCTCACTGGCCGACTTTGTTGCTCCCGCCAGCTCTGGCCCGATGGATTATGTGGGCGCCTTCGCGGTCAATACAGGCATCGGCGTCGACGATTTGGTCGCACACTACGAGGCTGAACACGACGACTACAACGCCATCATGGTCAAAGCGTTGGCAGATAGACTCGCCGAAGCCTACTCAGAACTCCTGCACGAGAAAGTTCGACACCAATGGGGATTTGGCAAGGATGAGAAACTCACCCGAGACGATCTCATCGCAGAAAAGTACCGTGGTATCCGCCCAGCTTTCGGCTACCCTGCCTGCCCCGATCACACTCTCAAAGGCCGTCAATGGGACCTACTGGAGGCTGAAGCCCGCGCGGGTCTACGCCTGACGGAGAGTTTCGCGGCGGTACCGACAGCCGCCGTCAGTGGCATCTATCTGAGTCATCCTGCGGCTCGCTACTTCGCAGTTGGACGCGTAGGACGCGATCAGGTCGCATCCTACGCGGAACGCTGTGGGATGAGCCTGCAAGAGGCCGAACGATGGCTCAAGCCTAACCTGGGGTACGAACCCAAGGCTCGTACAGCTTAGATGCTTACGGCCTGATCGGATACGGACCAGGGCCGCGGACGGACCAGGGCCGCGGACGAGCCAGGGCCTCGGACGGGTCAGGGCCTCGGATCAGCTGCGGAAGCTCGCGATCGCATCGATCGGATCGTCGAAGGTTTCGAAGACGCCGATCAGCCGTGTCATCTCGAGAACCTCTTGAACCTTGTCTTCCACGTGCAGCAGTTTGACGACCGCATTGGAGCTCAAGGCATTGGCCCTTACTCGAACCAATTCGCCGAGGCCCGATGAGTCCATCATTTTGACCCCCTGAAGGTTGATCAGGATTTTCTTGATTCCGCTTTCGAGGAGATAGTTGATCTCTTCTCGCAATTGGACGTCTCCTTCACCGATCGTCAGCTTGCCCACGAGCTCGACGGTGGTGACTCCCTCATCAGCGTCACGATGGGTGGTAATCTTCATGCTCCACGTTCTCCCGTTGGTTGATCGGTTGATCGCTGGGTACTTACTCTGGCGTTAGTTCAAGTCTCTTGGATTCTGACTATTGTAGCCGGTTTCGGTGTCTTGATGCTCGGTTCACCAATCTGAACCGATTCTCTACTTGATCAGTGCTGCCCGAGCTTGCCTCACCATCCCCGTTCGCGGGTCCAGCTTCGCGCAATGAACGGAGCGAACACACGACAGCTCTTTTCGAGGTTGGCAACATCCCTTGGCTGGAAGTTAGCCTCCATCCCTGTCGATTCCTGGCCAGCGCGACTGACTTCGATGACACCGATCACTTCGCCTTCTGCGCCGAACAGCGGCGAGGCGATCATCTTCTCGATTGACCGAACTTCCCCGGCTGGATCTGGTATCCGTTCGAAGAAGTCTTTGTGCGGCTCCCGCGGTACGCTGTTCTCGAGAAGAGCAGCTTTCCTCGTAACTACTTGACCAGCAAAGCTCTTGTCGTCGATCGGCAAGACGTTTCCGCGTGCCAGGTGTTCTGGGTAGGCAAAAATCAACTGCCCCAGATCACGATCGACCATCAGAATCGCCGTCTGCCCATTGCGGGCAACCCCACCGAGCGCCGCAGACAGGAATTCTCCCGCGAGTTGTAGAACTCGGCGAGACCTCTCTTGCGCCGAGTAGCGATCACCAGCAGTGATGACCGATTTCATCTCAGCAATAACGTCTTTGAGCTTGACAGCCATCCAGTTTCCTTCTCAGCCTGAGATCTGGATCCCACTCCCTCACGAGGTTTTCAGTAGAGTCTCATTCTACCCTTCGATCAATTCAGAAACCATAGCCGAATGTGTCCTCACAAGGGAGAGATCGTCCAGGCATCTGCTACCATCCGGTGGTCTTAGAGATTCGTTTCATCATGAATTCAATCGAGCCTTCCTACGAAGCGATTCCTTTCGACGGCTTTTCAGCCGAAGAAATAGCGGCGATCTGTACAGCCGGCAAAACCCGGCGTTGTAAGACCGACGACGTGCTGTTCCGGCGCGATGAGTACGGCGACAGCATGTTCGTGCTGGAAGAAGGTGAGGTTGAACTGACTTTCGCCGACGGAGTGTCAGGAAAATCGCTCACGTCGACCGCGGTCTTCGGTGAGCTCGCATTCGTCACCGGGCGCCACCTCAGAACCGCGACTGCGCGAGCTAAAACAGAATGCCTGCTGCGGGTCATCGACGAAACTGCTTTTGAACGTCTATACCAAACTCAGCCGCGACTCTTGGTTCGTCTACTACGCCATACTTGTGGTTACCTCCTCGCATCTGAACATCGCTTGATCGCCAGTCTGCGACGCAAGAATCGTGAGTTGGAGAGCACCTTGGACTATTTGAGGCGAACTCGCGAGGAGGTTGGCTATCAGGAGCTACTAGCGAATACCGACGAACTGACCGGGCTCTACAATCGGCGGTGTCTCAATCTGCAGTTGGACAAATTCATCGAACGGGCTCACGCCACCGGTACTGGCTTGGCGCTGATCTTGGTTGACGTGGACGAGTTCAAGAGGGTCAACGACACCTTCGGGCATACCGCTGGCGACGAGGTCTTGAAGCGCCTAGCCTCGATAATCACCGACTGTGTCCGCACGAGCGATCTACCCTGCCGTTTCGGTGGTGACGAATTCGCCGTCGTTCTAACTGAGATAGAGCCCGATCGGGCGATGGATCGAGCCGAGCGGATCCGCAGCTGTGCCCAGCAATCGAACCCGATTCCGGGACACGCACAGATCACTGTTTCAACCAGTGTTGGAGGGGTGATGCTGCAGCCCGAGGAAGAAGCTTCCAGCTTGTTCGAACGTGCTGATCAAGAGCTTTACCGCTCGAAAGAACTTGGGCGTAATCGGGTCTGCTGGCAGGGATACGAGACGCGGCACTCGTCGAGCGCCGGAAATTGAGAACCTCTTCCAGATGAAGTTCATCGCATACGAGAAATCACGCGAGCACGCTCGTATCTCTTGGGCCGGCAAGCAGCTGATTATTGGACGCCGCGAGGATGCGGATATCCAACTCT
>JAJCXQ010000152.1 GCA_029263355.1 Acidobacteriota bacterium | reverse complement strand
GCTCTCGGAAAGCGGCGTTTTGGGCGATCCGACAAAGGCGACCGCAGAGAAGGGCGAGAAGATCTGGCAGGTGTCGATCGCCCACCTGGTCGAGCTGGTCGAGCATTTGAAAGATCTCAGCCTCGAAGAAATTTACGAACGTCGATACTGAACCCACCCACATCATCGCGATGGAGGTTTTCATGAAGAAATCAACCAACAAGATCCAACCCACGGCTAGCGGCTTTCCCGAGGGCAACGCCATCGTCTATTGTGAGAGCGCTTTCGGCACCACCAACGGTAAGACCGCTCACGGCCTGGTGCGCCGCTCACACCGCTACCGGGTGCTGTCCGTGGTCGACAGCCGACGAGCCGGGCGCGACGCCGGTACGGTGCTCGACGGCAAGGCTTGCGGCATTCCCATCTTGCTCGATGTACCCGACGCAATCCTCGAGGCAAATAACCAAGATCTCCCGGCCACCCACCTGGTTGTAGGTCTGGCGCCCGACGGCGGGCGGCTGAGCCCTCGGCATCGGACCACTATACTGCGGGCGATCGAGTTGGGGCTCAACATCGACTGCGGGCTTCACGACTTCCTGAGTGAGGACCCCGAGATCGCCGCCGCAGCGGCCGAGGCAAGGGTAAACCTACGCGACGTACGCAAGCCGCCGCCACGGTCGGAGCTTCACTTCTTCAGTGGCAAGATCGAGGGGGTCAAGGCGCTAAAGGTGGCCCTCCTAGGTACAGACTCGGCGGTGGGCAAACGCACGACGGCTTGGCTACTGGTCGACGCACTCGAGAAGGCAGGCTACCAGGCCGAGATGATCGGCACCGGTCAGACCGCCTGGATGCAGGGAGCGCGCTATGGTGTAGTGATGGATTCCTTGGTCAACGACTTCGTTGCCGGAGAGATCGAACACGCGGTGTGGAGCGCTTGGAACGAGCGCCAGCCCGACGTGATCGTCGTCGAAGGCCAGGGTAGCCTGATGAACCCGGCCTACCCCGGCGGACTCGAGATCCTCGCCGCCGCGCGGCCCGACATCGTGGTACTACAGCACGCGCCAGCGCGCGATGAATACGATGGCTTCCCGGGCTATCCCCTTCACCCGCTGGGACAGCAGATCGAAGCTATCGAGCTCCTCTCAGGCAGGCCCGTAGTCGCTATTACCATCAATCACGAAGGCATCGAGCGCCATATCGTTCCGACCGTCGCCGAGGCGGTCAGCCGCGAGACTGGCCTACCGGCCTGCGATCCCCTATTGGACGGCGTCGGCGTCCTGGCGGGGCTCCTCTCGACACACCTCGACCGCCCACGGGCGAAGATGGCGTAGGCCCTGACATCCGCTCGCGGCGCGCCATCAAGCAGCGGCGCGAGCGCCGCTTCGCGCGGTGTCGAATGGGGTCAGGTTCATCGAAATTTTCAACCGAGCGTTCGGGCACCGCCTGCCGATTCCATCACGGGTCGCAGCTGCTCCTGGCCCGGACCTGAATCGGTTTCGCTGAATGGCCATTGAACTTTCAACAACGGCGGTAGGCGGGGCGGCGAATTTCTCTGCGCCCAGCCGCTGGCACCCCGCTTGCACTCCTGGAAGACCTCCGCGATGGTCGCGATCCCTGCCACTCGTTGGCATCGGCATCCTGCTCGTGGGTAGCGGATTTCTAGGCACCTCCTCAGAGTTCGCGCAGGCCTCGTTGGCGCCGTTGCCGGTCCGCTCGCCGCGGGTACACTGATGGGCATCTTGGGACCCCGTAGTCTCTTCGCCTATTTCGCGGCAGTCCTGGTCCTCCTCGGCTCCTACGGCATCTTTCGTATGAGCCGCCGCGCCGCGGTGCCGCAGGTGGAGCAGGAGGCGTTCGTACCGGTGGGTCGCAGCTCGCAGGCAGCTCTCGTGTTGCCGGTGGCAACCCCAGGCGATCCGATCCGTGGCGACTCTCCCGCAGCCCCTGAGAGGATTCCAACAAATGTGGCGTTTTATCGAACGCCATTTGTCCCGCAACGAAATGGATTTCCGGAATTCTATTTCCGATTGACAGAACGCCACATTCCTATTTTCCCCGAGGTGGCGCCCTAGGAGCCTGCATCTGGGCCGACTGCACCTGGCACAGAGCTTGCTACGCGGATCGCAAGTCGGCGTTGGAACCGGCGTACTTTGACGAGTCACGGAACACGCCGGCCGGGGAGGTCTCATTCCGAGACCTCCCCGTCGCTTACCGGCGACCGTCGAGTAGAACGGACTTCGTGGCGTAGGAAGAGTCCAAAGAATTCCAGGAGCGTTCATGGGCGCCAGCTTGATTGTCGGTAATCTCAACCGCCAGACGACCGAGAAACAGCTCGAGAGGTTCCTCTCTTCGTTGGGAGCGGCAGCTTCGGTCAAGATACCCATCGATCAGCGGACCGGATGCCCGCGTGGCTTCGGGCTGGTCGAATATCGCAATCAGGCGCTGACCGAGCTTGCCCTCGCGGTATTCAACGGCCGCGAGCTCGGCGGGCAAGTGTTGAACCTGAGATGGGCGCCGGAGGACGGCGCCCGATCAGCGGCACAAGATTCCGAGCCGCTGCCAGTCAAGGGCAAAATCCCGCGCCATCCAGATAAAACCGACGATAGGCCATACAAGCCGCCAGCCGATTCCGACGACTACGTCCCCGATCACCGCACCCGGAAGCGAAAAGGCAATAGTGGCAAGCACGGCACCGACCGCAGGCGGGGCCGGGGAACCCGCAGGCTCATCGACTAGTCGGTCCGGCTAGAGGAAAGTCATCGCACCGCAGCCTTTTGGAGCGGCAAAATCTCGATCTCGCGGTGACAAGGCGGGGCTGCCTACCGTCAGAATGAAAACAACCACGCTTCTGCGGTTCCCTCAATCGGAAACAGAGATCCGAATCGTTCGGTATCAGGTTTCCGTTCCTGGCTTTCTTTCAGGCTACCAAGGCATCGTAGCGAGCCACCTAAAGTACTGATTATGAAAGGTTAAAGCAGCTTCGACGGTCGCTGATGCGAGCTGGTATAAGGCTTGCTTATGTAGAGGCTTGCAGCGACCACTTCCCTAAACACGGAGGAAAGGCAAGTGCAAGACATCAGGCGTTCCGCAAGCGTTTCGACCGCCCTGCCGCAGGCGCCCCGAGGTACTCGGCGGAGCGCGGCGCGGTGTGACCGGCGTTCGAGTCGCAACTCGTTACGGGCCTTCTGCCACGGTATCGGTTGGAACGAAGAAAATGAGCGTGCGGTGGACGACGAACCGTTGCCACGACTGCCTGGCAACTGGTTCCGCAAGCCGGGCGACGATGGTACGGGAGCACCGGCCTACGCCTGAGCACTACCCGTCAGATCCTCTTGGCAACACCTGCGGCAAACGTCGCCGCAAAAAAAGGCTTGACGACCTTCCCTGCTGCTCGCGAGCAGGGTTTTTGCATTTTAGAGCGCTGCTGCGCAAGCGACCATCACCTGCGGAGCCATGCGCCGTCAGGGTGTATGATTGGTTCGAATGATGCACGGACTGTTCAGGAACAAGCGCCCTCCAATCGGTGCTCGGCCTGGGACGCTGGCGATCTCAGAGGTGGCGTCATCGCCTGAGATCAGGCTCATACGCTTCTCCGAGACGACGTT
>JAJCXQ010000151.1 GCA_029263355.1 Acidobacteriota bacterium | reverse complement strand
CGCTGACGCCGACGGTGATTTCGGTGGTGCCACGCACGAGTCGCTGGTGCGCTAAACTCCACAGATGTCCAACCAAGAAAACGAGCAAGACTTCGCCAGCATGCTGGCGGATTATGACAATTGGGGTGAGCGACCGGAGGTCGGCCAAAAGGTCGAGGGCACGGTCATGACGATTGGCGGAGAGGTGATCTTCGTTGATCTCGGCGGCAAGTCGGAGGGTGCGGTCGACCGCACCGAGCTACTCGATGAAGATGGCCGGCTGACGGTGGAGGTAGGAGATTCCGTCACCGGCCTGGTGTCGTCGGTTGACGACGGCGGCAATGTCACGCTGCGGGTGCGTCCGGGCCGGGGCGAGGCGATGCGCTCGGAGTTGCGAATGGCTTGGGAGCAGAGGTTGCCGGTCGAGGGGCTGGTCGAGTCTCAGAACAAAGGCGGTGTTGACGTCACCGTCGGTGGCATGCGGGCCTTCTGCCCAGTGTCGCAGCTCGATCTGCGTTATGTCGAAGATCCTGGTGTGTTCGTCGGCCAGCGGTTCGAGTTCCGTATCACCAAATATGAGGAATCCGGCCGCGGTCTCAATCTGGTCGTTTCGCGGCGCGTCTTATTGCAAGAAGAGGCTGACCGTCGAGCTGCCGAAGTCCGCGAGTGGCTCGAAGTGGACGCGGTGATCGAAGGCACCGTCACGTCCATCACCAGTTATGGCGCCTTCGTCGACCTCGGCGGGCTCGAAGGGCTGTTGCACGTCAGTGAGATCAGTTATCAGCGCGATATCGATCCTCAAGAAGTGTTGACCGAAGGCCAATCGATCGAAGTCCAAGTGCTCAAGATCGAGCCACCACAGAAGGCGGGGCAGACCGAGCGCATTTCGCTTTCGATGCGAGCCTTGCAAAAAGATCCCTGGGAAGGTGTCGAACGTCGTTTCCCGGTCGGCAAGATCACCGCCGGCCGGGTCATGCGTCTCGAGCCTTACGGCGCCTTCGTCGAGCTGTCTCCTGGTCTCGAGGGGCTGGCCCACATCAGCGTCCTAGGTGGTGACGGTAATGCGCGTCATGCCCGCCAGCTCGTCGAGCTCGGTCAGGACTTGCAGGTGCGCGTCCTCGATGTTGATCCGAGTAAACGTCGAATCTCGCTCTCCCGGGAGGTCGCCGAACAGACCGACGAAGAGCGGCGTGAGATTGCGGACTTTAAAGAGTCGAGTTCGGGCTCGGCGGGCTTCGGCAGCTTGGGAGATTTCTTCAAGCAGGGTGGCAAGGAGAGCTGAGAGCACCGCCATAGAGGCAGGGCTGTGAGATCTCAAGCGATGATTGTTGCGCCTTGGCCGCTCAGAACTCTCCACGGATCGCCGATTCAATGACATTTCACGTCCGGAAGTCTTCCTGAAGAGGCTATTCAACGACCTTGGGCGTTCAGAACTCTTCCTGAAGAGGCTCTCCGCGACTTTGGATAACTATCTAAGCCGCGATCATTAGATAGCTAGAAGGCGAGCGCATCGACGAGGCCATCGCGAAGAGTCTTCGACTGCGATGGGGTATTTGGGGGGCGGAATGCGCTGGAGATAGATGAACGGCTTCGGCGACTCGCCGCGTCCCGCTGGCTGACGGAGCTCGCCACTGGCGTCCGTCGAAGCACTCGAGCTGGCGCCGACCGGCGGAACCAGGAGGATCTGATGCCAAGAAGGGAATGCCCAGTGGAGTCAGTGGGGTTAGTGGAGGCGCCAGATGTTTCGGGCGGAAGCAGCTGAAGTTGGACCCCGAGCCGGCGCCTTAGGCAGGTGTGGACGATGACGACGATTTTCATCAGTTATGCGCACGAAGACGTGGCCTGGAGGGAAGACCTCGAAAGTTATTTGCGAATCCTAGCGCTCAACGATGAGCGCCTAGCTCTGGAGATTTGGAGCGACCAGCAGCTGAGCGCCGGAGACGATTGGGAGGCGCGGATCAACGCCATCATGGAGCGCGCCTCGCTGGCGCTGTTGATTGTCACTAAAAACTTCCTCGCCTCTGAGTTCATCAGCCGTGAAGAGCTTCCATACCTGGAGAAGCGCGCCCGGGACCATGACCTCGGGCTCCTCCCTGTGCTCGCCGAGCCCTGTCCTTGGCAGGCGGTCCGGTGGCTCAGCCAGCTGCAGCTTTATCCTGCTGGCGATCGGCCTCTGTCGTCGCTATCCAAGAATGACCAGAACGAGGAGCTGACCCGACTTCTGAACCAGATCCGTGAACGGGTCGGCTCTGGAGCGCCGCTGGGGAGAGAACGGACGCTTTCTGGGCGGGTACCGACCACTCCGGTGGAGCTCGTGGCGACCGGCGAAGGCGCTACCTTGGAAGTTTCTCTCCGCCACCATCGAGCAGCACAATACTATTTTTCCGAGATCCGCTACTCAGATCCCGGCTCACCTACCCACGATCGCGCGTTGGCCTACACCGCTCGGCTTGGGCCGGTTGCCGTCGGCAGTTCCAGTGAGGAGACCGCCGCCTACGCTGCCGTGCTCGAGCGCCGCATCTTCCCACCCGGCCCAGCGCAGGAGGTGCTGTTGAAAGCGCACCAGGCGTCCGGCGGGCGTCCGTTGAAGCTGCGCGTCGGTATCGACCCGACAGCCAGCGATCTCCACGAGCTGTGCTGGGAGACGCTGGCCTCGGCGCCAACGTTTGTGCTGGCGCCACACGCCACCGAGATCATCTTCACCCGCTACGTTTCGCCGGGTGAGGAAAGTTGGCCCAAGCCGCAAATCCGTTCTTGGCCCAAGGAGATCGGTGTTGTGCTGATCGACCGCTGTCTCGAGGCTTGCGTGGCTGAACACGAAAGCTACGCCGAAGCCTTCAAGGCTCAGGGTTTGAAGTGTGAGCGACTCGCCGCCGCTGATCCGCTCGCTGCCGCGGATTCGTTTGCGGCGGCGATCACCATGGTGTCGGTCGACCTTTTTCCGGACCCGTTCGCAATTCGCTTGTCGTGGGCTGAAGACGGCGGCGCTGTGATGATCGGCGCGGCTGAAGACGCGGTCGCCTCACTGCGCAGATACCTGGGGGGATCCCAGATCCTGATTCTCGACACTCTGGCCAGTGCAGGTGAAACCGAGGATCGCGCTGCGCATAGTCGGGCCAGCCTGAGTCTGGCTGCGGATGCCGCCGCTGCCGGCTTTTGTGCTGTTGTGACGTGTGCCGCCAGTCTCGACGCGGACGCTTGGCGACATTTCCTGGAGCTGTTCCTGTCGGCCCTGGCGCGCAGCGGCAACATCGACCGGGCAGCGCACGAAGCGCGAGCCGGTTTACCGCCTGAAGACGCCTGGAAGCCGGCGGTGCTCAGCCGGCTACGGACTGGCCAAATCTGGCTACAACCGACCTTTGTGGGCAATGGCGACAGCTCGTGGGACCTCGTGGTCGAACGGATCAAGGAGGGCTCCGTAGTCCCGATTCTAGGGCCCGGGTTGAGCGAGTACCTCGTTCGGTCGCGGCAAGAGATTGCGGAGCAGATGGCCGAGCAGTGCCATTTCCCTCTCGCTCGATCCGACCGGTCGAACCTGCGTCAGGTTGCCCAATACGTCGCCACAACTCAGGAACCCGCCCGCGTCGTCCGTCAGTTCATAAGCGCCATCAGAACTTACACCACCGAGCGTTATGGCAAAGCGGTCGAGGGCCTATCAGCAGACGGGCCGCTGGAGAACAACCTCGAACGGTTGTGGCACAAAGTGCTCGCCCAGCGCGCCGATGATCCTTTCCGGTTGGTGGCGCGGATGCGCTGCCCAGTGTACCTGACGACTGCCGTCCATCCCTTTCTGTCCTTGGCTATCGGCGATCACCTGCGGGATGGCGGAGGCGGAGCCGAGGCCCGGGCACTCGATCGTATCCTGACTCTCGACGAGGGGATCCTCGGCGCCGAGGAAGACTGTGATGAGTTGGGCTTGACGCTCGATCGCGACAGGCCTCTGGCGTACTACCTTTTCGGTCGAGTCGATAGAAAGAGCTCGCTGGTCCTGACCCAGGACGATCACTTCCGATTCCTGCTCAATTTCAAAGAGCAATGGCACTCGCTGCCGCCGGCCGTGGTCGAAACCTTCAGCGACAGCGCGCTCCTTTTTCTCGGCTTCGATCTCAATAGTTGGGACTTTCGCGCCATCTTTCGTGCGTTCTTGGAGCTCGAGGGGCGCAATCAGCTGCGCAAGATCCCGCACCTGGCGGTGCAGATCAACCCCGATGACGACCGACTCGCTGATCCCGGGCGAACGCGGGCCTACTTGGTGGAGTACTTCAAACAGATCAGCGAGAAGCCGCTCGTGTTCCTCGGCTCGGCACAAGATTTTCTCTCGGAGTTGGATCGGCGATGCCCGCCCTGAGCCCCAGAAACGCGGCGCGATTGGCGGGCGATGTGGGCGCTGCCTCAGGCCCCTTTGTGGGCCCAGGCCCTTTCTCAGAGGCCGACAAGGAGCTGTTTTTCGGACGTGAGACAGACGTCTCGCGGGTGCGCTCGCTATTGCGCACCGAGCGAATTATCGTCCTGCACTCACCGTCCGGCGCCGGCAAGACATCGTTGATCCAGGCGGGGTTGGTGCCGCGGCTGCGCCAGGATGGCGTTCATGTCTTTCCGACCGTCCGCGTCGGCCAGCCTCTGCCCGCGCCGAGCGGCGCCAACCGCTTCGCCTTTAGCGCAGTCGCCTCGCTGGAGTCTGGTTTTACCAGCGAAGACCGCAAGCACAGCGGAGTCCGTACCGACCGTGAGCTGGTCGGAATCCGGCTGAGTGCCTACTTCACTCACCGCACTGCGATGCATGGCCGTGGCGCCGGCGGGCGTCTTTTGATTTTCGATCAATTTGAAGAGTTGTTCACCCGGTCACCTCATGATCATCGCGCCCGGATCGAGTTTTTCACCGACCTCGCCAAGGATTAGCGGGACAAGAGTATCTGGGCGCTGTTCGCCATGCGCGAGGAGTACGTTGCGGCACTCGATCGCTACAAGCGTCTCCTCCCAGCCCAGCTCGCCGCCCGTTTCCACCTCGATCTCTTGACGGCAGACAACGCGCGTCTGGCGATCTCGGGGCCGGCCGGGACAGTGCAAGTCACCGTCAAACAAGATGCGCAAGATCTGATCATCAACGACCTCGCCGCCGCCGCGCCGCGCCGCCATGGGGCGCCAGAGGAGCAGTCGGGAGATCACCCGGAGCCCGATGCTGCGGTCATTGACCCGCTGCATCTCCAACTCTTGTGCGTTGACCTTTGGCAGCGATTGCCCGACCGAACCAAGGAGGTCGACGCCAAGATGATGCGTCGCCTGCGCGCCGGGGAGCAGGGTGGCGCCTTTGATCTCTCGGCCGTCGACCGGGCTTTGCTGCGCTACTACGATCAAACCCTGCGCCGTGTCTGCCAGCAGGTCTCGGGAAAGATGTCCGGAGAGTCCGGCCGGGAATCCACCGAGAGGGAGTGTCACGAGCTTGAACGCCGGGTCCGCTTCTGGATCGACGACAATCTGATCGAGGCCAATCGTTACCGTCGGCAGGCGATCGCGGAGGAAGGGGACGCTCTCTTCCGAGAGACTCAAACGGCGCTCGAAGATGAGCACATTCTGCGCGCCAACGTCCGCCTAGGCACCACCTGGTACGAAATCGCCCACGACCGGATGGTGAAGCCGCTGCGTCGCAGCAACGACAGCTGGTACAACCTGCATCACGATCGCTTCGAGCGTAGTGCTCGACGGTGGCACGATGAGAACTATCCGCCCCGGTTCGAGTCCCTGACTCCCAAGGAGTTGGAGGATGAGGGGTATGGCAAGAGCCTGGGGCGCGCCGAGCTCGCCAAGCTGCCGGACCACGAGCGCCGATATCTCGAGTTCTGCCACGAGCAGGCGCGAAGAAAGCGTTGGCGTCTGGTTGTGGTGGGTCTGATGGTCGCGGCGGCAGCGATCGGAGCCTTGGCTGTTTGGCCCTCCTACAAGGACGCGAGCGAGAAAGCGAAGCAGGCCCAGACAGACCTGACGAAGGCCAAGACAGAACTGGAAACAGTCACCGGGCAGGTCGCCGAAAAGAACAGAAACCTCACGGAGTTCGAAGCCAAACAAAAAACCGTCGAAACGCGCGGCCGAGTACGACGCCTCTATAGCGCGGCCATGACCCAGCGCTGGCGCTTCGAGAACCACGATGTGGCTCTACTGCTCACCCAATTGGCGCTGGGTGAAAACTCCAAGCTGTCGTCTGAGGATCAGCTCCCGAAAGTGCAGCTCGACTCGGCTTTCTGGACGGCGATCGAAGCCAAACCTTTTTCTCAGACCGTGCCGAGGAAGATCCTCGGTGGCGAGGCGGTGACCCTCACGGCGCGGGATCACTCGATCTATGTGTCCGTGCCCGGCGCGGCCGATGCCCGGCGCCGGTTGGCCAGGATCGATACTCAGGCGCTGCGATTGTCCTACGAGACGCCGTGTAGGGAGGGCAGTCAAAGCTTGTCGCCGGATCAGCGGCTGATCGCGGTTGCCGTCGGCCAGGATTTGGAAATTGTCAACGTCGAGGGCGGCCGATGCAAACCCGTGGAGCGCCAATCCGTTGACGTTGGGCTGTTCAGCCCAGCGCCGCCGGTGTGGAGCCCGGACCAGAAGTTTGTGGCAGCCTTTCTCGCCGACGGCGGCGTAGCAATCTATCGGCGCGGTGTTGGGCAGCCGCAGCCTGAGCAGATTCCCCCGCGCCCGGTGGAGTCGGCTGCTGGCGACAGTGCGGAAGGACCGTACCGGGTCACTGCGGTTGCCTTTCAGAACGGCTTTCTGGCGGCTGGTGACGCCGGCGGCGGCGTTCGATTCATCAAACTCCTGGGCAACTCCGTTGTGCCGCAGGACTTCAACGTCTGGAAGGAAGCCTGGCCTTATCCACCTCCCTATGGTCACCCCGATTCCCAGGCCGAAGATGCCGAAATTGTGGCGATGGCTTTCCTTTCTTTGCCCGGCGCCGCTGCTGGCGAAGGCCTCCACAACCCGGAAGTTGGAACTGCCATCGACGAAGCCGAACCTTGGTTGTGCCTGGTCCACCGCGGCGGCCAGCGGACTAAAGGTGGAAAGATTATCCTTCACCGCTTGGCGCCGGACGCTGGGCCGGGGCACGAGCTGATCGCGGATCCGGCGAGTCGGATTCGTGAAAGTGTGCTGCGGCAGCTCGGCCGGTCGGCCGAGCGACCCGGCGGTGAAGCCATCTCCAGCGCCAGCTTTGCGGGCGCTGGCGCCTGG
>JAJCXQ010000150.1 GCA_029263355.1 Acidobacteriota bacterium | reverse complement strand
ACGGCTGATGGTCGTGGCAAGCGCGCTGGCAGATCCATTGCCACCGCGGGTATCGGCGGTGACTTTGATCAACGTCGCGTCACCCCGCCCGCGTCGGCCGGTCGGCGTGTCGGCAGGATAGGCCCACTCGGTGGTCCGTCCCAGGGGCAAGGTCTCGCGGACCCTCAGGCCTTCGGTGTCGTAGGCGAAGGTCCAAACCGCTTGGGTCGGATCTTCGATCCGCTCGGTCTGACCCGCGGAGTTGAAGGTGTACTGAGTGACGTATCCGCGCCGGTCGGTGACTTCGGTCTGTTTGGCGCCAAAGTCGTAGGCGATCCCAACCGTGCCGGGACCCCAAGACTGGCTCGTCACCTCCTCCGAATAGCCGTCACTATCCGCATCACTCCAGGTCAACCCAAGCCAGGTCTGGCCCTTGGCGTCGGTGGTGGTGAGGCAGTTGTTACGTTGGTTGAGCTGCTGAGCAAGATCACCTGCGGGCTGCTGGTAGGAAGAGAGGGTCTCGAGACGCTCCCCAACTCCCCCACTTTCGAAGGGTGCAACCTGTGGTGTGCGGAATCGCTCCAATCGCCCCCGGGGATCGTAGTCGTAGAGGAACTCTCGGCCTGTAAAGTCCCGGATCTTGACGAGTTGACCCGATTCATCGTAGAGGAATCGGATCGTCCGCCCCAGAGTGTCGACGACCGTGCTCAAACGCGACGCCAGATCGTAGTGAAACGACATCTCGTTACCCGTGGTCGCCGATTGTTTGACCGCATCGGCGATCGACACGAGTCGACCGTAGTCGTCAAAACGCATGACGTTGCGACGTGCGTCGACCATGACCCAGCCGGTGGAGGTGTGCTCGAGATCGACGAAGCGACCGGGAGCGCGGTAGCGACCTGCTTCCAGCTTGAAGAGCTCACGCCGACCGCGACCGTCGAAGTACTCGACGTCACCATTGGGCAGAGGACGCAGACGTTGCCGATAGCCATGGTCGATACCCGGCCCGAGGGGGCCACCGCCGACGACGCCACTGCGGTAGGTGCGGGTGAAGGCAAAATCGAAACCGCGGCCACGGATCGCGAGGTCGGTGGTGCTCGCCGTCATCTCGCCGGAGTGCAGCAAAGTACCCGGAGCCGCGTCGCCAACGCCGAAGGACGGATTCAGCGTCGGCTCCTGACGTATCGACGGACTGATATCCCAGGGCACACTCTGGATTTCGAGCTCGGCTTGATCCAGGCGGATATCACCGTAGACCGGTCGTAATTGGGCTCGCGTGATCTCGCTGAAGCGCACCGCGAGGGCGTGACCGGACAGCAGCTCCCGGGAGCCAGCGAGGAGGTGCTCACTGCCCGTGCAGCGATTGCAGAGAGCCTCTTCGGCGGGGGTGCGATCGTAAGCCTTGAGGGCCCTCTGATCAGCAACGGTCACGATCTCGGGGGAACGAAAGGTGTGGTAACCGTCCTCCCAAGGATGTGTCGCCAACCGCTTCAAGGTGAGGGCCGAGTGGTCGCGAAACGAGGTGCCGGCCATGCCGTCGAGACTCCCTGGCGAGTCGATCTCGACGCCACCCGGACCCACACTGAGCACGTTGAGCCAAACCTCGTCGCCGACGAAACCTGGCAAGCTAGCCAACAGGTAGAACGACGACTCGAGTAGCGGACTGGTGGCACTAGCACCCTCGCGGCCGGTGGGCACGCCGAGGGGAGCGAGGCGATGGACGCCACGCGGCCGGCCACCGGGTCCATCCACTGCCGCCGCAAGCCGCGGGCCACCCACCAGAGCGCTCGACAGACCACGGTTGAGCCCGCCGGCATAAACCACTCCCAACTCCGGCACCAACAACAGCGGCGCGTTGGTGTTGCCGCTGAGTGGGATGGTCTCCAGCAGTCGGTCGTCGACCCGGTCGTCATCCAAGTCGATCAGCCCATTGACCGGCACCTGATCGAGGTCGACTACATAAATTCCCTCACCGTGGGCGGCGGCATAGAGTAACCGTCGTTCCCGATCGACGTGCAACTCGGCAACCGGCCCAGGCAGAGGAATCACACCCTCCAACACCACTTGCTCGCGGTTGGAAATGTCGTAAATCAACAGCCCAGCGGTGCGGTGACTGATGATGGCCCAGTCGCGGGTTTCGAACGCATCGAAGGCGCCGTTGTTGTCGAAGTCGAACGGATAACCCTGCAAGATTTCCAACCCAGCGACGTTGGCGTTGCCATGATCTTGGGCACAGCCTTCCGCGATGAACGACATCTGGCCGGCATTGTTGGTGTTCGATTCGATCAGCACCAAGCCGTTGAAGGCCGCCAGGGAAGCAACGGTGAGCGGGTAGCTATTGTCATGATCGAGCAACGTCGCGACGTCGAGCACCGCCCCTGAAATATCGGCAGCGGGCGTGCCGCACAACACCAGGTTTGGGTCGCCGGCCCCGCGGTAGATGCCGAGGACGTTGGACTGCTCGGGTGTGGGGTTCTCGGCCTCGTTGTAGAAGCTGTTGACATCAACCACCTCGATCCCGGCGCCGAGGGTCGCAACGTAGGCCAGGGTCTTCTCATTGCGTACCAGATCGAGAGCGTCACCGGGATAAACCTCGAGGTCCACTGCGAAGTGCCCCGGACTGGTGACATCCTGCGGATCGCAAGGTGGATCATCTGTCCCTCCCGCATTGGCGTCGGTCCGGCGCCACCGGCCGCGGGAGACATCGCGCAAGGTGACGGGGACACCGGGCTCGGCACAGCCAGAGACGGTCAAGACGTAGGGCTCAGCTTCCTGCTGTGGCGAGACCGAGAGGCCTCCACCAGGAGTCTGGCCGGCGCGCCACGCCGTCGACCCGTGACTTCGCACCAGCTCTAGATCCTCGCCAATCCGCACTTCCGAGAACGTCACATTGAACTGGCCATCTTCATTCGCGGTGGCGGTTTGCGGGTCGAGCTCACTGTCGTGATTCGTCAACGTAACTTGCGATTCCGGGGCGGCGCGGCCACTGACGGTGAGCGCAAACGTGGGTAGCTGCTCCGGACTGATCGTGAGGCCACTCGCCTCCTCCGGGCTCTGGCCAGCAATCCAACTGGCGGTGGTGTCCTCCGACAAGGCCGAGACCCGCAGCGGAACACCCGCCGGCAGCTGGGTCCCGATGGCTCCCAGCTGATCAGAGATCACCGTAGAGCCTTTGTAGGCGGCGAACAGCACCGTGGGGTTGTCGGGATCCGCGGCGATGGCCACCGGGTCCAGGGCGAGGGGATCGAGGATCTTGAGCTGCCCAAAGTTGCTGGTACCACCGCCGACCACCAACACGCGACCATGGACGTCGACCGTCACACCCTTGACTGAATCACCATTGGGGAACGGCAGGCCCAAAGCCGTCTTGGTGTCGCCGTCTAGACGGTAGACATACGGCGCCAGTTGGGTCGGATCGCTGATGTCGAAAACCATCAGTCCGTCACCGCCGGCAGCGACAAATAGCAGACTACCGAGTCGTGCCGAGTCCCGCACTTCGGGAATCTGGAACGTATCGAGAGCCTCACCGCTGGCGACTTGGAACTTGATCTCGAGACTCTGATCCCAGGTATTGCCCAGCGCATCAGACAACGCCGGGTCCAGGATCAAGACATAGTTCTCGCCTGGCCTCCAACCCGTCGTGGCGGAGATGTGGACCGTCGCACTGGTGCCCACGATGTCGGTCTTGATGCCGACATCCAGGTACTCGGTCTCGTCCACATCCTCCGTGTCGGGGTTGTCTTCTTGCTTGATCGCCACCCGCAGCCCTGGGATTTTGGGACGAGCGTTGGCAAGGACCCTGAGGCCTTCGGAAAACCGGATTTCTAGAGGTTGATCGTAGCCGACGGTCGCGCCAACGGCGATGGTGTAACGGCGGTCCGGACGGGCCGTCACTTGCAGCTGAAACGAACCGTCGGATGCCGCTGAAACCGTTTGGGTGTGCTCGTCCTCGTCCAACGTTCCACCGGACTCAGCCTGGTCGCGGGCGAAGTCGACATTCAGCCACCGCAGCTGAGCGCCGGGCTCCACCGCTCCAGGTTCGCCGGTTACGGTCAGCTGTTCGCTGGCTGCATCGAACGCATAGGTGATGCCAACATCGAGCGGGCCAGCCTGTGAGTGCCTGCCAAACAACAGCTGAAAGAACCGTAGCGGTGTAGCACGCACTGGCAACGGCGCCAGGGTGTCGACCCAATCGTCGAGGATGATCTCTTGAATACCGGTTCCCGTTGGGGGATCAAACACTCCCTCGAACGCCACCGCCTGAGTTGAAAGGTCGCGGAGAGTCAGCTCGACCTGACGACCGAGCAGTGCTGGCATCAAAATGGCGTCGAACTCGAGCAGACGAATGACTTCGGCGGTGAGTACCGCTGCAATACCCTCCCAAGACAGCATCTGAGCGCTGAAATGGTAGTCCGGCGCCGGCAGCGGCAGTTTCAGGTAGCCGATGTCGACCAACGGATTCTCGATCTGGTATCGGCCCGCCACCACCCCCGGGACGTAACGTTTGTAGTCCTGAGGTGGCAGCACAGCGTTCTTGGCTCCACCAAAGGCCGCCGCCTTTTGGACACGAGCAACACTCGTCTGCCCGCTGCTGGTCTGCCCCGATCCGGCACTCGCATCCTCGGTGGTGAGCCGATCGCCGTCTCGCCACATCAGATCGTGCATCATCCAGGCTTGGCCACCGAGCACGTCGACCAGGCGGTTGACCAGATACACGCCACTCGGAGTCGCTGCGGTAGCTGGTATGCGCAGATCGATACCCTTGAGCGCAACCGCGCCCCCAAACTCGAGATTGAAGGCGGCGACCGTCTCGAGAGACTCCGGCACCGCAATCGGCGGCTCGTCGGTTGGTAATGGCACCAGGGTGACCCGCGCCAGCTCGCTGAATGTGTCCTCCTCAATCATCAGGGTGACGTCGTCCGCGGTGGTGAATTGCAGAGCAGACGGACCCGCCCAGACCGAACGGCCATCGAGGCTGACCACCGGTCCAAGGGGCAACTGCACCTCGTTGGAGCCTGGGATGAGGACATGCAGCACCAGGAGATCCGACACTGCCGCATCAATCGTGATCTCGAAGCTACCGTCCTGCCCCGAGGTGACCGAGGGCGTGCTGGTGAAGCGACTCCGGTTCTCGACAAACACCAAGTGAGCTGCGGGAGTGGCCCCGGGTAAGCCGGTAATTCGCGCTGAACCCACAGTCTCAGGGCTTATTGAGTCCGACTCAAAGAGCGTGATTTTGGACGGATCGACCTCGTCGGGCAGCACTAAAACTTGAGTCGTGAAACTGACGCTGACCGGGTTAGGCACCCCGTACCCATCGAGATCCTTGACCTGAGTGCCGATGCGTAGTTCATAGAGCTCACCGGGTTGCAGCGAGACGGCTGGAATCACCGTAACCAACGAACCCTGGTGCGACAGTGCAATGGCTTGCGGCACGCCATCCAGCAGCAGCTCGATTCCAGCAGCCAAGGAAGCGCGGTCCACCGGCTCGCTAAACTCGAGAGCCGGCGTGATGCCTACCGGCTGCTCGACTGCGCCATCAACCGGTGCTGTTGCAACCACTGTCGGCGCCACCACCTGCAGCGTTGGGTCATGGTCGACACGCTGGTCTCCGGCGGTGATCTCGACGCTGTGCGTCACACGATTGCCGTTCGTCGCGTGGTCAACCTCGACCACCGTGCTACCGATCGGCAGTGGCAGCACGTAGCTGCCGTCGACGCTGGAAATTTGGATCCACTCAACCGCAGCGCTGCTGATGATCGCTCCGACTAGCGGCGCCCCGCCGACGTCGCGCACCACGCCGCGGGCGAAGCCATGGGGCGCCGTCAGGCGAGCGACGGCATAAAGCCCACCGGAACGCAGCCCAGGCCACGGCAGGTCGGTGGCGACAATCGTCGTTGTTGTCCAGCCCCCTGTGCTGGGCTCGAGGTGCGCCACCGGACGGAATCTGTCGACACCGTCGACCGCGATCACTTGCAGCAGCAGCGCCGATTCCCCAGTGGCCGGCGGCGTGCCCAGGGCAATCGAGAGATCCGCGGCCAGCGCCAACTCGCGGCCACCGAGATCGAGCTCGAGGGCGACGTCCACCGTGGTTCCGGACGGTGCGGGCAATGGCAGATCCGCCAGCGTTCGGCGCCGCAACACAACCGCGGTGGGACCGTCCAAGGCCGTCGCTGGAATGTCGATCTGGTCTCCCTCGTCGTTGCCCACCGAGCCACCTTGGGGTCCGAGGACATCGCCGCGCACGGTGTCTTCACCAAAATTCAGGATGTCAACCGACTCGGCGCCCAGGCGAATGGGCTGGCGCCGGGCTGCCGACGACGGTTGGAGCCAAAAGCTGGCGCTGGCGTATCCCTCCAGGTCGCGATAGATCACAACGTCGGCGCGGAAGGGTGCGGGCCGCTGGACTGCCCCGTCGAGCAACTCCAGCTCTTCACGGATCAACAGTGTCACGGGTGCGCCGCTCGCAACCTCTCCTGCAAGGGAAAACATCGCGGTGGCGCGACTACGCTGGGTCGGCAGCACCACTTCGGGATCAAAGGTGAGGGTGGCGGCGGTGATCTCGTCGCCCATCGGTGCTGGCGAGGAGCCCAGGACCTGCCCATCAATCGCCGTGGGTGGCGCCAGGCTGCCATTATCCGGTTCAACTGCGGCGACGGCGCCCATCGCCGTGACCGCCGCGCTGACCCGTCCGTCAGTTACCGTGACCGGCGCTATTGCCCGCCACTGCAGGGTCGCCAAATCGAGCTCAGCCAGAGTCAGCGCTGTGCCGTCCGGCGCGGTGACCGGGAAGGTGACGGTCACCGCAGCCTGCGGCGTGCGGTTGATATCGAGCCATACCGCACCCCGCGGCGTCCAGCCGTACGGCAGCAGGGCCGGCAGCGCTTGCGACTCGAGCCAAGTCAAGGTTGCGGTCCCGGGGGTTTCCACCGCTCCCGCCGGGACCACCAGACTGAGTCCGCCCTCACCACTCAGCGTAACGCCACTCACCGTAACCGCCCCGGACACCCCTTCCGGCGTCAGCCGAGGATCCAGGACTTGCGTCCCCTGACCCGCTGCCGTGGTGACGAGTCGAAATGCCGGCGAGTAACCAGGTCGCGCCATAGTGACGTCGTGGGTACCAGCCGTGACGGCGATCAGGAAACCGCCGTCGTCGCCGGTCACTTGCTCGGGCTGCGGATCAGCCAGCGCGACACCGTCGGTTGCGGTCACCACAACCCGGGCGCCGGCCAGCGGCCGGCCCGTGGCGTCGTCGAGGACCGTGCCCGAGAAGAAACTTTCGCCGGTCCCGTCGCCGAAGAGACGTGAGTATGGATAGGCGAGGAGGTTACCGGCGAGATCGGTCACCGTCGCGGCAACCTCCAGTCGAACGCCCTCCGTTGGCAAGGCAGCGTCTGCGGTGAACGTTGCGGTGTCGCCGTTGACTAGAACGGCACCGGTCACTTGAGCCGGGTCCGCAGTGACGACAATTGCTGGCGCTACGCTGGCCTCGTCCACGATCTCACTGAAGAAAATCGTCACCACGTCGCCGACACGCTCGGCACTCGTCACCGTGGGCGCCTCGCAGTCCTGGACCACATCGACGATGGCGGCTGGTGACGGATTACCCGCCGCGTCGACGGCGACAACCTCCAGGTGGTTGAGGACCGCCGGGACCAACGGTACGGCGAGGCTTAAGTCGCCGTTGTCGTCCGTCCTGCCCACCACGGCGCCAGCGCCGCCGGTCACCCTGATGTCGACAACCGGCTCGCTGTTGCCGGCCAGAGTAACCAAATTGGCACATTCGTAAAGCCCGGGCACGACCGTGAGGGTCGGTGCCCCTGGCGCACCGGCGTCCGCGGTCGTGAAGCTCAACGTCTGCGGGTTGGCCAGGATGTTGCCCGCCAGATCGGCCAAAGCCGCGGTGAGAACAAGCTCGATCTCGGTCTGCGAAGGCAAGCTCGAGCTCGGGTTGATCACCAACACCGACTCCTCGACGCTTGCCATCGCCGGAATGGCGACTCCGCCAGCTGTCGCCAAGCTCCACGAACCGGCCGCTGGCTCGGCCAGGCGCTCGGAAAACGACAGGCGAAAGCTGCCGCCCACCGCAACCGCCAAGGCGCCTACCGCTGGATCAGAAGCCAGCCACTCCGGCGCCATCGTATCGCGCACCACGTCGCGAGTGTGTGTGCCTTGATTGCCTTGGGCGTCGGTAGCGCGAGCGACGATGCGGTTCTCTCCCTCCTCCACCAGATCGACGGTGAGGCTGAAGGCGCCACTGGTCACCGGCGCCGCGTTGCCATTGACAGTGACAGTGACCGCCGGATCATCCCCAACTATCCCCGACACCAGCACGCTGGCCGCCGAGGTGATCAACCCCTCGGCGGGTGCGCTGATCTCAATGCTCGGCGCCTCGCTGTTGCGCGTCACGGTCACGCTCGCAGTGGCCGAGTGACCGAGGGCATCGAAGGCCTCGGCGGTCAGGTCGTTTGGTCCGGGCTCGAGGGATACCTCGATCGTCCAATCGGTGCTCCCCCCGCCAGCACCGCTGAGCTGGGCGGGCTGGCCGGCGACAACAACCCGGTCGAGATGTGGCTCGTCCACCGTGCCGCTGAGGGTTACGGTGGCTTCGGGCACCACCGTACCCGGGGCTGGATCGGTGATGGCGATCGTCGGATCTTCGGTGTCGAGCACCAGGTTGCGGGTCCGCTGGGTGACGTGGCCGGCGTCGTCTTCGGCGATCACCACAATCTCGTTGTCACCTTCGGTCAACGGCACCAGCCGAGTGAGATAACTATTGCCGGTGATCGTCGCCTCGAGCGCGTTGACGGTCACCCCCGTCAGATGGGCGTCTTGCACCGTGCCCGACACTTCAGCTGTTGTGCTTTGTAACACTCCGTCCGCGGGCGGCTGACCGATCGTCAGTGTCGGCGCGGTTGCATCTCGCACCAGTCGACGGGTGACTTGGGTCGTATTGCCGGTGGCGTCCGTCGCCACCAGCGTGAAGGCATGTTCACCGTCAGTCGCCAAAGGCAGCGGACCGAGGCTGAAGACTTCGCCGATGAGCTCCGCCGCAACACCGTTCACCGTAACAGTCTCAGCGCCGACCACCTGACCCGAAATCAAGATCTCGGCGGCAGAGGTCAGCTGTCCTTCAGGCGGTGTGATGCTGGTGAAGTCCGGCGGCGCGCTGTCCAGGCTGAAGCTCCACATCTTCGCGGCCTGGTGGCCGGCGGCGTCGGTGGCGCTAACGGCCAGCTCGTAGGCGCCATCCCCGGACACCGTGGCGCCGGAGCTGAACGGCGCGCCATTGAGGGTGATCTCGGTGGTGACGTCGCTGGCGTCGTTGATCTCGATCACCGGCGTGATCGCGCCCGAGTAGGTCGCGTCATCGGCCGGTTCGACGCCTCCGATCAGGATTCGAATCTGCGGTGGCAGACTGTCGCGGGTAACGGTTCTCTGAACTTGTGAACTGTTGCCCGCGTCGTCGGTCGCCACCACATCGAGCACGTTGGCGCCCTCGTCGAGGCTGACACTGGCGAGGGAAAAGCTCTCCCCTGCCAGGCTCGCCAACAGGCCAGCTATCCGCACTTCGGCGAGGTGGGGATCTGTTGCCGTGCCGCTGACGGTGATCGTGCTCGACTCGGTCACGGTGTTGGCACTTGCCGGCTCGATGAGGGTCAACACTGGGGCGGTCGAATCACGCTCGATGTGGTGTGAGACCAAGGTGCTGTTGCCTGCCGCATCCAGGGCGACGATGGCGAAGGTCCTCGTCTCGCCATCGTTGATCGCGAAGGGGCCGGAGGTGAACGCGCCGCCACCGAGCGCCGCGGCCACCCCGTCGACCGTCACGCTGGTGGCGCCGTTGGCCTGCCCGCTCAGGGTGACGTCTGAAGCCGCGATCAGGCTGCCATCCGTCGGCACGATCGCGCTGATCAAAGGCGCGGTGAGATCGATCTCGAAGCTCACCGTGAACGCTTGGGTATTGCCAGCGGTGTCGGTTGCGGTCACCGCCAAGACGTAGGTGCCCTCGGTGGAAACCACGTTCCCCGACGCAAACGGCGAACCATTGAGCAGGCTCTCGACGGTGGCGACGGCGACGTTGTCGCTGGCGGCGATGTCGACTGTCAGCGGCCGATCGTAAGCGTCGCCGTCAACCAACGCCGAGCCGCCTTCGCTGATCGTGATCGACGGGTCTACCGGGTCATAGGTCACGTTGACGCTGGCGGTCGAGCTGTTGCCGACCGTGTCGTTCGCCGTCACTTGGAGGGTCTGCAGCCCCGGCGAAAGGTTGACAGCAAGGCTGAATGAGCCGCTAACGACAGACGCCGCTGCGCCATCCACGAGCACCGCCGCCAAGTGGGGGTCGAGCGCCGTGCCGGCCACCATTAAGGACGCATCAGCGACCACGGCGCCGTCCGCCGGTTGGCTGACCGTCAAAACCGGCGCTGCCGTGTCCCGCACCAGCTGGTGAATCAGCTGAGTGTCGCTGCCCTGCGCATCGGTGACGATCAAGACGAAGCTGTTGTCCCCCTCCTGCAACGACAAGGTGGTACTGAAGCTGTTGCCCGATAACGTCACCGCCGCGCCGTCGATCGTCAAGCTGACCGCGTCCTGGACCGTGCCGGACAGCGGGACTTGGTTGCTCCCCGTGACCGTGCCGTCCGGCGGTGAGACGGAGAGTATCTGGGGGATCGCCAAGGCCTGCCCGGCGAATGCAAGACAAAGTATGAAGCCGACCAGAGTCGGTATCGCAGCACACCGGGCAGGCCTTGAAGAGCACATCGTTCGTCGGTTCCAAGTCATCGTCATCCAGATCATTACAGCCCTCATGGAAGCAGCAGCTCGTCGGTGAAACTCAGCGAATTGGGTCAAAGCAGAATTTTGAGGTTTAGACGCCAAGGCCCACACTCGTCACCGAAGGACCAAGACGTGATCTACCTGGCACACCGGCCAGCTGCCACCGGCGTTGTTGAAGGAAACCTTGACCTCGAGCCCCAGCACTTCCGCAAGAGCTACCGCGGACAGCCAACGCGAAACCGTAGAGTTGATGTTGGTGCCGGTGTCAGTTGCGAACTTCAGGACCACGCGAGTCTGGTCAGCACAGTTGTGACTGCTCGCCGCGAGGCATGTTGCGCCGTCGGTCTTCAGCCGCCAAGTCGAGTACCCATCCCGCTTCTCATGGTGATACAACACCAGATCTTCGAATCTGCCTTGGACGTAGTCGTCCCCACATGCCACTGTCCCGGCAACTTTGTCGATGCCTTCAAATAGCACGCTTTC
>JAJCXQ010000149.1 GCA_029263355.1 Acidobacteriota bacterium | reverse complement strand
TTCGAGGATGATCTCCGCAGTGTCTTCGGTTTCGATTTCTAGCGACGACAACTTGCCGGCAAAACAGGCGACCCGCCGCACCGGACCCATCAGCCAGAACGCAAAGTCCAGCTCGTGAATCAGGTCCAGCAGCACGCCGCCGCCCAGGTCGCGGCGGGCGCTGTAGTTCTGCCGGTAATCTTCGGTCGGATGCCAGTCGGGAAGCCATTGTCCGACTTGCACACGCACCGAGGTGACGCGCCCTATTGCATCTTCATCGAGCAGCCTTTTGACCGCTTGGACCCCCGGGTGGTAACGCAGATTGAAGCCCACCATGGTGGTGAGCGATCGCTCCGCTACCAGGCGCACCAAGTCATCGACGTGCTCCATATTGTGAGAGAGAGGCTTTTCGATGAAGAGGTGGCAGCCAGCCCGGGCTGCGGCCAGGCTGGTTTCCAGGTGTTTGCTACTGGGGTTGCAGACGAACACGGCATCCGGCTTTGCCGCCAATCCCGCTTCCAGAGTGGGATGGGTGGCGGTGAGGCTGAGATCCTCATCCAAAGGAAGCCCCCGGGTGCGCCAGGCGTGAATATCGGTGACCCCGAGCTTGGCCAGGTTGCGCACATGGCGCTGACCGATGGACCCCAGGCCGGCAAACAAGATTCTTGTCATCTCCACCTTCCGTCTTGCCGCCATCACCAAGGAGGTTGTTCGAGAGCTGAATGGACCGCGGTGAATTGCGAATATTAGCAGATTGATGTGTCTGCCCGGACACTCGGGTTGGTCCGAGAGATTCGGTGATGACCGACCGACGGCAGAGGGATCTCACCTGCTAAGATTCACCCACCCCGAGCGGAGCCCGACGATGCCCACCACACAACCCAAGCCCAAGCGCCGCCCTCGACGCCCCCTTCCGCCTCGCCGGCCTGAGCGCCAAGGCGCCAAGGCGCCAAGGCAAGCACTCGGCGTCGATCTCGAGCCGACGATGCGGCGGTCAGTCAGGACAGCAGTCCACTCACAACATCCGATGCCGCAGCCAGCCAGGACAGCATTTCGTCCGAAACATCCGATGTGTCGGCCAATATGGACAGCACTCTCATCAAAACATCCGATGTGTCGGCCAATATGGACAGCACTCTCATCAAAACATCGGATGTCATGGGCAATATGGACAGCATTCTGCCCAAAACATCAGATGTCGCGGGCAATGTAGACAGCATTCTGCCCGACGCATCGGTGAACGACGCTTCCGCAGGTCCTAGCGGGGGCGTTCCGACGCCCGACGACGCTCTTTGATCGGCGATCGGAGCGCAGTTTCGCGTCAACGACGCGTTGAGCGCGCGTCGCGGGGGTTGATTTTGGCTAGAGGACGCTTCTTGTGACCCTGGAAGGGGCAACTTGCGGCAAAAGAACGCGTCTACCGTGGGCGCGCCAGGCCATCACCGCAACAATCAGCAGGATCATCGAGCCCCAAGCGCTCGTCGCTGCCGAGTGCACGGCGCCACTTGAGGGGACTCGACCTAACGCGAGTCCATCAATCGGACTCGAAACCAACATGTTGGTCCGACCCCTGCGTCTGCGCGGGATGAATCTTGATCTCGAGCAGGAACATAGGCGCCGGGACCGTGCCGGGAGGGTAACTCTCGGTCTTACCGCAACCCTGAACCTGGGGCGTCGGATCGAGTTAGGTCGTGGTTCGTTGAGCTATGATCGTCTTATGAAGGCTGTCGCCGAGATTCAGGTCGTGCCGATCGGTGTTGGCGTGTCCGTGCGGGCCGAAGTCCGTCGCGCCCAGGATCTGATCCGAGAATCGGGCCTGGTTGTGCAGGAGCATTCCTTTGGCACCAACGTGGAGGGCGATCTCAAGACTATCCTCCAAGTCGTCGCTCGCATCCACGAGGTGCTGCACGCTGAGGGGACGACCCGGCTTTCGACCGCGATCAAACTCGGCACACGGGCTGATAAAGAGCCGAATCTGGCGTCGAAGCTGCGCTAGAGCTCGGTGCGACCGCGCCGAACCGGCGGCGTCCGCCGAGGCCACCCCTCCGGGTGATGACAGGCTTCTGGCAGGCCCGTAGCGTCTCTTGATGAGCGCGGTCCACCACCGCGCCTCAAAGGCCATCCCACGGCTTCGAGCCGCGTGCGAACAGCCCTACCCGAGAAGGAACAACCCATGCCAGATACCGACCCAAAAATCATGACGATCGTCGGAGGCGGGGCCAGCGCCCACGTCCTCATCCCGTTCCTTTCGGGCGCCGGCAACCAGGTACAGGTGCTGACCCGGCGGCCCGACGACTGGTCCCGCGACGTGGAGTTGCAGCTGCAGTCGATCGACGAGGATGTGCTCGAGACGTTCAACGGCCGCCTCGTCAACGTGTCGGGCGACCCGGCTGCGGTGATTCCGCAAAGCGACGTCGTCGTCTTGTGCATGCCGGTGTGCGCCTATCGCGGGCGCTGCACCAGCTGGCACCGCACCTGAGCCGCGACGGTGAAGTCTTCGTCGGCACGATCTACGGTCAGGCGGGTTTCAACTGGATGGTCGACGAGGTCACCGAGAAGCACGGGCTCGAGAACGTCGTCACCTTCGCGGTCGGGCTCATCCCGTGGATCTGCCGCGTCGTCGACTACGGCCGCGTCGGCGTGACCTACGGCTGCAAGGAGGTCAACGTCGCCGCCGTCTCTCCCCGTGACCGCTTCGACGCCTTGAACGAAGTGTTCCTGAGCGCCATCTGCGAGCGCTGGCTCGGCAAGGGCGCCTTCCGCCAATCCGACAGTTTCCTGTCGCTGACCCTGTCGGTGGACAACCAGATCATCCACCCCGCCCGCTGCCTGGGCCTGTCGCGCCGTTACGGCGGCAAGTGGGCCAGCAAGGAAGAGATCCCCTATTTCTACCGCGACTTTGACGACCTCTCCGCCGACTTGATGCGCGACCTCGACGCCGACTACTCCAAGGTCCGCGACGGCATTCGCCAGCGTTTCCCTGACCGTGACTTTCCCTACATGCTCGACTACCTGGGTCTCGAGAGGCTCTCCTACCAGTCCGCCAACAGCGACATCCGCGAATCTTTCACCACCTCGAAGACCCTCGGCGCCATCAAGCCGCCCACCCGCCAGCTCGACACCGGCGAGTGGGTGATCGACACCGATCACCGCTTCTTTACCGACGACGTCTCCTATGGCGTGTGCATCGCCAAGTGGATGGCCGAGCAGATGGACCTCGCGGTACCGACCATAGACGCGATCATCGAATGGGTCCAGAAGCTGCGCGGTGAGACCTACATCGAGGACGGCCGGCTGCTGATCGACAGCGAGAGCCTCGCCGGCCCTTTCCGCTCCGGCATTCCGCCGGTCTATGGCATCGAGACCCTGGACGGCGTGGTGGACGGCGCACCACTTCACGCGGTCCCTCGTCCGGTGCCCTCCTTGTCAGGATCTGCTTGACGGAGTCTCGACGGTAGCTCTGATTGGTCACGCCGCCGCCAGCGAGCGCGACTCGCGGTTGGTCAGGAACTGCTCACCGAGCCCCTCGGATGCTGCGTTCTTGAGACGGGCCATATGCGCGCCGGGCGCAGTTCAGCGGGCGCTGCTGCACAGTATGTGCCTTCGAGGTACGCATCTCGCTGCGAGGCACGGATTCCGCGTGGTGGCATCACGAGAACCGATGTGACTCAGATGTAAAGATGCCAGAAATCCAGCGGACCCAAGAGTTGTTGATTCCCTCGGCATGTAGACTGCGCCCAATGAGAATCTTGGATGCGCAATACCGTCGATGGTGGATGGTTGTAACCCTGCTGTCAGTGGCTGGACTGATCCCGGTAGCGATTGCGCAGGAGCCGAAGGCTGATCCGCGTGAGCGACCGCTTTTTTGGAATCCGGCCGAAGGCACTGCCCATCCGGTTTTCGCGACCGCCGGCAAAGACGATGCCATCGATATCTTTCTGTCGTTTGGTCCGGCTCATCAACGGATGAGAAGCTTAGGAGAGCAGCTTACCGAGCCGCAGGTTCGCTGGCGACGAAGGATCATGATCGATACCGGTGTGAAGGTGCCGATTGAGCGACGGATCTCGGGTAACAGCCTCAATATTGTTGTCCATGGCATGGATGATCCAATGCCGGTGGTCGACAAGCTGATTGAGATGTATCGCAAGTCCAAGCTGCCACTGTCCGAGATTTTCATGACTCGCCGAACGATGGAGCAGGGGGTGCCGGGGGATCCGGTCGCGGATCCGCGTATGGCCGAGGCTGCGATCTACTCGGATCCCGATGCCTTTTGGGCGGCGGTTTTTGATCTCGACGGACCGCCTCCGGTGAGCGAGGATCCGAAGGGGATGCTGTCGGTCTTGACCTTCCGAGACGGCAAGATTTTGAACGAGACTCGGGGCATGCCGCTGCATCTCGAAGGGGTACGCATTGCCTATGGCAGACCCGGATTCGAGACCTTGCCGCCTGACGCTCGCAGCGCCGAAGTCGCCCGCCTCCTGCGTAGAAAGCTCGATACGGCGTTTCCCCGCAGCGCGGCGCCGCCTTTCTTCGATGGTGAACGCAAGATGCAGCGGGTGAGCAAGGTCCAACGAGGTGATCGAATCGGTTACTCCTTTGCGATCGAGCGTTACACGAAAGAGATAGGCCCGTTTGTGGTGCGTTACCCTGGAACGTTTCGCTATCGGGAGTACGAGTTGCTGCGCGGAGTCCAGGGGGCGATTCGCCGGCTGAATCTCGAGCCTGTGATTATCTGGCATCGCGGCGACGTTTACGCCGTCAGTGTGTGGGAGAAGTCCGAGACGAGCGCTGATTCAGCGGCGAAGCCGGCGGTGGACCCGGGAACGCCCTAGTTCTGGTCGCAACGCAAGTCGCAGTGCGTGGATATCCTCTGGCCCAGTGCGACAACAACCACCGATGAGCTGTGCTCCCGCTCGCCGCCACTCGAGCCCCTCGGTTGCCAAATCCATGGGGGAGGTCATCGGCAGCCAGCATTTGTGAACCGCATCGTAGCCTTCGCCTGAGTTTGGGTAGACAACGATCGGCAGAGCCGTGGCGTCGCGCAGGTGCTCGATCAAGCTCGGGACAAATCGTGGCGCGGTGCAATTGACTCCCACCGCGATCAGGCGCCTGCAACCTTCGAGCTCCGCGACGGCCTCTGCGATCTTGCTGCCGTCACACAATCGCTCGCCGTCTCGACAGCTGAAGCTGAGCCAGGCCGGAATGCCGGCGGTGTTGTCGAGCAGGCGGCGCAGGGCGCGAGCCTCGACGCGGCTCGGGATGGTCTCGCAAGCCAGCAGGTCGGCGCCGCTGTCGGAAAGAACCTCAAAACGTCGGCGGTGAAAGTCGACGAGCTCTGCCTCGTCGAGACCGGACCTGTTGAGACCGTAGTCTCCGGTGTATTCCGAACCATCCGCCAGGGTGGCGCCATAGGGGCCAACACTGGCGGCGACCAGCGGATAAAGTCGCTGCGAGTTTTGACCGTGATCGTTCCAGAATGTCTCTCGGGCCTGGGTCGCAAGCTGGACCGAAAGCCGAAGCAGAGCAGCGATGTCGTCGTCGGCAACACCGATCCGCGATAGACCCTCGAAGCTCGCCTGGTAACTGGCACTGATCACACAGTCGGCGCCGGCCTCCAAATAGTCGCGGTGCAGCTGCGCCAGAGCCCCCGGGTTTTCGATCAAGAGTCGCGCGGACCACAAGGGGTTGTTCAGGTTGAAGTTTCGGGCCTCGAGCGCGGTCGCCAGGCCGCCGTCCAAGATGACGACACCTTGGCGTTCGAGAAACGGCTGAAGGGGATTGGGCTGTGAGGCGGACATGCAGCGAAAACGGTATCATTCGCTGATGAATTTGCGACACAGCGGAATCGGTGCTGCGTTGATCGGCTGCGGGGTGCTGGCCGCGGTCTCGACCTTTGGTGATTGGTTGTGGACCCACTACATCCCCGATGGGGCGGTCGTGCCCGGCGTCATTCATGGCGCGGTGATCTTTCTGGTCTTGGCGATCGTCTTGGGCAAAGCCGCCGGGACCCGCCGCGCCAGGAATCGCTTGATGCCGACATTGCCGGCGGCTGGCATTGTCATCGCCGCTGTTTTCTATCCGATCGCTGGCGCCGTCGGATACATTGCGGCGCTGCTCGTCACCTGGGTGATGATGTGGCTCACTACCGCCGGCCTGCAGCGTTGGGCGCGTGGGGGAGCGGAAGCCGTTGGGCTGACGCTGTTGCGGGGTATTGCGGCTGCGATCGGCTCGGGTCTGGCGTTCTGGGCGATTTCTGGGATCTGGACTCAGCCCGCCCCGACCATCAACTACGGTTGGCGATTCTTGTGTTGGGCCTTCGCCTTCTTCCCCGGATTCTTGGCTCTACTGCTGAATCCGCGAAGCGATTAGGCGGCTTACTGGCCTGAACGCCGCTTCTGGAAGCCCGAGAACGACACCACGTTGTCGCCGGTCACTCCGTCCTCCTCAGCGACCTCCAGCTCGTCGGATTCCTCGGCTGTGGGCATTGCGGCCTGGAAGGTGAGTTGGAGCTCAGCGGACGGGTCGGAGAAGGTGAGCAGCGCGCAGAAGGGCACCACCAAATGGTGGAGCTTGCCGCTGAAGAACAAGCCCACGGAGAACGCTTCATCGTCGACCACAAGATCCTGAAACTGGGTCTTGAGAACAATGGTCATCTCTTCCGGATAGCTGTCCTTGAGATGGGGTGGAATCACGACTCCTGGCATCTGTGTGTTGAATGACAGATAGAAGTGGTGCTCGCCGGGCATCCCCTGCGTTCCAACAATCTCTAAGCTCCGGCGCGCAACGCTCCGCAAGGCGTCTTGAATCAGCAGGCCATAATCGAGTGGGTCGTGGCTCATGATGTGTACGGGCTCCGATGGAAGAATAACGACAGGCAGCACTGAGATTCGTTGAGGCGGCGGATTCAAGCGTCCCTACAATAACCCATAAGGGGAGCTTACAAACGAGCGGCTTCGACTTGTCTGAGCGAGTAGCTGCGTTTTGCAGTGTCGTCTACAATACCTCTGAGGATCCATCCCGCGTTTCTTTTGGGTGTGGGTGGCCTTCTTCCCACCTCTGATTGCTCTGCAACACGATCACGTTCTCACGACGCGAGGAGTCCGAATGCAGCAGGCCCGTGCTCATCGTCATTCATTTGTGCACCGTCGTCCTGTTGCGCGCCGTTATCCTTTTGCGGCCAGTGGTGCTGCTGTGCTCCTGTTGTTGGTCTGGGGGATGTTGGTGAGCCCATTGCACGCGGCCACGTCAGAGTTCGGTTTCGTATTGGTGCCGGAAATGAAGACGCCGACGCAAATTGTCTTTCAGCCGCATCGTGTGCGAGCCGCGCTTCAGAGTGAGGCTGATGGACTCAGGGGGTTGGCGCTGCTGGAGGATCAAGTCCGAACACAGTGGTCGCAGATCCAGGAGATCGATATCGAAGCCCTGTCGCGCAATCAGCTCGAAGCGACTCGCGACTGGCGTTTGCCTGACGATCCCGGAGACTGGGTGGGCCAAGTGGTGGCGCATGACCAAGGACGTTGGTACCTCGAACTTCGCGGGCCGCGCCTGCCGGCTAACTTCGACATCGTCCACCGCTATCTTCATGTTTATGCCAGCTTCGATCCGATGAGCGGCGCTCTCGACGACTTGACGGTAACGATCCGTGGATGGGTGCTCGAATGACTGGTGCTCGAATGACTGTTGCTCGAGTGAGAGGCCTGAGGCAAAACTCCGAAAAGCCCGCCACGTTCCTGGTCGCGTCGTTGATGATGTTCTTGACCACGGGGCCTCCCGTACAAGCCACCCCGTTCGCCTATCACGACTACGACAGCATGGTGACCGAGCTCGAGGGTTTTGCGACCGCGTTCCCAGGCCTCGCCGAACATTGGACCGCGCAAGACCTCTTCGGCTTGCCGACGGTGCCCGACGGCGCGCTCGAGCTCGAACAGCACATCCTGCGGATCACTAACGAGTCTTTGGGTTTCGACAAACCGGAAGTTTTGCTGGTGGGAGTACAACACGGCGACGAGATCGTCAGCCTCGAAGTTTGCCTCGAGCTCTCCCGCCTGTTGCTAGAGAGCTACGGCACCGACCCTTGGCTCACTGAATTGGTTGATCGTCGTGAAATCTTTGTCATGCCCCTCGCCAATCCCCACGGTTTCAACCACAGCAGGCGTTGGAGCCCAGGGAGCGAAGGCGATGACGAAGATATGAATCGCGATCACGTCTACGATCGCTGCGCTCCCGGGACCTGTAGTGACGACGTTAGCCTTTCGACGGTTGGGGCCCAGGCGATTCACGAGTTGGCCCGCCGACACCTGTTTCGGGTGATGCTCGATTACCATGGCGGCATCGAGATCATCATCCACCCGTGGGGTTCACCGGTGCATGACATGGGGAACACTGAGAGCCCAGACCACAACGCCCACCGCACCCTAGGCCTTCGTATGCAGAGCTTCGGCGGTGACTACAATGACTTGTCGCCGGTGGGTACCTCAACCGACCTCCTCGGTGCGGTCCACGGTCCGCTCGACGACACGGGTTATGCCAGCAGCTGGGACGTCGCCAACTCCGATCCTGCCTGGCCAACCGACGGTTGGCGGGCGGCGGCCTACACCATCGAGATCTCCAACCAGAAGATGCCGCCAGTCGCAACCTTGGGTGGAGATGCCGACTTGCTGACCCCCGGGGGCTCTGAGGACGGCTACGTACCGAAGAACCTGCGGGTCGGATTGGCTGCGATCGACATTGCTGAGCCCTACCTGCTGTGGACCAATCGCGACACGATACCAACCACTGTTGAGGTGGACGACCCAGTCACGGTCGAATGGCAAGTACGGGGATGTTTCGAGGTCGACGAGACCCGGGCGCGTTACGGTACCGATCCTGATCCGCTGAACAACCCCAGCGCTCAGACCGCCGCCCAGCAGCAGACCACTGGCACGCCGTGTTTTGGGACGCCTACTACCTTTTCGGCCGAGGTCAGCTTTCCGTCTGCCGGCACCTACTACCTGACTCCAGCGGCGCGAGTAGATTCCACCTTGTTGGATCAGAACAACCCAGTACCGCCGGGGACTTCGCCGCAGAGTTGGTTGGTCCGCTCGCGAACGGAGACTGGTACTTTGGCGATGAACGCCGTTGAGCCGACCGAGATCAATACCATCACCGGTCAGACATTCTGGGGCGCTGAGGCGTTGGAGATTGTCGTCGGCGACATGGGGTTGATCTTCGCGGACGGCTTCGAGTCTGGCGATACGTCGGCGTGGTGAACAAACGATCTCGAGGTTGGCCGGCCGATCTCGAGACTCTTAGCGTCCCTCGGGTCGCAGTG
>JAJCXQ010000148.1 GCA_029263355.1 Acidobacteriota bacterium | reverse complement strand
AAGAAGAGAAGCTTTGGCGTCACCGCAATCTCGGCAAAGCGTTTTACGAGAATCCGGCGACCCAATACGACGCCATCGGTGAGTTCAAGAGCGCCCTCGATTTGGCGCCGGACTCGGCCCGTGAGCGGATCAACTACGGCCTCGCCTTGATGCGCGCCGGCCAAGTAGAGGAGGGGGTGGCTGAGTTGCTGAAAGCGCAGCAGCAGGACCGTACCATTCCCCATACCTGGTTCAATCTCGGCATCGCCTACAAGAGTGACTCGAAGTATGACCAAGCGATCACCCAGCTCGAAGGAATGATCGCGCTGGTGCCCGACGAAGCGATTACCCACTACAACTTGGGGGTGCTCTACAAGCTCACCGGAAAAGCTGACAAGTCTCTACATCATTTCGAAGAATCGGCGCGGCTCGATCCCAGTTTGGCGGGGCCACACTTTCAGCTCTCGACGGCCTACCGCCAGGCTAAACGAGCTGATGACGCCAAACGTGAGATGGCGGCGTTTCGCGAGCTCAAGAAGCGTGACGCGGCCGCTGCGGTGCCGGAGGATCTGGAATGGAGCTACTACTCCGAGATCTACGAGGTCATCGATCCCCACGACTCGCGAGACGCTAGTCCTCCAGCCAAGCTCCAACTCGATGCCAAGGTGCTCGCTACTGGACTCGACGCGGTCAGCGCCAACCTGACCGTGACCGACGCTGACGGCGACGGGCGCCCGGACCTGCTTGCGGCCTCGGCGTCCGGCGTCCAACTGTTCTTAGGCGGAGCCAAGAAGGCGAAGAGCGGCCTCGAGGCGTTGCGTGATGTGGTGGCGATTGCCGCTGCCGATATCGACAATGATGGACTGGCGGATCTATGTGTCGTAAGTCGCCGTGGCGCCGAGGTCTACCGCAATGACGGCGGCACCTATGCGAAGCACGACACGGCTTTGCCATCGAAGGTCTTCAACCGGGCGCTTTGGCTCGACTATGACCATGACTACGACGTTGATCTGTTCTTGTTCGGCGCCAAGTCAGCGCTGTTTCGTAACAACGGGCCAGCCGGTTTCAGTGATCAGACCGCGGACTTTCCGTTCACTTCGGGGGAAGCCCTCGATGCAACCTTGATCGATGTCGTCGCGGACACTCAGGGCATGGATCTAGCGGTAGTTTACGCGGAGCGTAAAGGTGTTCTGTACCGCGATCGACTGGGGGGCAAATACCAGCCGACCCTGATGCCCGATGTGCGGGTGGGGACCTCGCAAGTTGTCGCTCGTGATGTCGACAATGATGGCTGGACCGACCTTGCTGTCGCTGACGGCAAGGGCTCTGCAATTCTGATCAATCGTCACGACGGCTCATTCGAGCACCACCAGGCGCCGCCGGAGGCGATTGTTCCGATCGCATGGGTCGATATCGAGAACCGAGCAGTGAGTGACCTGGTTGCCGCGGGTGGGGTGTTTCGCAATCGTGGGCTAGGACAACTTGCCGGCGCCAACCGACCGGCTGACTGGCCAGCAAAGCCGACTGCACTCGTGACTGCCGACTTCGACGCCGATGGGCGCTCTGACCTCGCCGCAGTGAGCAACGATGGCCAGCTCGTCAGCCTCGCTAATCGGACGGATAGCAGCCACCGGTGGTTGCGGGTGAGTCTGACCGGCGTGAAGAATCTCAAATTGGCCCCGGGAGCCGAGGTCGAGGTCAAGGCCGGGTCGCGTTATCAGAAGAAGATCTACCACGGGACGCCACTACACTTCGGGCTGGCGTCTTATCAGGAAGTCGACGCAGTGCGCGTTACCTGGCCCAACGGCCTGATCCAGAACGAGTCGAAGCAGCAGACCGACCAGGCCGTGAGTTACGAGGAAGCCCAACGCTTGTCGGGCTCGTGTCCGATGATTTACACCTGGAACGGCAAAGAGTTCGAGTTCATCACAGATGTTCTGGGCGTCGCGCCGCTCGGCGCCAGTGCCGGTGAAGGTGAATTCTTCCCGGTGGATCATGACGAGATCATTCAGATCCCCGGATCGTCGCTGGTACCCCGTGATGGCCGGTACGAGATCCGTATCGTTGAAGAGTTGCGCGAAGTCGCCTACCTCGATGAGATTCGTTTGATCGCAGTCGATCACCCCAACACAATCGACATCTACACCAACGACAAATTCAAGAGTCCGCCGTTTCCAGAACATCGCCTGTTTGGGGTTGAACATCCCCTTCGGCCGGTGGGAGCCCGCGATCACCACGGTCGTGATGTACTTGAACGAGTTTTGGCCAAAGACAAGACCTACCCCGATGCCTATGAGCGTGACTACGCCGGGGTCGCCGAGCTTCACTATCTCGATCTCGACTTCGGTGATGCCGCCGCTGACGGCGATGCTGTGATGGTGCTCGCCGGCTGGGTCGACTGGGCGGACGGCAGCACCTTCTTGCAGGCGTCGCAGTCCTCCAGTGCTGGGTTGGTCATGCCGTATCTCCAGGTCAAAGACGACGCTGGTGACTGGCAGACGGTGATCGAGGATATGGGGATACCGGCCGGTAAGCCGAAGACCATTGTTGTCGATATGACGGACAAGTTCTTGTCTGCCTCGCGTGAGGTGCG
>JAJCXQ010000147.1 GCA_029263355.1 Acidobacteriota bacterium | reverse complement strand
CACCTGTCGAAATTCGCGAACAGGTCGTGTTCGCTGGCGACGAAATCGGGCGCGCGCTGCGGCACGTGCGCGAGCTCGAAGGTATCGATGAGGCCGTGCTGCTATCGACCTGCAACCGCACCGAGTTTTACGTAATGGCGGACAACGACGGCCGCAAGCGATTGCAGGCCTGGCTGCACGACGCACACAATCTCGACCCCTCGTTCGCGGACACTCTGTTCGAACTCGATGATGATGAGGCCCTCCGGCATATCTTCCGCGTCGCCTGCGGCCTCGATTCGATGGTGCTCGGCGAACCGCAGATTCTCGGACAGTTGAAGGACGCGTACCGCGAGGCTCAGGACAGGGGAACTGCGGGCAAGCAGCTCAGCCGCTTGTTTCAGCATACTTTTTCGGTCGCGAAAAAGGTCCGCACCGACACGGAGATCGGCAGCAGCCCGGTATCGGTGGCCTACGCCGCCGTGACACTTGCACAGCAGTTTTTCTCGGATTTCGCCAAGCACACGGCGCTGCTGGTCGGTGCCGGCGTAACCGTCGAGCTCGTCGCGAAGCACCTCAAGCGCAAGAATATCGGGCGCCTGTTCGTCGCCAACCGCAATGTCGAGCGCGCACGTAAACTGGCATCCCAATTCGGCGGATTTGCGCTGCCGCTCTCGGAACTCGACGGTACTCTGCCCGACGCCGACATCCTGATCAGCTCAACGGCGAGCCCGGAGGTAGTGGTCACGCTCGCCCAGGTCGAAGCCGCGATCAAGGCGCGGCGGCGCAAGCCGATGTTCGCGGTCGATATCGCGGTGCCTCGCGACATCGAAGCCGAAGTCAGTCGCCTCAGCGACGTTTATCTGTACACGATCGACGACCTCAACAAGGTCGTGATCGAGGGCCAGGGCAATCGCGAGGCCGCGGCCATCGACGCCAATCGCATCCTCGACGACGAAATTTCCCGCTACCTGAGCATCGAGCGCGCCAAGCAGGTCGCGCCGCTCATCACCGCACTTCGCGAGAACGCCAACTTGCTGCGCGCGGACGTCCTGGCGCAGGCGCAGCGACGCATTGCGCAGGGCGCGAACAGCGGCGAAGTGCTCGAGTACGCGACCGCAGCATTGATGAAGAAGATGCTGCACAACCCGAGCGTGCGGTTGCGCGAAGCCGGAGAGGTCTCGGACGAAGAGCTGGTGGCCGCCGCACGTGCGCTGTTCGGCATCGACGACGCATGAGCGCCATGTCGTGAAGGATTCGATCCGTTTCAAGCTCGAGGCCGCGCGCGATCGCTTCGAGGAGCTCGCCGGGCTGCTCGCGGACCCGGATGTCATTGGCGATCAGAACCGGTTTCGCGATTTATCGAAGGAATATTCGCGAGTTGAGCCGATCGTTAAGCTGTTCTCCGAATTCGAGTCCGTCGACGGTGACATCGCTGCGGCCGAAGAAATGGTCAACGACGCTGACGAAGCGGTTCGCGAGATGGGCCAGGAGGAACTTGCCTCGCTGACGACGCGCCGTGATGAGCTGTTGCTCAAACTGCAGCGGGCGCTGATTACGCCCGACCCGCACGACGACAGCAACGTTTTCGTCGAGATCCGGGCCGGCACGGGCGGCGACGAAGCGGCAATCTTCGCGGGTGACCTGTTTCGCATGTATTCGAAATATGCCGAATCCCTTGGCTGGACCGTGGAAATCCTGAGCGCGCGCGAGGGCGAGCACGGCGGCTACAAGGAAATCGTCAGCCGCATGACGGGAACCGGCATCTACGCGGCATTGAAGTTCGAATCCGGCGCTCATCGCGTGCAACGCGTGCCGACAACCGAGTCGCAGGGCCGGATTCATACCTCGGCATGCACAGTTGCCGTGCTGCCGGAAGTGGACGAGGTCGAAGCCGAAGAAATCAATCCGTCCGATCTCCGTGTCGACACCTACCGGGCCTCGGGCGCCGGCGGCCAGCACGTCAACAAGACCGATTCCGCAGTGCGCCTCACGCACCTGCCAACGGGCATCGTGGTCGAATGCCAGGACGAACGCTCGCAGCACAAGAATCGCGCCCGCGCGATGTCTCTCCTGCGGGCCCGATTAATGGACGCGAAAGTCGCCGAACAGCAATCGGAGCAGGCGGAGAAGCGACGCCTGCTGGTCGGTTCGGGCGACCGTTCGGAGCGCATCCGGACCTACAACTTCCCGCAGGGGCGTGTGACCGACCACCGCATCAACCTGACGCTCTACAAGCTCGACGAGATCCTCGAGGGCAGGCTCGAACAGGTCGTCCAGCCGCTCGTCAATGAGTACCAGGCGGACCAGCTGGCCGCGTTATCGTAAAAAGGGGTCAGAGCCCTTTTTCGAAAGCAATATTCGGACGATACGGTTCGAGTACGGAAAAGGGCTCTGACCCCTTTTTACGACAGGGCCTGGTCCAGGTCCGCGATCAGATCGTCGAGGTCCTCGATGCCGACGGACAGGCGTATCAGCTGGTCGCTGATGCCGAGCGTAGCGCGTTCTTTTTCGGGCACCGAGGCATGCGT
>JAJCXQ010000146.1 GCA_029263355.1 Acidobacteriota bacterium | reverse complement strand
CGACGCCGAGGCCGGTAGCTTCATCGAGACCGCGATTCGGGGCGTCGCGCGACGGGCCGATGAGGACGCAGCGCCGTCGCCGCGGCGGTTCGGAAAATACGAGATCGAATCCAAGATCGGGCAGGGGGGCTTCGGCATTGTCTACCGTGGCCGCGATCCGGCGCTGAAGAGACCGGTTGCCGTCAAGACCTGTTCGACTGAGAACCGCGATCTCCGTCGACGTTTTTTTCGCGAAGGTCAGATTGCGGCTGGGCTACAACACGCCAACATCACCACGGTGCATGATCTTGGGGTCGAGAACGGCATCCCTTATCTAGTGCAGGAGTTCCTCGGCGGTGAAGATCTCGATCACATCATCAATCGTTGTGATGATCTACCACTGCTGAGCCGGTTGGAGATTTTGGTCCAGGTCGCCAAGGGACTCGAGTATGCACAGCAGGCCGGCGTCCTGCACCGCGATATCAAGCCGGCCAACATCCGGGTGCTGGCCAATGGTGCGGTCAAGATTATGGACTTCGGGATCGCCAAGCTGCTCAGTGATGACACTCAGCTCACCGGCACCGGCATGGCGATGGGGACGGTTGGTTACCTGGCGCCCGAACAGCTCAAAGGGGAGCCGATCGACACCCGGGCCGACGTTTTCGCCTTCGGCGTTTTGGCCTATGAGTTATTGAGCTATCAGCGACCGTTTCAGGGCAAGAACTTCTCGCAAGTGTCTTATCAACTACTTTATGTTGAGCCCCGTCCCCTCGCGGTTGCCTGGCCGGAGTGTCCTGGGCGGATCGCGGCGTGGGTCGGTCGCTGTCTCGAGAAACAACCCGCACTGCGCTACATGACGTTGACCGAGGTGCTGGAGGAGCTCGAGCCGATGCTCGATGCCCTGGGTGCCGGGCCTTCGAGCGCAGCGTTGGATCGAGCTGGCGCATTCCCGGCGCCACTGGCATCGTTGGGCGGTCAAAGATCCCGAGCCTGGCGAAGAGCGGTGTGGGCAGGGATGGTGGGATTTGCCGTGTTAGCAATGGTCGTCTCCACCCAGAGCTCAGGGTGGTTTAGCCTGGCTTCGGGCGATGCCGAGAGCTCGACGTCAGGAGCTTTGGCGTCAAAGTCTTCGTCCGTCGAGAGTCCCGAGCTGCTGCCTCTTCCTGAAGAATCCATCCCCTCTGGACAGCCTGCTGAACTTCCAGAAGAGCATGAACGTATGGGGTCGGAACGGACCTCTAGCACCACGCTGGTCCCCCTGTCGACGCCGGAAGCGCCTCGGCACACAGCGCCTGGGCCAGAACCCGGGCTCCGTCGTTCAACAGCCGCTGACTCTGTCGTGCCGAACGAGCCGTTTCCAAGCTCGCCCCCGCCGTCGAGCCCAGATCCGCCGAAGGCCGACCTTCAGTCTCCTGACATGGCTCCTGGCATGGCAGAGCCTGGCCAAGAGGAAGGAGGGGATCCAGACCGGTCGATTCCACTGGACGGGAACGCGCGGGAGTCCGTCCCGGGTGTCGGGGAGCCAAGCCGTGCTGCCCTGGCTTCGGAGCCCGATTTGATCATCATGAAGCGCGGTGATTTGATCGTCCCGGGAGACGGCGCCGTCGCACCGCGTCTGCTCGATCAGCCCCAGCCGTCCTATCCGCAGTCGGCGCGTCGACGGGGCCGTGAAGCCCGGGTGTTGGTGCGGGTCCTGGTGGACGAGAACGGTCGCGTCCTGCAGGCGGTGGCGCCGGGAGACCGCCTAGGGTTTGCCGCGTCAGCCAAGGAAGCTGCAACCCGCGCCAGCTTTGAGCCCGCGACCCGCGACGGCATCGCCGGCAAGATGTGGACCGAGATCGTCTTCGAGTTCAAGCTCAAGTCGTAGACTGGGACATTTCCTTGTGCAGCCAGGCGCGGGCGATCCGGGTCTCGTTGACGATGGTTGGCGTCGACAGGTTCAGAAACTCGGCGCACTCATCGATGGTGAGCCCACCGAAGAAACGTAATTCGATGATCTCGGCCTTGCGGGAGTCGAAGCCGCGCAGGTGTTCGAGGGCGTCATCGAGGCTTAGCAGATCCTCCCCTCGGGAGTCGGCGACTTGGGCGCCTTCAGAGATCGAGACGCGGAAGATGTTGGCGCCGCGTTTGTCGGCGCCGTGTCGGCGGGCGTTGTCGACCAGCACCTGGCGCATGACCCGCGCCATGATGCCGTAGAAGTGGTGCCGGTTTTTGAGCGGCGCCGGCACGTGGTCCGCGAGACGCAAGTACGCCTCGTGCACCAGTGCTGTCGGCTGCAGGGTGTGGCCGGGGCGCTCTTTGCGCATGCTGCTGCGCGCCAGCTTGCGGAGCTCGTTGTAGACCAACGGCAGCAGACGCTCGATCGCTTCCGGCTTACCCTCGCTCCAGCTCGAGAGGATTTCGGTCACATCCGGTGGGGTGGGTTGGTTCATGAGCGTGTTCAACACGGACTGTTGGTGAAGCGCAGGAAATCTACCGCAGATGTGTTCCAACAAAGTGCGTTCCACAAAAAAAATCGCCCGTGAATATCGAATTCAGCCTCGAGATACGCATGTCTAGATAGAGGCAGCGTCATTCGCCGAGATTGCACATCGAAGGGTTTGATCGGAAATCACAGGAGGTCCATCATGAAGGTCATTGTTCCGCTTGCGCCGCAAGCTCTCCGCAATCGTCAGCATGCGCCAGCTGAGCCGCGTGGTGGCCCTGCGTTGGGGTTGGCCATGTTACTTCTCGCTGGGTCGTTGGCTGTCACACAGGCGGCTGAGGGAGGTGCCTGGGGCCTCAGAGATCGCCCCGTCCAACCGTCGGTGGTGCCGGCAGCGGCCGTCGTTGGTAAGGCTGCCATCGCTGACCCGGCGGGGGATACCTTCGGCACTGGCGCCATCAACATCGACGTCACATCGTTCTCCGCCACGACGATCGAGGACGAGCTGGTGTTAGCACTCGGCTTTGCCGAGGCGATTGCGCCACCATCGAGCGACGCGGCGAACGCGATCGCAGGCTTCATCGATCTTGATGTCGACAACAACGCAGCCACCGGCGAGGCGTCCTTCGTCGATTTTGTTGCCGGCCTCGAATCCGGAACCGGCAGCGACTTTCATGTTGATCTCCTGAGTTATGACGCTGCTGATGGAGCCGTGGACTTGGTGACGGCAGCCGGTGCCGTTGCCGGGCGGGTCGCGATGACGCTGTCGGCGAACACTCTCGCCGTTCGTGTTCCGCTGGCGCTAATGGCCGACGACGGCGCGGTACGTGCCGTTGCGGTGGTCGGCACCCACGCGGAGGCCACCGATGCAGTGCCCAACGGGGGGTATCTCAATTCTGAGCTGCCTGGCGGCACCGTGCTCCTCAACGGCGGTCGTTTCGCCGTCGAGGTCACCTGGAAGGACTTCGCTGGCGCAACCGGCAGTGGCGAACTCGGCGTCCGATCCGAGGATTCAGCGGTCTTTTGGTTCTTCTCGGAGACCAATTGGGAGTTGATGGTCAAAGTGCTCGACGGCTGCAGCATCAACCAGCAGGTCTGGGTCTTCGCCGCTGCGACAACCAACGTCGAATACACCTTGACGGTGACCGACACTCAAACCGGCGTCCAACGACGTTACGTCAATCCGCTCGGCACCGCGGCATCGGCGGTCAACGACACCGACGCCTTCAGCAGCTGTTCTTGAGGAGGCTCGCGATGACGACTCCAGATCTGACACTGAACGCCCACAATCCTGGATTTTTCGGCCCCGAGCGGGCGGTACCCGAGCTGTCGAGCATACCCGCTGCGATCCGCTCCCGCATCCGCATTCCCGAACTGCCGCAAGTCCTGCGCGACCGCGCTGTGCAGTCGGCGGCAGCCTTGATCGAAGACAAGGCTCGCGTCGAGCGAATCTTGCCCCGCAAGGTGCGCGCCGATGCGCAGAACTTTGAGCATTTGCTGCTCCAGCGCACCTCCTTGGGGCCAACGGTTGCTGACCGCGAGGCCATCGCCGAGATTGGGGCACGCGAATACCTCGAGCGCCAACTCCATCCCGAGGACATCGACGACGGCGGTCTCGAAGACGCCTTGGCCGAAGCGTTGCCGACCCTCGGCATGTCAGGCTGGGACATCCTGGTCAACTACAACGAAACCCCCGAGGTACCGGTCTACGAGTTGTGGCTGGCAACCCTCTATCGCTCGCTGGCGAGCCCCCGCCAGCTCTTCGAGCGCATGGTGATTTTCTGGACAGACCACTTCAACGTTTCGTTGTTGTCGGATCTCGGGATCTACCTCAAACCCGGGGACGATCGCGACGTGATCCGACGTCACGCCTTGGGGTCGTTTCCCGAACTGCTCGCGGCGAGCGCTCACAGTGGTGCCATGCTGAGCTACCTGACCAACGACAGCAACGTCAAAGACCATCCCAACGAGAACTATGCCCGTGAGTTGATGGAGTTGCACACCCTGGGAGTCGACGGCGGCTACACCGAGGGCGACGTCAAGGAAGTAGCGCGCGCGCTTACCGGTTGGCGTTACTGGCCGTACCAGGCCGGCCCCGACTTCGGCAACTTCTTCTTCAATTCGACGGAGCACGACTTCGAGCTCAAGACCGTCCTCGGCAACATCCTGCCGGCGGGTGGCGGCGAGGTGGACGGCGACCGAGTGTTGGAGATCCTGATCTCCCATCCGTCGACCGCTAGTTTCGTGTCGCGCAAGATGTTGAGGTATTTGTGGGGCTATGAGCCTACTGAGCGGGCAGTGGCCCGGATCGCCGAGGTGTACGGCAAAACCGGTGGTGACATCCGCTCGATGGTCCGCGCGATCCTGTCTTGGGGCCAGATCGCCACGGCGACGCCTAAGCTCAAACGGCCTTATCACTTAGTGGTCTCAGCAACCCGGGCGTTGTTCGCCAGTGTCGACAACCCGTTTTTCCTGCTCGAAGCGTCGAATCGGGCCGGGCACCTGCCGTTCACCTGGGCGCCACCCAATGGCTTCCCAGACAGCGAGGGTTATTGGTCGGGTTATGTCTTACCGCGCTGGAACTTCGCGTCGACCCTGTTGAACCCTGAGTCCGGCATCAACGTCGATTTGCCGTTTCTCAACCCCTCGATGGCGCCTGAGGAGATCCGTTTCGTGCTCGATCTTTTGCTGCTCGGCGGCACCATGAACGCAGTAACTTCGACCGCCGTTCTCGATTATCTGAACACGGCGCCCCAGACTTCCCAGAGCCTCACCGAAGCGATGGGGTTGGTGCTCGCCTCACCAGAATTCCAGCACTATTGATCCGCACAGGAGATAAACATGAGCTCACACGACTGTAAGGGATGTCGCGAGTACGATCGGCTTTCGCGTCGAAACTTCCTCGGTCTATCGGCCGGCGCAATGGCCACCGCCATGGTGCCCGGCTGGCTGCCGCGGGTGGTCATGGCTGCGGATGATTCGAGTTCCCGCGATGTCTTGGTTTCGCTCTTTCTGCGCGGTGGCGCCGACGCCTTGACGCTGTGCGTGCCCCATGGTGAGGACCATTATTATTCGCTGCGGCCGAATCTGGCGGTACCTCGACCGGACTCCAGCGCCGCCAACCGGGCGATTGATCTGGATGGTTTCTTTGGTCTACCACCGGCTATGCAGCCACTGATCGAACCCTACCAAGACGGCAAACTGGCCGTGATCCATGCTTGCGGTTTGCCCGACACCACCCGTTCCCACTTCGACGCCATGCACATGATGGAAGTTGGTATGGAGGATCCACCGGCGTCGTTGTTCTCGGGCTGGCTGGGTCGCCACCTACAAGCCACCGCGCCGACCATGGCGGATGGCTTTCTGCGCGCCGTCGGAATCGGAGCCGGGCTGCCGCGGACCTTGGTCGGAGGCCCCAAGACGCTTCCGATCGGCGATCTCGAGACCTTCGGCCTGGCCGGTGATCCCGGGACCTTCGATCAACGCCGCGAGGCCCTCGAGGCGATGTACGCCGCGGTTCCCGATCCTCTGGGGAGCTCGGCTCGCAATACCTTCGGCACCATCGAGCTGCTTCAGCAGATTGACTTCGATAGCTATCAGCCGGCGGGTGGCGCCGTTTATCCGGAAGGTGAGTTCGGCACCGCGCTGCGTTCGACCGCGGCGTTGATCAAGGCCGAG
>JAJCXQ010000145.1 GCA_029263355.1 Acidobacteriota bacterium | reverse complement strand
CAAGGCATCAACGACGAAAGCGAGCAAATCGCCAACGAGCTGGTGACCTTCACCGCCGAGCGCCAACAGCTGACCGAGCGCCTCGAAGCCACCGAAGCATCCCATCAGACCCTGCGCGACGACGCCGAGAACGCACAAGCTGCGGTCGAAGAGGTCAAGGAGCAGCGCGAGGCCCTGCGCACCGTCGCCGCCGGCCGCCGTGGCCGCTTCGAGCTGCTCGAAGAGCGCCACGAGACCCACAACCACGAAGCCACCCGCATCCGCGGCCAGATCACCTACGCTCACGAGCAGCTCGAGATCTGGAGTCGCGAAGACGAGCTTCTGCAGCGCCGTCTACGCGAGCTCGAAGTCTCCATGGAGCAGGCCGACCAAGAGCTGCAGACCGCCCTCGAAAACAAAGCCAAAACCCAGGACTCGGTGCTCGAGCAACAAGCCAAGCTCGACCTCAAACGGAACGAGATCCGCAGCCTGGAAGATGTCATCCAAGGAACCCGCGGCGAACGCGAAAGCCTGCGCTCGCGGATCGAGAAGCTGCGTATCGAGAGCGCCAAAGTACGGCAAGACGCCGAACACCTGTCGGTGAGTTACCGCGAAGCCTTCAAGCTCGCCATCCCCGGCACTCTGGACGAAGAACCGGTGGCGGAAGAGCCCGAAGTCGAGTCAGCAGACGGCGGCGCCACCAGCCAGGCCGAAGATCAAACCGAATCCGTGCTCGAAGACCGAGCTGACGACGCGTCCGAAGTCGCCAACGACGTGGCCAGCAGTGAAGCCGTCGCCGAGGAAGGAAACGAAGAGGGCGATGGAGCCGCTGGAGACGACAGCGGCGAAGCTGTCGGAAACAACAGCGACGAAGCTGTCGGCAGCGAAGACGAATCCTCCGAGTCCGAGCGCCCCTTCATGCTGCTCGAAGACGAGGTCGAGATCCCGCAAATGAACCTCGCCGAGCTCACCGCCCTCGAAGCTGACCTGTCGCGTTGCAAAGCAATCCTCGAGCGTTTAGGCCCGGTCAACGTCCTCGCCGCGACCGAGTACGACGAGCAGCTCGAGCGTGAAGGATTCCTCACCACCCAGCGCAAGGATGTCGCTGAGTCGGTCAAACGTCTTCAGGCCACCATCAAGGAGATCAACGAGCTCTCCTCCGATCGTTTCCGCGACACCTTCACCCAGGTCAACGCCAAATTCGGTGAGCTCTTCACCCGCCTGTTCCGCGGCGGCGAAGCCGAGATGCGCCTGTTCGACGAAGATGACATCCTCGAGACCGGCATCGAGATCATCGCCCGTCCCCCCGGCAAGCGGCCGCAGAACATCATGCTGCTCTCCGGTGGTGAGAAGGCTCTCACCGCCATCGCCCTGCTGTTCGCCCTCTTCGAGACCAAACCCTCCCCCTTCTGCATCCTCGACGAGGTTGACGCCCCCTTAGACGACGTCAACGTCATGCGTTTCGTCGAGACCCTCAAAGAGATGGCCGGTGATACCCAGTTCCTGATCATCACCCACAACAAACTCACCATGGAAGTCGCCGCCTCCCTCTACGGCGTCACCATGGAAGAGCGCGGCGTCTCCAAGCTCGTTTCCGTCGAGATGGAAACCGTCCAGCCCGAGCAAGCCGCCTCGGCTTGACCCGTTCGGGTTCCCACCTTTCGAGAAGGGGAATTCGGCGGGATTTCTCAGCAGCGTTCGACGTAATCAGGCTGTGGAAGAGAACGGCGCGCAGCGAGTGCTCTATCATGGCCGGCGCGGAGACGTCGTCACCCTGGCGGCTCCCGTGGCTCGATCGAGCCTTGCACCATCGGGTGCTGTGGCCGGACAAGCGACGGAAAACCAACCCGCGGCTAGGGAGCTCTCGCGGCTGACTGAACGCTCGCGGAGCCATCGAGAGCAGAGCGCCGATGACAGCCAAGATCTCTGACACGAATCCGGTCAACACGCCCCTGACGCCGAATAGCAACGCGCTCACCAAGGCCAGCGGCGATGTCAACAACGACACCTGGGTCTATTTTCAAGTCGAAGCGAAGAGCACCTATTGGACGGTGTTGCTGTCCGCCGCCAACACCCGCGTCCGTAACGCGCAAGACCGGGGAAACGACCTCGTCACCTTCAGGAAGGGTCTCGAGGTCGACTATCTCGCACAAGCGGGTGGCAGCTATTCGATTCAGGTCAGCGGCCGCATCCTCGACGACGGGACAAACTACCGACTCACCGGCAAGATTCTCGGGACGTTCGGCGCCGCGGCGCCGGTCTCCGTCCTATCAGGATCGCGGCTCGAGATGCCTTCTGGGCCCGGCGAGCCTGCCGCGGCGGTGACCGACCTGACGCCGTGCAGTCAAGCGATCGTCCGCGTAGTCGGTGATGCTCCGGGACAGGTGAGCTTCTCTCTACGCAGCGCCGGTACGATTTGCTTCACCACCGCCTTGTCAGAATCTGCGCCGACCATCGCGCTCGACCAGGATCTTGCCGTGGCCCCGCAGACAGTGTTCAAACGAGGCCTCACCGCCGAGTGGCGACCCCATGGCAAGGGCTTCTACACTCTCCTCATCTCGGGAGAGATCGTTTCCGATGGGACGGAGTACTGCCTGGATAAAAAGGTCCTGGGTTTCTTCCCGCGTTGAGGCAATTACAATATTTTGCTGACCGGCAAGATCATAGGCGGCACGTCCGGGCACAAGATCGTGTTATAGAAAGATTACCTGCTGGTCACCGTCGGTCGCGTTCAAGCTTGTTTACCTTTCGCATTTTCCTTAGAAATATCTTGCGGCCGACACCATCGCATGCTACTGTCTGTTTTCCGATAGTCGCTTGGGAGGCCGACTACGGAGTTGCTGGGGGGCAATACTCGGGGAGTAGCTCTTTAGTCGTGGGATTAGCACATCGGTGTGTGAGATGGGGTGTCTCATCTCGGTATGCTAAACGTGTTATAGAAAGGTAACCCACGATGTCTGATTACGATCCCAGTCTCAAAGTCGTCGAAGGCTTTTCAGGAGGCCAGACCGTCAAGACGATCTTGACCCCCAACTCCAACTCCATTGTCACCGCCACTGGCTCCGACAACGACACCACCCAGCTGCAATTCCAGTACAATGGCGCCATCACCTATTGGTCGCCGTCGGTCTCCTCGGCCTCCACCACGGCCATACTCGGCGCCAACGTCGGCAACGATGTCGTGACTTTCATCAAGGGTTTGACCGTCACGTACAACGCCTTGGCTGGTGGCCAGTACAACGTCTTGTTGACCGGTCAGATACAAGACGGGAATTCGATCTACCCGATTACCGGCATGTCTCTCGGAACGTTCCCGGTAACCTCTTAGCGGCCCTATGACAGTGGGTGCCGCCGCCGAATAGTCTCGTCAGCGTGCACCGCGGCACCCTCGACAACGAGGGTGCCGCTACCTCGCACAGGGATCGTCCCGCGCATCGTTTTCGAGTCGTCCGAATCGGGCGCCAAGGAAAGGTTTATATTTAAACAACATCCCCTTGGCCACGGATAGGTGAACCTTGCCAACACTAACCTATGATTCTTTACCAAAAGAATTTGTAGCTAGCGCTTCGAGACACAGGATGGAAACGATCAATTCTTCCAGGAACGACGCATGAGCTCCCCACTCCTCTACGAACAGGTCAAAGCCGACGTCCCGTTATACGAGACTCGCGTCCCGCACACGGTGGGCTGGGCAGGCTATGTGTTGCCCTCGTTGACCAATCTGCCGACCGACATCGAGATCGGAGCGTCTCTGACGGATCATTCGGGATCCTATTTCTTCGCCGTCTCCCGTCCATCGATCATTGACGACGATCCGAAACAATTCGCCAAATGGGCTAACGAATATGTAAAGGAGATCACCAGCTTCAATCGCGTGGTCGCATGGCTCGAGAATATCGAGCCTCTGGTCTCCGGCGATTATTTCGGCAACATCGCCAACTTCGGTTTCCAATTCGGGCAAGACGCGAACCGCAGCTTCAAGCTGCGTTCGAATCTCAATGCCAGTCTGGGGCAGAATCTCAACTTCTTCGTCACCACGGACATGACCCTTTCCGTCGACGAAACCCTCGGAGCACTGAGGGTCGCAACAGCGACCGGCCCGCAGCCGCTCATCGGCTACCAGAAGGGGCCCAACGACGTCGGCATCACGGTGGGTGATGCCCAGACCCAGAGCGCTCTGATTCCCGCCTGCGGATCGAGCGCTGCCTGTTTTGTGCTCTCGGCAAAGATCACGCCGACGGTCACCTTCTCGCCGAGCAAGGGTCTCGAGCTGGGATTCGAATACGTCGTCAATGATGGGACGACCGGGCAGGAGAAGCGCATTTCATATTCGGGGTTCGATGTCACCGCCCTGCCAGCCAGCCTCACCAGCGTCGCCACCGTCGACCCGAGCGATCCGGTCAATACGCGGATCTCGAGCTGCGACCTGCAGCTAGGCCATCTGCGTACCGGCTTCGCGATCGCCGACACGCCGGCTCTGGCGAGCTGGTTCTCGTCGGTAGAGGGCCGGCGTGTGTCGTTGCTGCCGGTGGGCGCCGCGGCTACCGACGCGACGCCACCACTCTTGGCCGGTGCGATAGCCGTGGCGTCCTCATCACTCGCCAACACCGCACCGGGCCAGGCCATCGCCTACTTCACCCTCGCCGGCAGCTACGCCCTGAGCGTCGATGGCCGCGATGAAGGTGTCAACCAGGCGCTGCTCTGTGGCCTTTTCGGCTCAGAGCGCCTGACCTTCGTCACTTACGACGCCGAAGCTACCGCCAACGACACCCTCTTCTTTCTGACCTCGCAGCCCGGTTATGCGCCGGTCTTCCCCTTTGAGACCGCGACCCTAGACCTGCCTGACAGCGGCGACGTCACCGCCCGCCTCGACCCGACCTACGTCGCGGCCTGGGCCACTATTCTGGCCAACCCCGTGGGGGGCACGGCCGCAAGCAACCTGGTCAGATACAGCGCCGAGCCGGCGGGCAGCCCGCTCTACGGTTTGCCACCTGGGTCTGCCGAAGCGGCCGACGACGACACCACGATCCTGGAGTCGACGCCGCCCTCCATGGCCTTGCCGCAAGGCACCGAGCACACCTTCCCGCTAGTGCCCTACGCCGGGGTCACCCAACCTGGCGTCAACGGCACGACGTTGACCCAATTCGAGAGCGAGATCTTGGCGGCCACCCGCAAGACGACCATCTCCGGGGCCGCCGTCGAGACCTGGCAGGCCCGGACGGACGCGATGTTTCGCCTGGCCGACATCACACCGGTGCCCGCTACCACGCCGCAGGGTCTGATCGCTCAGATCGATCCTGACTCGGGGGCCTACTTGAACGTGGCGCTGGCGCAATCGATCGACCGGACGGAAGCGCTCACCCAATTCGCCTTCGACAAACCCACCCGAGCGGTTCAGGACGCGTTGCAGACCAACCAGCTCTTCCTGGTGGCGGTCAACAACGAACCCTTCGACGACGCCACAACCGGCGCCAATTTTCAAAACATCGTCAACATCGTCGACTGGACGATGCAGGCCGAGATCGGCTCAGGGGTCACCCCGACGAGCTATCGCAACGTGATGATCCTCAAGTTCTGTGACGGCAGCCTCGCCGATCGAGTGACCAATCCGAACCGTTGGACGAGCCCCAAGACTTTCTCCTTGGCAGCTGGCTCCAGCGGCATCGACGCCCTCGCCTACACCGGGCTGTCACAGTGGCTGCAAGCCTACATCGCCGAGGGCGTCGAGCGGGCTAGCGGTCGCTCGGCGGCGTTCTACAAGAACTTCGCCAGAATCGCCACCGACCCCGATTGGAACGGCGTCATCGTGCTCGACGCGGACCTTTCCGCCGAGGATCTGCCGCCCGAGATCCAGGGTCTGGCGGCGGGTATAGACTTCTCGCATTTCGGGGCGCATCATTTCGGTTTCACCGTCAGCCGGGTGGTGGTCGACAACAAGGCCCAGTCGATCAGCATGGACGGCGTCTCCAGCCTCTTCGGTCTGGTGGACTACGAGGATCCGATTTATGCCTCGAACCTCGCCGCGGGAGTCGATCCGAACACCCCGATCCCGGTAGAGACCTCGGACGATTTCGAATTCACCGTTCTGCGCCTGCAATCGTTGTTCGAGAACGCCAAGCTGGTCGACTTCAAGAGCAACGTCCAGCTCACCGTCGACCGCCTCTTCGACTCGCAGGTCACCAAGGGCTACAACAACGGCGTGCCGCAGCCGGCCACCGGCGTAGTGCTCGACGGCAGCTACGTCGACCAGAACGGTGAAGCCTCCTATGTTTTCCAGCAGACCCAGACCACCGTCTTCACCCTCGACGGCAACACCCTGCCGGCAATGGCCTTCACCCGGGTGCAATTCAACACCCTGGGCCCACGGGACGGCGGCGCCACGGTGGCCAGCCGCTTCCTGATCTGGGGTGCGTTCGACTTTGTCGAGCTCGCCGACACCGACGGCGCGCTCTTCGACGTGCTGTCCTTCGGCAGCCCGCCCGACACCCCACCGGCGAGCCTCGGGAACGGCCTGGCGGTGTCGAACCTGATCCTCGAGATGACCTTCCCGCTGGCGACCCCCAACGCCAAGCGCTTCGCCCTCGACACCGACAACATGGCCTACGACGTCAACGCCAGCGAGGCGCGCGACGACAGCCTGTTCCGCGGCTTCGGCCTACAACTGAAGAGCTTCATCAACGCTTCAGGCGGCAAGACTCCGGCCGACTACGGCTTTCTGCCGGTGACTTCCGGCCTGAACCTGGAGAAGCTCGGCGAGGCCTGGTTCGGGGTGGTCTACGAGGTCACCCTGGGCGGCCCCGGGGCGCTGGCGTCGGCGGCCGGCTTCAGCTCCCAATTGCTTCTCGCCTGGGCGCCGTCGACCACCGCTTCGGACACCCAGCGCGCCGTCTTCATCGGCCTCAGTCTGCCGGGCGCGGCGCCGGGGGCCAAACTGTTCAGCATCCAAGGGGTGTTCAAGGTGGGGGTGGGTTCGATCTCGCTGCTGCGCCAACCGGTGCCGACGACCCCGGGCAGCCCGGACAGCGGCGACTCGTTCTACTGCCTGCGCCTCGACGACATCGGCATCAAGATCTTCGGCATCGTCAAGCTGCCGCCGGACGCCAACATTCAATTTTTCCTCTTCGGAGATCCCAGCAATACCGGCAGCCTCGGCTGGTACGCAGCCTACGTGGCGACCGACAACCCAGGCTGCAATCAACAACAGGCGCTGGAAATCGTGAAACTGGATTCCGAACTTGCCGGAGACTGTCGATGACACGCATCCTGTACTGGAATATCGAAAACTTTGGCGTCAACAAGGTGGACAACCCATCTTTCGCGGTGACGCCTGGCCATGGCGGTTTACAGGACGACGAAGCGTCTGTCGTTCGGCGAGACCTGATCCTCGAACACATCACTCAACTGACACCGGACATCATCGTCGTTGTCGAGGTTTCGACTGGCGCCGCGGCAGGGGATCTGATCCCCAATACCGGTGGCCTTCAAGGCTGCGAGTTCCTGCTCACCCATCTCCGCGGCAACGCGCCCTACAACGCCCAGAACTGGCGCCTTGTTCCACCGCTCATCGTCGGGCAAGGCGGCGTCAGGGAGTCCGTGGCGGTCTTCTTTCGAGGCAACACCGGGGCGGTGAACCGGTTCTTCACCGGCCCCAATTGGTACACCGGAGGCTATGCCGGGCAATCCGTGGATCCGGGAGCTGCCGCGGCCGTTGCCTATCCCAACGTCGTCGGTCAACCCAACATTCTGAGCATGCTCGCACCTGGCGGTGTGGCGCGAAACACGCCGCCCAACGCGCGCCCCGTCGCCAACGCCAACATGCCCGAGACACAGCTTGCGGCCCGCATTCGCTTCGCCAGCAACGCGGCGCCACCCGCCCCGGTCAACTTCGGATTCTTCCGCCAGCCCTACATGACGACCTTCACCGAAATTGGAGGGGCCGTAAATCCACGCCATCTCACGATCTTCGCCTGCCACGCGCCACCAGCCAATTTCTTCGCCAACCAATTCATGGCGCTGCTGCCGACCATGGCGGACATCACCAACGGTCCGGCCGGCGGCGAAACCCAGGTCATCTGCGGCGACTTCAACCTCAATCTGTTGACTCCCGCGGGTGCGGACGCCAACCCCTACGCCGGTCTCACTGCCGCGCCGCACAATTATTTCCGCAAACTGGTTCCGGCGGGGGCCCCCCCGGCGCCACTGGGCGGCTACAAAGGCTACTTCGCAACCCACATCCGGCCCAAGCCAAACAGGGCCACAGCCAACGACCTCTTTCTTTGGTCGAGCAATGCAGCTCTATCGCCCTATCCAGGTTATGGCTACTTCGGCAGTAATTTCGCCGTCAACTTTTATTCGATCGACAACGTGCTGGTTCGACCCGCGGCAGTAGGTCAGACCATGACCGTAGCCAACTCGGTCGTCGGCACGCCAATGAACGCGGTGCTGCCGACCCCCGGGGGCGCGCCACCCGGAATCGATCCGTTCCCCCACGACATGCAGAACTTGCTGCCCGCCGGACTGGTGTGGCCGGAGGCCCCAAACGCCGCCCCATTTACGATCGGCATGGCAGGGAATCGAAAAGGCTGGTGGAACTACGGACATATTCGCAACACTAGCGATCATTTTGCCCTGATGGCGCAAGTGTGAAGCCGGGAGACTCAGATGCCGAATGAAGCATTAGCCAAGCTCGCCAAGGCCATCGAGGCGCAAGCGGGGAATCCGTTCGCACTCGATCGCGACTTTCTGGTGGCCGGTCTGAACGATCCCACAGTGGACGTCCCCACGGACTATGATCAGAACCTGACCAAGGCCTTTCAGCTGGGAAACGCTGCGGACTTCGAAGTCACGGTACCGACCGGCGCACCACAGTGGAACGGTGACGATCAGTTCACCGTTGACAGGGTCAGCCTACCCATCCTCGGAACCTCCGTGGACCAGGCCGGAACGCTCCTCTTTGCGATCCAGGCCGAAGGGCAGAAACAGACTCTGATCGTCCAAATCGATTCGCCGCTGCCGCAATGGACCTGGACCGACTCCTTCCTTTTCATGGGCTGGCCGTTCAATCAATTCGACGTCTCGAACGTTCAGTTCATCTTCTCCACCGCCGAAGGCGCCTATCCGTGGGGCGACGACTCGGGTCGCGGCGTGGTGGATGGCGCCGCGCAGAACTTCTTTTCGACTGTCCCACTGCCGGAGATCGTCGAGCCGGTGCTGGCCTTGTTCGTCGGCCTGACGCCGCCGCAGGGAAACATCAACTTTTCCGGCGTTCTAGACTTGTCAGCCTACAACGGCGAAACCGTCCTCTTGCCGTCGGGAAGTCTCAGCGGAACTTTGAGCGACGCCTCGTTCGAAGTCTTCTACCTGCAGGTTCAGGAACCGAGCCTCCTGATTTCCATGCCGCCCCCCGCCGATCCATCGTCTGAGGATGACGCCGATCAGGCGGCAAGCTTGTCCGTCGCCGCCGGCATCGCAATCGGCCAACAGAACGCCGACGCAAGCCCCTATAGCTTGCGAGTCGCCATCATGCCGCCCCGGGGGACCAGCGCCGAAGCTGCGACCTCGTTCAATATTGGTCTCACCGCAACGGGGGAAGGGACCCCGCTCTCGCCCACTACGATCATTCAGTTGATCGGCGGCGGCGGCAGCTATCTCAGTGCCACACCTCCGGTTTTGCAACAATTCTTGGCTGCTGTCCAACTGCAGGGGCTCTCTTTGGCAGGGAACCTCGGCACCACTCCCACGCTGACCGCGGTCTCGGTCCAGATCGGCAGCTCCAAGAACACCTCGTGGACGCCGATCCCGGACCCTACGGGCACCCTCGATTTCACGATTACGGCCTATTCGCTGGTCTGGTCGATCACCAATCCCCTCGGCGACAGCAAGACCCGACAACAAAGATTCCTGTTCAGCACCCAATTCACCCTTGCACCTGACGTCTTCAAAGGCCCGGACGGTCAAGGCGATGGTCTATTCACCGTACAGTTCACTTCCGGTTTGCAGTTCTATGCCGCCTTCGACGGCACCGCGTCACTCAGCGACTTCTTGACGAAACTCACCGCTGGAGCCGTGTCACTACCTTCGACCATCGAAGCCACCCTCTCGGACATCAAGCTCAGTTTAGACGCCAACGCCAAGAGCTTCGAGTTTCAAAGCGGGTTCGACGTTTCCCTGGCGTTCCTGACCGTCGACGACAAACCGATTCTGTCGCTCATCGGCGGCCAGATCAACGTAGCGGCGATGACGCCGGCCGGGAGCAGCAACGGCAATGGCTCGCTGGCCTCACGCACCGCCACTACGGCTCTGGCCACGGGCTCGACCACGGTCTGGAAAAGTGGCATCAGCGGCCTCATGGCGGTCGGACCACTGGGCGCCAACGCCAGCATCGAGTACGACGGCTTCGAAACCCCGGCGCGCTGGAACTTGCACGCGGCCCTAGCCCAGGAGATCGACGTCGATGAGCTCATCCAGCAATTTTTCAACCCGGACGGCAGTTATGACTTCCCCGATTTCCTCCCCGGCGACCTGAAGATCAAGACCTTCGCCATCGACGCCACGATTCCCTCGGGAGAGGGCGATTTGGCGACCACCTACTCGATCGCCGCCAGCTTCTCCTGGCTGTTCAAATTCGGCGATCAGAACGTCGGCATCGACCCCGCCAAGATCGCCCTTGCCTACGACGGCGCCAAGCCCGCCGGGCAGCAGTTCTCGGGCTCGGCCGAGGGCACCTGGGTTTACGAGGCGATCAATCTCGAGCTGTTGATGGGTTACCAGTTCATGCCCACGGCGCAGGGAACCAACAACATTCTCTTCGTCGAGTGGGAGGGTTTTCGCGCCTCCTACGAGAGCGGCAAAGAGCAAGTCACCTTTACACTCAAGGGCTGGAGCGTCGGCACCATCATCCAGGCGCTGGTGCGCACCCTGGGTAATCCCTACTTCACCCTGCCCTCACCCTGGGATCTGCTCAATCAAGTTTCCCTCGACGGCCTCAGCGTCATCGTGAAGCTCGGCGACAACATACCCAACCGGGTGTCGGCGAGCTACACCCTATCGAGCCCCCTGAACCTTGGCTTCATCGTCATCAACGAGCTGATCTTCCGCCGCGACACCAACGGTAAGGTCACCCTCGCCATCGACGGCACCATTCCGGCCCCGCTGCTCGCCGCGGTGCCGCCGGAAGACAAGCAGAAGCTCGAGAACCTGACCAACAGAGACCAAGGCCAGGACACCCAGGATCTGCCCTCGGTGCCGGGCCGCGGCCAGGAATACTTCAAGCTCTTCCTACTGGTCCTCGGGCAGCGCGTCGGCATCACCGGCCATGCGAGCTTCAAGAACACCCAAGAGGTGATTTGCGCTCTGGCCGACGTACCGAATTCGAGCGGCAAAACCAATCCGGTCAATCCCAACGCCAACCAGGGCACTCCGCCGAGCGGCCTGCCCTACTACAACCAGCGTAACAACTGGCTGATCGCCGGCCATCTCGGCGTGCTCAAGGTCGCCGGCGCCTGGACCGTCGACGTCATGGTGGTGTTCAACGACCCGGATCTCTACGGGCTACGGCTGGCCCTCGCTGGCGCCAAGGCGGGTGGTCTGGCCGGCCTGGCGATCGACATCCTCTACAAGAAGATCACCGACGACATCGGCGTCTATCAGATCGAGTTCACCTTCCCCGATTCGATCCGCAATCTCAACTTCGGCGCGGTGTCGATCACCCTCCCCGACCTCGGGGTGAAGATCTACACCAACGGCGATTTCTTCATCGACATCGGCTTTCCCTACAACCTCGATTTCCGGCGCTCTTTCTCGATCGCCGCCATCGTTTACGGGGTGCCGGTGCTGGGCTCGGGGGGGCTCTACTTTGGCAAGCTCTCGAACGCCACCGCCACCCAGGTACCGGCGACTACCCAGGGCACCTTCGATCCGGTGATCGTCTTCGGACTCGGGCTGCAACTCGGCTTGGGCTACAACTTCACCAAGGGCCCGCTGAGCGCTGGTTTCGCGCTCACCGTCTTCGGCATTGTCGAAGGCGTCTATGCCCCATGGCACCCCTATGCCCCGTCTGCCTCAGCCAGCGACGGAGCGCTGCAGAGCGACTATTATTTCAAGATCAGTGGCCAGGTCGGAGTGATCGGCCTGCTCTACGGCAAGATCGACTTCGCCATCATCCAGGCCAGCCTCAACGTCAAGATCACCCTCTCCCTCCAGATCACCTACGAGTCGTTCCGCGCCATCCCGCTGACCGCCACCGCCACCGTCGACGTCTCCCTCAAAGTAAAAATCGACCTCGGGTTGTTCTCGATCACCATCTCGCTGTCGTTCTCGGCCACGGTGTCGGCCAAATTCGTCATCGGCAGCGACCGCCAAGCGCCGTGGGACGAGGGGCAGACGACTTTCCTGGCCCGCCGCGCCACCCTGCTCCACGCCGGGCCCGATGCTGTACACGCACGGGCACGAGCCATCTGTCCACGCCCCAAGCGGGTAGTGCGAACCGCGGACGCAGTGTCGCCCACCCTCACCATGGTGGCGTCACCGCAGTTCACGGTCACGGCGCCGGAAGATGCCACCGACTACAGCCAACAACAAGGGGCCTTCGCGTTCCTCTTCTCGATGGATGCGCCGGATGCCACCAGCAGCGACAACCGTGGCGACACCTCGTTCGACCTACTGTCGGCCGCCTTCTTCCCCTGGGTCATCGACGCCCTCGGCGATACGACAGGCAATACGGTGGATCTCGCCGCGGCCGTCGCCACCAACGTGACTCGTGAGGATCTCGAAACCTACGTCTACCGCCTGGGAGACAACGACAACCCGGCCTTCGATATCGCCGAGTTGCTGGGTTTTCTCGCTTCGAGCTTCACCCTCGATATCCGCACCACCGCCCCGGCGACGCCATCGGGCATGGCCCTCTTCCCGGTCTTCGATGGCCTGTCCCTAACGGTGCCGGATCCAGCGGGCAGCGCCACCACCAAGCCGGTGACCTTCGAGACCTACGCCACCGCCACCTCAGCCTACAGCAAAACCGTCAACGACCTCTTCGCCGAAGTGCAGGCGGTGATCGAACAGCAGAACGAGGGCAACCCTCGGCTGCGCGCCGACGTCGACGACGCCCAATCGATGGCGGCGGTGATCTTCGTCGACACCTTCTTGATGATCGGACGCCAGCTCTTGCAAGCTGCCCTCGACGCCCTCGACAGTTATGCCTACACATTAGCCAGCGCCGATTCCATCACCAGCATCATCACCTGGGCCGACGCCGCCGGCAACGCGCTGACCCCGGACGACGTGGCCCTGCCCAATCAGGACCACGGCCTGTCGCCGGACCTCGATCTGTCGATCGCCGACCTCAGCTACACCATCCAGGCCAAAGACACTCTCACCACCATCGCCGACCGCTACTCTGACAGCGCCGCCCCGGCGCACTGGACAACCACCCCAGCGGCGGTCATCGAGGCCAACGGCCAGGCGCGCATCCTGCAGCCCGGAGTCACCTTCACCATCGAGGGTAAGGACAAAGACGGCAAGATGATTCAGGTCACCGTCACCACCGGCCCCGGTGACAGCTTCGCGGCGATCGCCGAGTCGGTTGGGATCACTCTCTCCGAGCTCGCCGTCCAGAGCGTCCTCTACTCCATCGCAGGCCTGCTGTCGCCGGCGCAGCCCTTGGCCGTACCGACGATCGCCTACACCACCGCCGCGGCCGGCGCTGGCGAGCCCTCGGCGGATACCCTGGCCAGCGTCGCCGGTCTCTTCGCCACCACCGTGCCGAATCTGGCTGCGGCCAACGTCGACGTCGCCGGGCTGTTCTCGACCGCCGCCGAGGACGGCATGATCACCCTGGCACAGCTCAGCGCTCTCTCAGTCAGTGACCTGTGGGCCGCGATCGCCGCCACCGATCAAGTCGCCCAAACCGCCGGCATGGTGTCGCGTTTCCTGATCTTTGGCCTGCGGCTACCGGTCGCCACCGGCTTGGAGCTCTCGGGAGAGTTTCTTTATCCCGACAAGCAACAAGAGTACAGCCTCTACCAGCTGACCGGACAACAGTTCCCGACCCCGGCGGCGCTCTCCGGCAAAGAGTACACGGTCACCGTGTCGCGTGCGGCAAGCTCCCACGGCGTCGACTTGAGCTTCATCAATTTCGACGGCGCCGCCGGCACCAGCGCGCCTGTGCCGCTCACCATGGCCTACGATAACTTGACCATCGTGCTCGATTGGGCACAGACCGGAGCCTTCCAGCCGTCGCCATCGTTCGCCGCCTTGCCGCTCTCCACCCCGGCGCCCAAGGCGTTCGCCACCAATACGTTCGCATTCTGGTCGACGTCGGACATGGCGGCTCTACTCGCGCTGACCAACCGCGGGAGCTCCCGGGCCGACGATTCCGGAGCCCAGGCCCAGCCGATCTTGTGGCCGCTACCGACCAGCCTGGCGAGCCTGGTGCAGACGCGCCAGGACAGCCTGACGCCGCTGTTCCGGGATCTTGCCGACCTGCTGCCGCTGATGCCGCAATTCCAGCCGCAGGTCGGCAGCACCTCGCCGGCCAGCCAGGCGACGGACTTCCACGACATCGAGAATTGGGCGTGGGCGACCCGGGTCGACTTTCAGGTCAAGCGACTGCCGGCGAGCGCCGTCACCGCGCTGGCTGGCACCGGCGCCGGCTCGACACCTTCCGGCCCGGCCTCGGCGCCGTCGCTGCCCAACATCTACGAGCTGGTGGGGCCGACGAGCGAAGAGGCCCTGCAGCTCGAGCAACTGCTCACCGCCATGGACGCCCTGGGTGAAGACATCGCTTCGGGAGTTTTCCTGCTCCACGGCCAGGCCGGTGCTTCGGCCCCCGAGCTGGCGACTCTCGGCCAGCAGGAGTTCCTGGCGTTCATCACCCAGACCAACCTGTCGACCGAGACCAACCCGGCACGCTCGCTGACCCTGGCCCTGGCCCTGGACGACCGCAAGCCGCCGCGCGGCATCGCCAACACACCGGGCGAGATCGTCAGGCTGCTCTGGGAGCTCAGCGTAGTGCGCAGTGGCGGCTACTACCTCTTCTATCAGGTGGTCGACGGGGGCGACGGCCTGCCAGCGTCCATCTTCGATTCGAGCGGTACCGCCACCTTGAGTATGGTCGTCACCTACACCGCCCAAGGCGGCTTGTCCTTCGGCGATGCCCCCCTCGACTTCGTCAACGCCTTCGTCTCCACCGACGCGATCGATACCGGCAAAGACATCGTGCAGCTGGTGTCACAATCTGCCACCGGCAACAGCGCCGCAACCGGCGGCGCCGAGACCCTGGCCTCGCTGTCAGCGGTCTACGGGCCAGGACCCGGTCGTATTGCCGAGACCAATGCGACGGTGGCCCTGACCGCCGGCAAGATCATTCCGGTGACCAACATCGTCCGTCAGCTGCGAGCGGCGGACCTGGTGGACCCGTCGAAGACCCTCGACAACCTGGCCGCTTATTACTCCGTTGGCGCGCAGCAGCCGATCTCAGGCGCCGACATCGCGAGCTTCAACCCCGGCGTCGCGGTTGAGCTCGCCGCCGTCTTCTATATTCCGGCCATCAACTACGTCGTGGCCGCGGCGACCACCCCAGGTGCGTCTCCCGGCCAGACGCTCTCATCAATGGCGGCGTATTACGGACTGTCCCTCGAAGCCATGGCGGTCGACGCCCGCGAGGTCGTAGGCCTGTTCCCGCAGGGCGCCGTCCTCACCATCGACAGCCAGCTGTTCGATCTGCGCTCGACCCTCGGGCCACGTAACGTCGGCATCCAGCTCGAACGCGCCAACCTGGGCGAGCCGCCGACGCTGCCGCCGAATCCGACCCAGCCCGAGAAGGACGCCTACGCCGAAGCGACGATGTACTCCCTGTACAACACCCTGTCGGCGGGCTTCGACCCCAACGTCTTTTTCACCGCCAGCCCGATGGGGCTGCCCTTCGGGCCGCAGGACCACGGCGACGATAACAACCCCTCGGCAGCCGCCTTCGAGAGCCAGGCGTGCGCCAGAGTACGCCGCTCCACCCGTCTGCAAGCGGTCGCCGAGAAAGATTACGACTATCGCCAGTCGCTGGGATTCAACAGCAATTTCGCACTCATCAACGCCGCTCCCGAGCCCGCCGACCCGGCGCTGCCGGCAAAGGCGAACAATCCCTATATCGGTGTCGGCAGCACCGCTCAAGTGGCCCTGCGCTGGCAAGACCTTTTCGGCAACACCACCCTGACACCGTTCGAAAAACCACCGGCGAGCTACACCGGCGCATTGGACGGCTCGGCGGCGCCCATTCTCTACGGTGACCGGCTGATCAGCGTCGCCTCCTGGCCGAACACGTCGGCGAGTTACGTCTACGCCAGCGGCGACACCTCGCCCCAGCTGCAGGCCGACTTCGCGCTCGATGCGTCGACCTACGCCGACGACCCCGACCAGGCCAAGCGCGACTTACAGCTCTATCAGCAGGTCTACTTCCAGCTTCATCAGGACTACACCGGCCTGGGCGTGCCCGGAGTGAGCGGCAACGCCGTCTCGATGAGTCTCAGCAACTCGCTGCTGGCGACTCCCGAAAACCCGCTCTCGGAGGCCCAGGCCGAGGTGATCCGTGGTTTCGTGCGCGGCTGTGTCGAGTATCTGTTCAACATCGTCAACGGCAAGACCGCAACCCTGCCGAGCGCTCAGCTGGTGCTGCCGGTGGCCCTGGGTGAGGTCGCCGCTGGCAACATCATCGAGCTCGACGTCAGGTTGACCTTCACCCGCCAGTCCTCGCTCACCGAGCCGCTGGTCGCCGGTCTGGGCGACGGCCTGACGGTCAGCGGGGCGATCTTGCCCCAGGCCGACAAGGTCGAGACCGTGGCCTACACCGAGTTCGCCACCACCTTCGAAGCGCAATTCCAGAACAGTGACTGGTACATGAAGGTCGGCGAAGGCCTGAAACAGACCGACGAGGGTGAAGGCCAGAGTCGTCAGCAGCTGTGGTCGGCACGCTTCGGCAAGGTCGCCGGCCAGGGCATCTTCTTCGAGCTCGGCGCCCAACCGAGCTACTACGCCCCCAAGCCGGTCGCCAAGTCTCTGAGGAGCCAAACCGTAGGGATCGCCGACTACCCGAGCGGCGAGACCCAGCAGTCGAATTTCACCGGCGTCGACCAGAACCTGTGGTTCCAGAACTGCCTCGACGCCGTCGAAGCCTTTCTCTCCGCCGATTACTCTTCACCCGCTTTCATCCTCGACAAGATCCTGGGGACCGACGATCCGCTCGAAAACGGCTACTTGGGCAAGGTGCTCGCGGCCAAGCGCTCCCTCGCCGACAGCATCAGCTCCACCGTCGAGCCGGTGTTGACCACCAGCGCCAGCGACGCCTCCACCGCCTGGGCGGCAAACGAGAAGATGCGCCAGCAACTGCTCAACGAGCTCGGACCGGCCTATGCCGCTGGCGCCGTCATCGTCTTCGGCCTTTCGCAAGTCTCCGGCGCGCCGCCGAGCACTCCCGACGGTCCGCCGAGCCTCTACGGCCAACCCTCTGGCGGCGTCGACAGTGCTGCGGACAATCAAAACTATGCCATGTCGAGCGCCAGGATCCCACTGGGACCGACGACCATCCCGGCCGAGGGCACAACCTTTGAGCCGCGGCTGGCGTTCGTTCTGACCTCGAAGAACATTCTGCGCTCCGCCTACGTGCCGATCGATCTGGGTCTCAAGATCAGCCATCTCGAATTCGACCGCAGCGCGGTCCCCGGCATCGAGGGTTACGTGCAGAGCCGCTGGCTCGCCTTCGTCAACGGTCCCTTCGACTTCGACCTCGGGAACGGAACGTCGGACGTGCCGATCGTCAACCGCGCCTTGCCGACGCCCCCGACGGTGCAAAAGCAGACAGCCCAGGCTCACAACCCGCAGCCGGCGACGCCTTCGGACCTGGCCAAGTGGGACTATGGCTTCGAGTATCTCTACCAGCGCGCCCCGGGCGACGCTGTGCAGGTGACCGTAGAGCTCAACACCCAGCCCGACAGCGCCAATCGCCTGGCGGCGGCCGATCAGCCCGACTTATTCGCCGCCCTGGCGCAGTTCACCGCAACCTATCCGGCGATCTTGAAGGACCTCAACGAGTATCTGAGGAAGATTGATGCCGAAGATCCGGAGAGCGGCGTGGTGGACGGCGCCGAGAAGGCGGTGTCGACGTTCCAGCAATATGTCACCGCGGTAGCCGAAGCTTACGCCGCGACCCTGGTGCCGCATTCACTGCTGGTTGCCGACGCGCCTGAGCTGGTGCGGGTGAGTTTCGAGAGCACTCTCGACCAGACCGACAACGGCGACGCCAGAACCGATCTCCTGAACCTCGAGATCAACGACCTGCCGGCGACCTGGGACCCCGCGGCGGGCACGATCTCCAACGGCACCGTAACGCTGCCGGCCGTGGTGGTGCAGATCGAGCCCGAGACCTATACCGCCGAGGCGGTCGATCCACCGCCCGCCGGTGTGATCATCGCCTACGTCTACCGAAAGATCGGCAGCGATCCGGCGGAATTCCTGACCCTCGAAGCCGCCCTGACAGAACCCCAACGCACCGTGGTGATCGAGAACCTCGACGTGCTCGCCTACCAGAACGCCTGGTCCGAGCTTTTCGTGCAGCGCAACAAATTCCTCTTCCCGGTCGCAGACGCCAGCACCATCGCCACCACCAACGCCTTCCTGTTCCAGACCCCGGTGGTCAAATTCGCCGACCCGATCGTCCCGCGGCTCGTTTACCCGCTCTTCCAGCTCGGCAAGGGGTCGACGCAAGGCGGCGCCATCGAAACAGCGCTCAACGCCTTCTTCGCCAGCCTGTTCTCAGGCGGCAGCGGCAACACCGCCGTCGAGGTGGCCATCGACGGCGCCTACTCGTACCTGATCTTGCCAGGGGTGGCCGACGTCCCACGAACCGTCTTGCCGATCACCTTGTTGCCGCCCACCGAGACGCCGGTAGAGCCGACGCCGCCGCCAGCCTTCGTGGCAACCTTTGCCGACACTCTCGAAACCTGGATCGCGGCCCAGGCGCCAACCCTGTCCGGCCAGCCGCAGACCAACTCTCAGCTGCGAGTCTTCGGCCTGTCGAGCGCCAAGCAACCGCTGATCGATCTCGAGAATCTCTTCTATCAGGTCGTAGAAGACGAGTAGCTCAACCAGTCCACCCGTAGGGCTGAATCCATTCCGACGTAGGGGTGGCCCGTTCTGGTTCCCCCCTTTGAAAAAGGGGGGCTAGGGGGGATTTCTCACAGCCAGCAATGCAGGCTCGCCAAAAATCGATCTACCCGCCGGCTTACCCCGCGTCCGCCGGCTTCGCCGCCTCACCGTCCCCCGTCTCACCGTCCCCTGCCCCATCGTCCCCCATCGCCTCCGCCGCCTTCTCCATCGCCTGCTCGGCGCCCTCTTTCATCGCCTCTGCTGCCCGGTCCACCGCCTTCTCAGCGCCATCCTTCATCGCGTCAGTGGCGTGATCCATCGCCTTCCCGGCAACCTCTTCAAATTTCTCAGCAGCTTGCCCCCTGGCGTGCTGCAACGACTCCGCAACCTCCGGGCTGCGCTGCGAGACATACCAAATACCACCGACAATCAGCAGCAAGGTGACGGCGGTGAACGCCAATTTGATGAGCTTCTTGAACAAGCTCAGGATCAACAGGAAAGCCGCCAAGCCCAAAAGGGCGATGAGAATCATAGACATAAAGTTCTCTCCGGGGGTCGATCAAAGGTGCCTATCGAAGCGTCCCCACATCCTACCAGGAGTGATGCCAGGCCAGGCCCGGTGCCAATCCGGACTCTGAATCAGCCTGCTAGAGAAGCCGAGTTTGTCCTTCCCCTAAACGATGAGTCGCCCAAAAAAGCCGAGTTCTCCCCTAAGAACACCACGTTTTACCCAACGAAGCCTCATTCTTCTCTACCGGAAATCCTTAAGATCCGAAGAAAGCCTCGTTCTACCCGAAAAACACCGACAAATCCCCCTGTCAACGCCCAGATCTTCTCCAACCCCCACCGGCGTCACCAGTGACACAGCCTAGATTCTCTCCAACCCAATACAGCGTCACCGGTGGCGACGCCGCCATTCTCTTCAACCCACAGCACTGCCACCGGTGACACCGCCTCGATCTTCTCCCGACCACTCCGCTGTCAGCAGTGACAGCGCCGCCACTCGAGCTCGCCTCACAGCCTTGTCACCAGCTCGATTCAGACGTGATTCATACCTATAGGGTCTCACTCTGAAATGGGCCTCACAACCCGCTAGCTAACTCCGGCGCTCGGCGCTCGGCACAGCCGTCACAAATTGGCGCCAAGTCCTCGAAAACCCGACGTTTCTCTTCCGGCGCGAGGTCACCATCACAGTTCCCGCACCGCGCCGCTGGCGCCACCGCCGCCACTCCGAGCAGGTAACGCGGTACCCTCAGCGGTGAGGGCAACTCGCTCGCGGCGCCGGACTTCGACGCCGCGGCCTGCGGCGACAGGGTGCCGTCGAGGCCACGATAAGAACCCGGCCGGACACCGATTCGGCGACGAAACGCCGCACTAAACGACTTGACCGGACCATAGCCGACCAACCGCCCCACTTCGCCGATCCCGAGTTCCGTCTCGACCAACAGCCGACAGGCGCACTCCAAACGCCGATCCTCCAAATAACGCCGAATCGGCGCCCCGGTCACCTGCCGAAAGCGGGTCGTCACATTGTTGCTTCCGACCCCCAACACCGCTTTGATCCGACGC
>JAJCXQ010000144.1 GCA_029263355.1 Acidobacteriota bacterium | reverse complement strand
TTTGACGCCGGGCCGCGGCGTCGTGACGGCGCGCGTTGGCGACCGCCGACTCGCGTTGCAGGTTGCCGATCTCGTTCTCGAGACGGTTGATCTCGGTGGCGTGGCGAGTCCGCTCTTTGATCAGGTTGGCGAGCAACTCGCTGGTCTGCTCGAGCCGGTGCTCGCAGTCGGGGATCTCCTGGGCGATGGCCTCGAGCTCACTTTCCCGGGCGAGGACGCCGGGAGCGGCCTCTTTGCCTTGGACGTGCAGCGAGCCACCGCGGGCCCACAACCGATCACGGGAGACGAAGGCGACTCCGGGATGCGCCGCCGCCAGCCGTTGGGCATCGTCGGCGGCGTTCACCAAGTAGGCCGGGGGCAGCGAACCGGCGAGCTCCGCCGACAAGCCGAGGGCGTCGGCGAGGGATTCTAGGGCGGCGGGGTCGTCGACTTGGAGGGCGTTGTCGGCGGCGGCAAGAGGGCGTATGAAGATGGCGGAGCTGCCGACCTCGGCCAAGCGTCGCGCCAGGGCGATGACGTCGTCACCTTCGCCCAAGGCTTCATCGGTCAAGATCACCGCATCGGCCAGGTCACCAAGGAAATGGTCGATGACGTCTTCCCAACCTTCGCTGGGGACCACCTGATCTGCCAGGAAGCTGGGGTCATCGACGCCGGCTTTGGCGAGGGCGTTGACCAGCGCTCGACGGCGCTTGGCGTGCTCCTCGGACAGCTCAACCAGGATCCGCTGCCGCTGCTCGAGGCTGACCAGGCGGTTCTCGAGGCGCCTGGCCTCGTTGCTGGCTTCGGCTTCGCGGCTGAGCAGCTTGTCGAGGGCTTCGGCAAGCTGGTCCCGGGTGGTGGTCTGGGTCTCGAGTCGGCTGGTGATGTCGGCGATTTTCTGTTCGGCGGTCTCGAGCACGCTGGTGGCTTCACCCAAGGAACGGTCGAGACGGGCGCGTTCTTCACCGAGAAACCGTTGACGATAGCTGCGGCGCTCGATTTCGACCTGGGTCCTTTGGAGCTCGGAGCGTAAGCCTTCCACTTGGGTTAGGGCCTCGGCGAGCTCATGGCGGATCGCCTCGGTGCGGGCGGCGGCTTCCTCGACCTGGGCCTGACAGGCGGCGAGCTGGTCGTTGTCCTCGGCGACCGCGCGGGCCGCCTCGTCGCGCTCGGCCAGCAGCTCCTGGGAACGGTCGTCGAGGTTGCCGAGGGAGTGTTGAAAGTCGCTCGATTGGCGGCGTCGTTCGTCGGCCTGGGTGCGGCCCATGGTGAGACGCTCGCCAACTTCCTCGGAACGCTGACGGGCGCCCTTGACGAACTCTTGGCGGCCTTCGATGGTGGCCGCGAGCTCAGCCTGCACTTCGTGGCGCTCGGCGAGCTCAGCCGCCAATGCGTCGAGGGTTTCGCGGCCCTCGGCCAACGTCGCCTCGTTGCGATGTAAGGTGGCGGTGCGTTCGGCGTCCTCACTGGTGAGCCCGGCGAGTTGTTCGTCGAGCTCGCCGAGTTGGCCTGAGACCCGCGACCAGCGACCGAGCAGCACTTGTTTGAGGAGACCTTGGTATTCACCCTCTTTGGCTTGGTAACGGCGGGCGGCGGAAGCTTGGCGTTTGAGGGAGCGCAACGAGCGCTCGACCTCGGAGACAATGTCGTCGAGCCGCAGCAAGTTGGCGGAGGTCTCTTCGAGCTTGATCTCGGCGATGCGCTTGCGGGCTTTGTAGCGCGTGATGCCGGCGGCCTCCTCGAGCAGCTTGCGGCGCTCTTGAGGTTTGCCGGAGAGGATCAGGCCAATTTTGCCTTGCTCGATCACCGAGTAGGCACGGATGCCGAGGCCGGTGTCCATCAGCAGTTCTTTGATCTGCTTCAGGCGCACTACTTTGCCGTTGAGTCGGTATTGACTCTCGCCGGTGCGGAAGACCCGTCGACCGAGCGTGATCTTGCCGTCGACGGTATCCGGATAACTGGTGTCGGCTTGTAGGGTCAGCGACACCTCGGCCATTCCCAGCGGCTTACGCTTGGCGGAGCCGCTGAAGATGATGTCCTGCATCTTCGCGCCCCGCAACGATTTGGCGCTCTGCTCGCCCAGCACCCAGGTGATGGCGTCAGACAGGTTGCTTTTGCCGCAGCCGTTCGGCCCGACGATCGCGGTCACGCCGGGGGCGAACTTGACGCTGACCGGGTCGACGAACGACTTGAAGCCGGAGATATCGAGGCTGTTGAGCTTCATGGGCGCTTTGAAAGTGGAAGAGTGCGCAAGAGAAGGCGAGGCGGATCACATGACATCGGATCTGCAATCTTCTAATTTGCGGGCGCGGGAAATTAACAGAATTTAGAGTTCACAGGCAAGAGCCACACCCCATTCGGTTGAAGCGATCCGTCCGTCAACCGCAAGGTGTGGGGTTATTCCAACGACGACAATACTGCCGACGGGTCGATGAAGCGGCCGCCTTGGAACACTTGGCTGATGGCGCGGGTGTTCTTGAGCAACACGGTGGGATCGGTGGCGAGGACCACGAGGTCGGCAATTTTGCCGACTTCGACGGAGCCCAGGTCGGCGTCAAGCCCAAGGGCGACGGCGGCATTGTGGGTGGCGATTTTCAACACCTCAAGGGGCGGGATGCCGGCTTTGGCCAGCAGCTGCAACTCCTGGTGGAGGCTGACCCCGGGAATCACCCAGGGATTCGGCAGGTCGCTGCCGGCGGTCAGCAGGACGCCACCCTCGTACATCTTCTTGGTGAGCTCGAGGACCCGTGGCCAGGCGGCGTGGGCGCGGGCGAAGTCGTCCGGGGTCCAGTCGCCGACAAAGCTGTGGCGTTGCCAGATGTCGCGACAGAGCTCGGGGGCCAGATGAAGCTCGGGATTATTAGTGTGGCGCGGATCGTCGCCAAAGAACTTGGTCTGGGTGGCGATCAAGGTGGGGTCGACGACAATCTTGTGCTCGGCGAGGGCGGCGATCATCCCCTGAATGGCGGGGCCGTCGAAATCGACGCTCTCGAGCCAGGTCAGGCGATCGCGGAGGGTGCCGCGGTAGCCCTCCTGAGCGTCCGCCGGCAGGTAGGCTCGTGACCACGGCGCACTGTGAGTGATGGCGTCGATCCCGAGCTCGGCGGCTTCGGTCCAGGTGGTGCGCTGGAGGTGGCCGATCACCGGCTTGTCGAGCCGATGGGCCTCGTCGATGGCGACCGCGATCAGTTCGGGAGAGAGGGTGCTGTAGACCTTGATGGCGTCGACCCCGAGTGCCGCCTGGCGCTGGATCTCGTGGCGTACGGTCGTTTCGTCCGGGGTGGCGACGAAGGGGCCGAAGGTGGCGGCGGTGCGGTTCAAGGCATCGCCTGCCGTCACGATACGGGGCCCGAGCAGATCGCCAGCGGCCACCTGGTCGCGTAAGGCTATGGCGTCTTCAGCGGGGGCGGCGGGGTTGCGCACCGTTGTGATGCCGAAGGCGAGCAGGGTCGCCAGCACCTGTTTGGAAGCGGCGCGGTCCATCGTGTTGACGAGGGCGCCGTTGTCGTCGATCGGCAAAATGGTGACGTGGGCGTGCATGTCGATCAGCCCGGGCATCACGAAACGTCCGGGGAGCTTTACCAGCTGCACACCGCGCGGCGCCTGCCAAGTCTCTGCCGACTCGATGGCGGCGATGCGACCGTCTTCGATCCACACCACTTGGTTCTTGAGTGGCGGGTTGCCGAGGCCGTCGATGACGGTGACGCCAACCAATGCCTGGCCACTGCCGGTGGGGCCGGCGTCGCAGGCGAGGAGGAAGAGTGTGGAGAAGAGGAGAGCGGAAGAAATCCCCCTCCAGCTCCCCCTGAGCCGGGCGCCCCTCACGACGATGGCTTCAAACCCGGCAACAGCTTGTGCAAGTAGAAGCCGGCCCACAACAACAACGGCATGGCGAACTTGAACGGCAGATCGATGAGATGTTTGCCGAGGCCCCAGAAATTCTGCCAGAACGTGCTGTAGTGCTCGGCGCTCCAGGCGCCGAGTTGGGTGGCATAGACGAACTTGACCCAGAAGAAGAGCGAGAAGATGTGGAAGAAGATCGAGATCAGGACCGCCCAGCCGAGGTTCTCGAGACGTTTCTTCCAATGCACTCCGGGCACCCCGAGGAAGAAGGCGCCAAGCATGATCAGAGGAAAGTGGATGTCGGTGGTGCGGACCGAGTCGAGCGAACCTTTGGCGGTGGCGAAGTCGGTGCGGGTGATGACCAGATGGTGCTTGTCATGCTCCAGCAGACGGGTGACCCGAGGCCGCTCGGTGAGACGCACCAGGTTTTCGGCGCTGGTGGTCAGGAACATGTTATAGATCGGGGTGGCGAGCGCCCACAAGCCACCCACCGGCAGCAACCACAAGAGGATGCCGCCGAGGAATCGCCAGGTCCAGGATCGCTCTTTGCGACTCATTCCGGCGCCAATGCCCGTTTCGGGGTCGCGAAACGGTTGGCCCAGAAGATCCACAGCACCACCCCGAACAAGATCACTAAGGTCTGCCACACTACGGTGTGGGAGCTGTCGAAGAATTTGGGGTAGTAGGAGCCGGTGAGAAAGAGGGCGACGACGCGGATCAGGTTGACGAATTGGATCGCGAGCAGCCCGAGGAAGAGGCCGATACCCCGGGCCTTCCAGCTGGCTGGAAAGGCGAGTACCGCGCCCAGGAAGATGATCATCGTCTCGACGCCGTTGCAGCCGTTCTTGATGTTGACCGCGAAACGCTTGTTGCGGATGATCGTGCCCTGCATCTCAATGTCTTGGCCGATCAGATTGAGGGCGATACCACTGGCTTTGGCGACGCCAGCGGTGAATGGCTCGATGGCGTTGTCGTTCACCCAATTCACCGACAACAGCGTGAAGCCGCCGCCCAGAATCAGGATGAATACGGCAAGGAACATGATCTCCTGCCGCCGCGCACGCCAGAAGCTCTGGGGCGGGGCCGAGGATTCGTCGGGCTTGGGAGGCTTGGATGAAGAGCTTTTGGACATCGTTACGGGAGTTTATCGTGATCGATTCGATTGACAATCCTCGTCGGCACTCATACGATCCCGCCCGATCCTGGAGACCCTCTGTTGACCAAGAAGTCCCTCTCTCAGCGGTTCCGCTTCAAACGTGAGCTGCTCGACGCGCTACAGATGCGACGCATTATACGTCGGATGGCGGGAGAGTTGATCGAGCGCCAGGACGAGATCGAACGAATGTTGCTGGTTGGCATTCGCACCCGCGGTCTGCCACTGGCCGAGCGGCTGCGCGACGAGATCGCGTCGATGGAGGACGTCGAACTGCCTTTGGGCGCCCTCGATATCACGTTTTACCGCGACGATTTGTCGACCATCGGTCCGCAGCCGGTGGTCAAACGGACCAGCTTGCCGGTGTCGATCGACGACCGGGTGGTGGTGTTGTGTGATGACGTGTTGTTCACTGGCCGAACCGTACGGGCGGCGCTCAACGAGCTCGCCGACTACGGTCGACCCCAGGCGGTACGGCTGGCGGTGCTGGTGGATCGCGGGCGTCGCGAGCTGCCGATCCAGGCCGACGTGGTGGGCGCCACCGTGCGCACCACCAGCAGCGAGTTGATCGAAGTGGGGTTTACCGGGCTCGATTCCCGCGATGTGGTCAATCTGCTCTCGGTCAAGCCGGAAAGTAACCTCGAGGAGGCGGCCCGTGAGGCCGGTGAGGAGGAGGAGGGAGAATGAGTGAGCCGGCGATTCCCGAGGTCACTTGGACACGCAAGGATCTAGTAGGGATCGCCGATCTTTCCGTCGAAGAGATCGAACTGATCCTGGATACTGCGGATTCGTTCCAAGAAGTGTCCCAGCGGTCGATCAAGAAAGTACCGACGCTGCGTGGCAAGACGGTGCTGAATCTGTTTTTCGAGCCGTCGACCCGTACTCGCTCGAGCTTCGAGCTGGCGGAGAAGCGACTGTCTGCCGACGCGCTGAATTTCTCCGGCTCGGGCTCGGCGTTGTCGAAGGGTGAGAGCCTGATCGACACGGCGCGTAATCTGGAGGCGATGGCGCCGGACTTGGTCATCATCCGCCATCAGCACCCCGGGGTGCCGCATATGTTGGCGCAGCGTCTCGAATCCGGCGTGATCAACGCTGGTGACGGCGCCCACGAGCATCCTACCCAGGCGTTGCTCGACGCCTTCACCATCCGCCAGCACAAGGGCCGACTGGCGGGTTTGGCGGTGACCATCGTCGGTGATATCGAACACAGCCGGGTGGTGCGGTCGAATATCCATCTGTTGGTCAAGATGGGAGCCCAGGTGACGGTCGCCGGCCCGCGCACCATGATGCCGGCGGCGGTTGAGAAGCTGGGAGTGCGGGTGTCCTACGATCTCGACGAAGCGCTGACCGACGCCGACGTCGTGATGATGTTGCGGGTGCAGCTCGAGCGTCACGGTCAGTCGTTGTTTCCGTCGACCCGAGAGTACTTTCAGCTGTTTGGCCTCACCCAGGCCCGCCTTGCCCAGGCCAAAGACGATGCGATCGTGATGCATCCCGGGCCGATGAATCGCGGTGTCGAAATCTCCAGCGCGGTAGCCGACGGTAAGACGTCGGTGATTCTCGAACAGGTAGCAAACGGCGTCGCAGTCCGCATGGCGGTGCTCTACCTCTTGTCGCTGGCACAGCAAGGGGACGGGTGAGCGGTATGGCTAGCGGCGTGAAACAGGGCAGCGGAATGAAACAGGGCGGCGGAATGAGACAGGGCGGCGGAATGAGACACATCGTACGCGGCGGTCGGGTGGTGGATCCCAGCCAGGGAATCGACGCTAGGCTCGACCTTCTGATCGAAGACGGCCGGGTGGCGCGTCTCGCGGAGCATCTCGACAGCATTCCCGGCGTCGAGGAAACCGACGCGTCGGGGCTGGTCGTCACCCCGGGGCTGATCGACATCCACGTCCACCTGCGTGAGCCGGGCTTCGAATACAAGGAAACCGTGGAGTCGGGGCTGCGGTCGGCGGCTGCTGGTGGTTTCACGGCGGTGGCGTGCATGGCCAACACCCAGCCGGTGAACGATCACCGCGCCATCACTGAGCTGATCCTCAATCAAGCACGGCTGCATCCTTATGCCCGGGTTTATCCGATCGGAGCCGTCAGCAAGGGGCTGGCCGGTCAGGAGTTGGCCGAGATCGGCGACATGGTGAAGGCTGGAGTGGTGGCGATCTCCGACGACGGCCTGCCGGTGATGAACGCCGCGCTGATGCGGCGGGCGTTACTCTACGCCCAGCATTATGAGGTCCCGGTGATCCAACATGCGGAGGATCTCGATCTCACCGGTGATGGCGTCATGCACGAAGGGGAGTGGTCGACCCGCCTCGGCTTGCCGGGGATTCCGGGCGTGGCGGAGGACGTGATGGTAGCGCGTGATCTGCTGCTGTCGGCGGACACCGCGGGGCGTTACCACGTCGCCCACCTCTCCACCGGTCGCAGCCTGGCGATGGTGCGGGAAGCCAAACGCCGAGGGGTGGCGGCGACCTGCGAGGTTTCGCCCCATCATTTGCTGCTCACCGATCAAGAGGTCGCCACCAGCGGCTTTTCGACCGCGATGAAGATGAAGCCGCCGCTGCGTGACCGGTCCGATGTCGAGGCGCTGATCGCAGGTCTGCAAGACGGTACCGTCGACGCCATCGCGAGCGATCACGCCCCCCATCATCCCGACGAGAAAGACGTGCAATTTTCGGTCGCCCCGTTCGGCATCCTGGGTCTCGAGACCACCGTCAGCTTGTGTCTGGATCGTTTGGTTGGAGGTGGCATTCTGGAACTGTCGCGATTGGTGCACTTGCTTTCGACCGGGCCAGCGTCGGTCCTCGGCCTACCGGGGGGGAGTCTGGCGCCCGGTGAGGTGGCGGACATCACGTTGCTCGATCTCGAACGTGAGGTCACGGTGAACGCTGATGCCTTTGGCAGCATGTCGCGGAATACTCCGTTCGATGGCTGGCAGCTGCGCGGCGCCGCTGTCGGCACGCTGTTAGATGGGCAGCCGGTGCTGGATGGGTAGCCGGTGTGTCTCGCGGACTCATGAGTTGTGAAGCGATCAGTGAGGAGTTGGTGATGATGGAGGAGGAGGCGCCGTCTGAGGAACAACTCGTCGGGTTGCTGGAGACCGCAGTCACCGGCGCCCGGGCGGGCGCCAAGGTACTAAGACGTTATTTTCGTGGCGCCGATAACGAGGTGCGTCACAAAGGAGCCCATGATCGGGTCAGCCAGGCTGATCACGAGAGTGAAGCCGCGGTTATTGGCGAAGTGCACCGTCGCTATCCGGAGCACCACATCCTGGCGGAAGAGAGCGGGGTGAGCAGCGGTAGCGGTGGCGATCTCGAGAGTCCCTATGAATGGTTGATTGATCCCTTGGACGGGACCTCCAATTTTCTCCAGGGTCTGCCGATGTTCTGCGTGTCCGGGGCCTGCCGTTTTCGTGGCGAGGTGGTGGTGGGGGCGGTGCTGGATCCGGTGGGGGACCAGCTTTTTACCGCCCATCGTGGTGGTGGCGCTTTTTGGAATGGCCAACCGATGGGGGTGTCGCAACGGGCCGAGCTGGCGGGTACCTTTCTCGCCACCGGCTATCCGTTCAAGGCCCGCGGCGCCCTAGATCTTTATCTCGACGTGTTTCGTGACGTGTTCCTGCAGGCGAGCTCGATTCGTCGCTGTGGCTCTGCTGCCCTCGACCTGGCGTACACCGCAGCCGGCGTTTACGATGGTTTCTTCGAGCTTCGGCTATCGCCTTGGGACTTCGCCGCCGGGGTGCTGTTGATCCGCGAGGCGGGAGGCCGGATCACCGACCTCGACGACGGCGACCGCTTCTTCACCGGCGGTAATTTGGTGGCTGGACCCGAAGCGGTACACGCCGAGCTGTTGGCGACGATCCGGCAACATGTCGATGAAGCGCGACTGGACGAGATTGATCCGCGCTAGATGCCCGCCGCAAAAGGATTGACGACTTTGACGCCGTAATACGACTGCCCGTGACTCAAATCCTCTGAATAGACGGTGGCGACCTTCGCCGAGTTGGCAGCCTGGAGGATCATCGCGTCCCAGAACGACACCATGAAGCGTTGTTCGATGTCCAGTGCGCCGAGGATCGTGCTGCCGTCATTGACGACAACCTCCCAGAGCAGGTAATCCTCGATCAGGCGCCTGGATTCCGCCGGTTCGATCGGTCTGGTGGCTTTGCGGCGGACGTTGACATAGAACTCCTGTAGCACCTGTGTGCTGAGCACTCCATTGCGCCCCGACCACAAGCTTTCGACCAATTCCCTTGCAACACTGTAGCGGGTTCCAGCACCGCGGTCGTGGGCGTAGATCAGGATGTTGGAGTCGACGAACGCCCTAGCGCTCATAGAGCTCCCCGCGGCTCGCGGGAGGTGTCCAGCCGAGATCGAATCCGGTCTCCAGGCGGGTCAGCGCGCGACGCTTCGCCGCCTTGTACTCGCGATCTCGCCGGGTCAACACTTCGAGTTGTTCAGCCATGAGGCGGCTCAGAGATGTCCCTAGCCGTGCCGCAAGCACCTTGGCCTCGTGGGCGAGCTCGGTGTCGATTCTCAAAGTAACGTTGGTCTTCATAGGGGCTCCGGTATTCTGCACGAATACTGTGCAGCACGATCGTACGGGCTCATCTGAGGGATGTCAATTACTGGGCAACAAACGGCGGTGCACGCCGAGCTGTTGGCGACCATCCGGCAACATGTCGATGAAGCGCGACTGGACGAGATTGATCCGCGCTAGATCGAAGCAGCTTAAGGGCTCATCGAGCGGCTCGTGACGTCGACCACGCCGGCGAGACGCCAGCGCTCCCAGCAGGTGGCATTCAGTTGTGAGATAATAGATGCTCCGCGTTGGGAACTTCATGTTCTAGCGGCATCGTGCTTGGGCGAATTCATGCTGAAAACACAACAATTTTTACGATTGGTGGGTCGATGACCACGTCTGGCTCTCGTTTCGAGAGATTGGGCGCGATTGTCGACCGTGGGCGTTCGGCGGTTCGCGGGCTGGCCAGCTGGCGCCCCGGCGCCGGAGCGAGCTCTGGGCATAGCCCGTACCTCGAGATGCAATACCACCCGCACAACATTCGTCGCGGGGTGCGCTACCTC
>JAJCXQ010000143.1 GCA_029263355.1 Acidobacteriota bacterium | reverse complement strand
GGACCCTCACGTCGGCGCTCTCGACCTGTGCGATGAGCAGATGAAGGCGCGACGCAAGCTCCGGAAACCCTTTTCCGATGGTCTGCATTCAGTGATGTTATCGCGTTGTTGATCAGTACATGTCGAAAATCAAGATGCGCGCCTCGAGCGGACCATTCTTGACTGGGATGCGGCGCGTCGGTTTGAGACCAATCGGTTTGCCGAGGGTGTCACCCCCAGCCAAGACCACCGCTCGCCAGCCGGTGTAATGACGTTTGAGTAGATCACCGAGGCGCTTCCACTGCAGGGGCTCTTCGGCAAGGCGTTCACCGTAGGCGGGATTGACTAGAAAAAGACCTGGCCCGGCGGGGGGGATGAATTCGAAAGCATCACCGGTCGTCAGTGTCGCTCGATCTTTGAAGCCGGCGCGCGCCAGATTCGCCCGGCTGGCGCCGATCGCCTGAGGTGACCGATCGATCCCGTAGAGCTCAACATCGGGTCCGGGCGCCGGTATCGACTCCTCACGAATGCGGGCGAACGCATCGCTGTCGAAGCTTGGGAAACGTTCGAAGGCCCAACCGAACGGAGCGTTGGCTCGAAGCGTTCCCGGGGCACGTCCGACCGCGACCATCGCGGCCTCGGCCAAGAGAGTGCCGGATCCACACATCGGATCCACCACCGGGCCACTGCCATTCCAGTCCGCGGCCAACACGCAGGCGGCCGCCAGTTGCTCGCGCATTGGAGCCTGTGAGGTGATGACGCGATATCCCCGTCGATCGAGGGGTTCGCCCGATGTGTCGAGGGTGAGGGTGGCGCGGTCTCGATGTAATCGCACCCGCAGGGGTAAATCCGGCCGGTCCCGGTCGATGGACGAGCGTCGACGGTAGCGATCACGCTGGCCGTCGACCAAACCGTCTTTGACTTTGAGGGCTGCCCACCTGAGATCGCGGATGCGTGAGGCGCTGGTGGTGGCCCGGATAGAGAACGTTCGGTCCGGAGAGAGCAGGGCGCCGACGTCAGGGCCGCTGCGGCCGTAGAGTTGTCGTTTGCCGATCAAAGCCCGGGCGCCGGCCGCCAGAGCGTCGCCGTCTTCGCCGGGCCATTGGCCAAGTTCTACCAGGACCCGATTGGCGGTGCGCAAGCGCCAATTGGCCCGCCAACAGTCCTGCCAGCTACCCCGGAAAGTGACGGCGCCGCGCTGAGTCTGGATCTCGGCGACGCCGAGGTCCGTGAGCTCTCGCGCTACCAACTCCTCGAGGCCGAGGCCACAGGTTGCGATCAATTGCAGAGTCATATGCTGGATGGTATACCGAGTCGGCCTGTTAGACTTCGCGCCTTCACGTTCGACGCAACTTGGACAAAATATCACGACCCTTCGGAGGACTCGATGATGCCGTGGATTCGACCTTGCCACCTGGCATTTTTCTGTGTGCTCAGTTCGGCTGTTGCCTTGGCGCAAGAGACCGTCGCGCCTAAGGCCGTGGAGACAGCCACTGCGGAGACAGCCACGACGGAGGCTGCCACGACGGGGACTGCCACGGCAGAGACTGTGATTCTGGAGGCAGAGACCATTCCGCCGGCGCCGCCCCGAGCGGAAGGAGAAGGTCCCTACGATCGGCTGATTTTACGCGGTGGCACACTGATCAATGGTACCGGCTCGCCACCGATCGGGCCGGTGGACATCGTGGTGGAAGACAATCGCATTGTCGCCGTCAAGAGTGTTGGCAATCCGGGGGTAGAGATCGATCCCGAGGACCGCCCGGAGGCGAGCATCGCCGGCCGAGAGATCGACGTCTCAGGGATGTATGTATTGCCGGGTTTCGTCGACATGCATGGTCATATCGGTGGCAAACATCAAGGCACCCCGGCGGAGTATGTCTTCAAACTGTGGATGGGGCACGGCATCACGACCATTCGTGACCCCTATTGTGGTGAAGGTCTGGACTTCTGCCTCGAGCACAAAAAGAAGAGTCAGGCCAACGACATCACCGCGCCCCGGATCGAGGCCTACCTGGCTTTCGGCTCGGATCGCGACGACCCTTTTACTACGCCTCAGCAAGCGCGGGATTGGGTCTCGGGAGTTGCAGCGAGAGGCGCCGATGGGCTCAAATTCTTCGGCTACCGGCCCGACATCATGCAGGCCGCGATCGAGACGGCGAATGAGAAAGGGCTGCGGTCCGCCTGCCATCACGCTCAACTCGACGTGGCGCGGGTCAACGTCTTGACCACCGCCCGTTGGGGCCTGACGACGATGGAGCATTGGTACGGTCTGCCGGAGGCGCTGTTCGAGGACAAAACCATCCAGGACTACCCTCTGGACTACAACTACAACAATGAGCAGCACCGGTTCGGGCAGGCCGGGCGGCTTTGGCGGCAAGCAGCGCCACCGGGAAGCGACAAGTGGAACGCGGTGATCGAAGAATTGGTGGGTCTCGATTTCACCATGGTGCCGACCCTGACCATCTACGAAGCGAGCCGCGATCTGATGCGGGCGCGCCGCGCCGAATGGCACGACACCTACACGCTGCCCTCTTTGTGGGACTTCTATCGGCCGCACCGCAAGGCTCATGGTTCCTATTGGTTCGATTGGTCCACCGAAGACGAAGTCGCTTGGAAGCAGAACTACCAGATCTGGATGCGTTTTCTGAACGACTACAAAAACCGGGGCGGCCGGGTCGCGACCGGCTCGGACTCGGGTTTTATCTACAAGCTGTATGGCTTCGACTACATCCGCGAGCTCGAGTTGCTCAGGGAAGCTGGCTTCCATCCCCTCGAAGTGATCCGCGCCGCGACCCTCGAGGGCGCCGAGGCGTTGGGGCGGGCCGATGAGATCGGGAGCGTCGAGCCCGGTAAGCTGGCGGACCTTGTGGTTGTCGAAGAGAATCCGCTGGCCAACCTCAAGGTGCTCTACGGGATCGGGGCGATTCGTCTGAATGACGACAACGTGCCGATTCGGGTCGGTGGTGTGAAATACACCATCAAAGACGGAATCGTCTACGACGCCAAGCAACTGTTGGCTGATGTCCGTTCGATCGTCCGCGAAGCCAAGGACAAAGAGGGTCGCGAGATCGTCCAGCCCGGGCTGCCGGGAGATCTACCTGTAGCCGAGTAGAGCTAGTGCCCTGTTTGACTATTCCCTTCCGCTATTCTCGGTCTTTCTTTCGCCTGACAGCGTTACGCCTCCTCTAAAGAGCCCCACTATTCCTGCGTCGGCAAGCCTTGTCAGCCACAAGAAATCCTCGAGAATATTCGGAAGGTTCTAATCAAACAG
>JAJCXQ010000142.1 GCA_029263355.1 Acidobacteriota bacterium | reverse complement strand
CGGCGCGCCCGGAGAGACTCGCCGCCCTTCGAGGCGCCCCAGCGACCGATTGATCGAGTGTAAACTCAGCAGCGTACTATCCAGGCTGGGAGGGCCACGCTTCAGATGAGTCGGCGCTACGATGTGTTTCTGAGTCACAGCAGCAGCGACAAACCCGCGGTCGAAGTTGTGGCGCGCCGCTTACGCGCCGAGGGAGTGAAGGTCTTCCTCGACCAATAGCATTTGATCCCCGGAGACCCGTGGCAAAAAGCTCTCGAGGAAGCCCTTGAGGCCAGTGCAACGTGTGCGGTCTTCCTCGGACTAGGTGAGATCAGGCCATGGCAAGACGCGGAACTACGGATCGCCCTGGACCGCGCTGTGAACAACCGGGCGCTGCGGGTCATACCCGTTCTGCTACCGGGATCGTCGCAGCCTGGAGACGAAAACCTACCCGCTCTTCTGCGGCAGCTGACTTGGGTCGACTGGAGAGCTGGTTTGGAGGACGAAGACGCGTTGCGACGGCTGATTGCTGGCATCCGCGGCGTGGCCCCCGAAGCGTTGGAGCCCGTCAAACCAGCCGTCTCCGAGTCGGTGTGGAACGTTCCGCACCGGCGCAATCAGTACTTCACCGACCGCCTGGTACTCGTCACGCTCATTGACCGCGATCCGGAGGCTGAGACGATCAGCATCCACCGTATGGTGCAGGAGGCGGTCCGAGAGAGCCTCGATGACTCTCTGGAGTGCAGCGTTGCCGTGCGAGTGATCGGCGCGTTGGTACGTTCCCATCCGGGATATGAGATTGAGAAGTGGCCGCTTTGCGAGCGTCTGGAGCCCCATTGGCTGGCGATCGTCGCGGTGATCGATCAGCTTGTGCTGGCGTCCGAGGCAACCGGCCTGCTCCTGAACCAAGTTGGTTACTACATCGACGATCGGGGCCGATATCGAGAAGCTGCGCCGTTGTATGAACGCTCGCTTCAAATCCGCGAGCAGATGCTGGGGGCCGAGCACCCCGATGTCGCCCAGAGCCTGAACAACCTCGCGATGCTCCACAAGGCCCAGGGGGAGTACGCGAAGGCGGCGCCGCTGTATGAACGCTCGCTTCAGATCCGCGAGAAGGTGCTGGGGGCCGAGCACCCCACCGTCGTCACCGTTGTTGAAAATTATCTCTCAGTCTTGCGTGAACTAGGTCGCAATCAAGAGGCGGATGAGTTGGAGGCCCGCAGCGGAGCAATGCCAAAAGCCAACCAAACGACCGATAGCTAACCGATCAGCCGGATCCCGGGTTGAAGTCGACCGAAGTCGAGAGCATTCTTTCCCCCGCAACGTCGTAGAGCACCACCGCAAGTTGTTGCTGAATATCGCGCAACACCAGCGTGGTGTCATAGGTGGCGAAGGCGCCCTCCGCTGGTTTGCTTGCGCCGCCCAGCTTGACCGGAATCACCGGGATCTCGGAACGGTGTCCCTTCTCGTCGAGCACCGCGATGCGCAGCTCGAGGTTGGCCTCGAAACCGCTGGCGACCGGCAACATCAGCAGCTGATCCATGGGGATTTTGAGCGATAGCGGCAACTCGACCTTTTTGCCCCGCATCGTTTTGGCTGCGCCGATCGTCGCCTCCATCGAGTGGCCTCGGAGATCGGTGTCGAAGAGCAGGTTGCTCTCGACCATCATAGTGACCTCGGACTGACGCGAAAGATCGCGGAAGCCCTTTCGACTGCGGGTCTTGACACCGGGACGCAGGACTTCGACCTTCACTTTGTGCTCTTTGTCGTCACGGGCCCAGGTTGGGGTGTAGCCCAGCCAGTAGTAGCTGCTGGTGCCCTCGAGGGTCCGCGGTAGGGCGGTGGCGCGGAAACTATTGATCATCGCCTGCCCACCGGTTTCCTTGGCGAGGGCGATGAGTGGTCCCTCGACCCCCTGCTCGCGACCATCCGTCCTCGAGAAGGCCAGGATGACGTCGTCGAGGAGTTGGCCAGTGCGCTCTTCCGGCGTCGGTGGAGCGCCACCCGAGCCAGGGCCTTGAGGCCCATCCGGCACGGTGTCCGGTGTCTCTTGACGAAAGTCATCTCCGACCAGGGAGCCGTTGTCGGCGGTGTTCGATTGCCGGTTCTGACGTCCCGCCATGTCGATGGTGTTGATTGTAAAGCCGAGTTTGTTGGCGGTGGCGGCGAGATCCCGGAAGGCTGGCCTGGGAGAGAACCGTTGGGTGCGATTGCGGACTCTCGGATCGGGACCCACGGCGTAGAACGCTGGATCATCCGGCCAGCCGCCGGAGGTCAGCAACATGACTTTGCGGCCGGGGGGCATGGCCATCGCCCGCATCGCAGCGGTGGCCGCCTTGACGACGGTGTTGACCTGCCGGCTCAAGACGCGTACGTACTCGACCTTGGTGTTCTCGAGGCTCTCTTCGATCAACCCCGAGCCGAGGCGGCGAAGCTGAAGCTCGTATTGGCCGAGCTCGGCCCTGCGGTTCAGTCCGCCGGACTTGGCCGCGATCGCCTTACGTAAGTTTCGAACGATACCCTGGTGAGAGGTCTCCCAATTACCGACCAGGTCGAGCTTTCTACCGTCGAAAGACACCACCGCCATACGATCCTTGGGCCCCAGCCTCGGAATTGTTTCGATGATGTTCTCGAGCACGATCCGACGGTCCCGGGCGACACCAAAATAGTTGTCGACGAACAGCAGGAAACTGATCCCGATCACCTCGCCGGGAGCCACCGAGGGCACCGCCGAGCTTGGACCCGTGCCAGAGGCTTCGGCCGTTCGTGAATCGATCGACGAGCCGTAGCGGATCTCGCTGAAATATTCGATCGGCACCACGTTCCCGTCGACCATCAGACGGAAGTCGCCGGGGCCGAGAGCTTCGACATGCCCGCCGTCCGTGTCGGTGACGGCCACCTCCAGGTTGAGCACCCGGACGTCGATCTCTTCGCCAAAGGAATCAAGCTGCGTGGACTCCTGCGCCTGGTATGACGGGAGCGGCAGCAGGACGGTCAATAGAATCGCTAAAATCGATGGACGCATAACTAAACCTCCGAGAGGAAGATACCTCCATGGGTATCTACTACGCGAAGCGTCGACCGGATTCAACCTTTCTGTGACGAAAGGACCTTCATCGGTTGCGATACGTCTAGGAGGACGCAGACCTGCCTAGCTCGTCTTCCGCCGCCTCGGGGACCGATTCGAGGCGCGGCGCCATCGCGACAGCGTATTCGTCGAGGATGGACTTGGGATCGCCGTCGCCGCGGACGTGGCCATGTTCGAGCCACAGGCAGCGGGTGCTGTAGTCGAGCAGCATCTGGACGGCGTGGGAGATCAACAGGATGGTGGTGCCTTTCTCCCTGAAGCTGTCGATACGCTCTTGGCATCGCGCCACGAAGCGGACGTCGCCGACCGCCAGGACCTCGTCGAGGATCAGGACGGATGGTACCCAGGCGGTGGCGATGGAGAAGCCGAGGCGGGCGATCATGCCGGAGGAGTAGTTGCGCATCGGGGCGTCGATGAAGTCACCGAGACCGCTGAAGGTGACGATTTTGTCGAGCTCACGCTCGATCTCGCGACGTCTGCGACCGAGCATCAAGGCGTTGAGATAAATGTTCTCGAGACCGGTGAGCTCAAAATCGAAGCCGGTACCGAGCTCGAGGATCGGCGCGATGGTGCCTTTGACCTGGCGCTTTCCACGGCTCGGTTTCATCACCCCGGCGATGACTTTGGCGAGGGTACTCTTGCCCGCGCCGTTGGGGCCGATGATCCCGAGGACCTCGCCGGCCTGGATCCGCAGGTCGATATTCTCGAGGGCCCACAACTCTTCGTAAACCAGCGCCCCTTTGACGAAGTGGATCAAGTACTCCTTGATCGAAACGTTGCGCTGCTTCGCCAGGCGATAACACAGCGAAACGTTCTCGAGATCGATGACGGCGTTCGGCATGGTCTTCCTCGTGAGGGATCGCGATCAGATGTAGAACGGGATGCGATCGGTCGATTGGCGGAACGATACGATGCCAATCGCCAGCACAGCTACCGCGATGCCGCCGGCCACCATCAAGTGATCGAGGGGCGGCACCTTGCCGAAGTAGATCGGATCCCGGAAAACCTCGAGGATCGAACGGATGGGATTGAAGCGAATCGCCCAGTAGAATTCTCGACCCTCCACGATCTCCTTGGGATAAATCACCGGTGTCATGTAGAACAGCAGCATCATTACGACACCAACCAGCTCGATCACATCGCTGAAGAAGACCGCCAACGGCGACAAGATCAGGCCTGCGCCGAGGGTGAAGATCACCGCTATCAGGATCGAGACCGGCAGGAACGTCAGTGCCCAGGACAGCTTGTGGCCGGTTGCCAGCAGGATGCCGAACATCGGCACGAACGCGAACAGCAGATTGACCACCCCCGAGATTACGGTGGCGATCGGAAACACCGCCAGGGGGACCGGCAGCTTCTTGAGGATCGTCGCGTTGGCCTTGAGGCAGTTCATCGAGGTGACGATGGTCTGCTGGAAGAAATTCCAGAACAGCAACCCGGCAAGGGCGTATACGGCGTAGTTGTGGATCTTGAAGCGGAACAACTGGCTGAACACGATG
>JAJCXQ010000141.1 GCA_029263355.1 Acidobacteriota bacterium | reverse complement strand
CGCCGGTCGCAAGGTCGCCGGCCGGGCCGTCAGGGTCTTCGATATCAAAACCTTGCATGTCGCCGAAACGATCACGCAACCCCAACAGCATCGTGCCATCCACCGTAAACTCGATATCGGTGAGCCATGGTTGCGGGTATGAAAGCTCGTCACCCGAGCCAATGAAGCAGACTGCGATGATGTTGGCGTTGGGATAGGAGTCGTCCCAATAATTCCAGTCAGCGGAACCACCGGCGCAGCCGGCACCAAAAAGACCGTCGCCACGGTCATAGGTCAGCGGACCAAAGTCTAGGACGTTGCTAAAGGTGTCGGTCGCCGGATCGAACGAGAACACCAGAGCTCTCAAATCACTGGTATCGGCGGTACTCTCGCCGCTACACACGATGCCAACATAAACTAAGCCATCATTGACTTTGAGACCGAACGGACGTACATCGACATCGGAAGCGGTGTCGACGGATCCGTCACCGTCACAATCGTACAGGTCGAAGAGGTCGTGGCGATCGACCTGGCTCGACAAAGTCGGCGCCACCGGACTGGCAGGATCGGTGCCGAGAGGGATTTCGTACAGGCGACGGTCAGCCAGCCCCACCGCCCACAGTGTCGACTCGTCCTCAGAAATATCGATGTCACCGAGAGCCACCTTACCGACCGCACCAAAAGACGCTGAATCGATGTCGAAATCGCTACCCGTTGGATGAGGATTGGCACCCATGACCGTCGAGCCGAACAGGGTGTTCAGGTTGAGAAAGGTCGAAACGCCGGTGGTGGTGTCGTCATCAGGATCGACGATACGGTAAATGGCGCCCGTACCGTTGACGGTGCCATCCCCATAACCCGCATGGCGTTTCTGGAAAGCGGAAGCAAAAAGCGAGTCCGACGAGCGTTGGTAGGCCAGCCCCCAGGTAGTACCGATCTGATTCTCCACCGCTTCATGCCCAGGAGCCGGCGTATTGTTGGACGCGGTATAGGGGAAAGACACCAACACGTCATTGACACCACTTTGGTCGCCCTGGATATAACAATTCGTCACAACGTTGGGATTGCTCGAACAGTGCTGAGCAGGATTCGCGACGCCAAAGTTCACTCCTGTGAGATTGCCGCTTGCCGGCATCGTGACGAAGGCAACAGTAGACTTTGAAAAACCACTCGCGGGCCCGGCCAAGAGATAACTGGGCAACGCACCGAGCTCGAGTCGAACTTCCTGAGACGGCGCCCCCCCAGTAACCGTGTAAGTACCATCAATAGCCGTTGTCGCAGTATCCACGACCGTCCCAGAAGTATCGTAGACCGTCACTGTGATTCCGGAGACCCCTGCTTCCGCTGGACTCGAGGGTGCAAGAATCGCGTTGGCGTCAACGTCTCGATAAACCGTTCCAATAATGTTCTGAGCAGATGCTGGTATCGCCACTACAAGGCTCGTCACCACGCTAAGAACAACTCGGAAAGTCCAGGAGCCGTAGGTGGATCGATAGCTGACATTCTCTGCGTGGTATCTAAACATTTATTCTTCCTAGCTTTCGGTGAACTCTTTAAATCCGTCTCAAAGTGCTTGCGGCTGGTCCGCGGTGAGTGAGCTCTGGTGGCGATAACTCCGTCCCAAGCGACCGCCGGAACCGGCAGCTCGGACTCCTCCCAGCGCACCAACTCGTGCAGTTTTCGAGCCGTGCTCCAACCACAACATCTCGGCAACCCGTGGCAAAATGGCCGGTCGCTTTGGGTAAGCCAAACGCCAGACCGGAATCCGGCTCGCAAGTTGAACGCAGAAATCGATGTGGCGCTGCAACAACTCAGGAGGAAACAGTCGGGTGCAGTGGGTATGGCGCACCAGGGCGAGAACCGCTGCATGGCCGCTCACCCGCTCAACAGAAACTTCAGTGTTCGAGCTCCCCGTATCCAGCAGATAGATCCCCGCAAAAGGGAGGGCTTCTGCCCGGTCAGCTCCTGGCTGCTGGTCAGGAGGGTATTTGAGTTGCGGGAAACGCGGCAGGGCTTCCACCTCTGTTGTCGTCATCGTCACCGGCAAGACGTCATCGGCAGCACAATGACACTGACCGTCTGACACCCGTGGCAACGCATGCGCCAGGGTCGACTTACCGATCCCTGAAACGCCAAGAAACGCAAAGAGCTGACCCTCGAGGTCGACCGCGCTAGCGTGCAGACACCAAACGCTTTGCAGCGCCAAGGCTAGAGTCAAGGCTGGGCCGACAACCAAATCGGTGGCGGCATTCGACTTGTCCTTGCCGGAAGTCAAATCGCAATGGATGCGTTCACCGGTACGATCGATGGTGATGAGGCCCTGATTGGCCACAGACAACTTCAGGCCGTCGCCGTCGATCGAGCAGTCGAGAAAGAACTTCCGGAGCCCAAGCTCCGCCGGCCCTCGGAAGACGCTCTGAGGCGGACTCGAAATCGGGTCCTTGCCGATCGCCTTCGGTTCACGTCGCCCTGCACCCCCGGTATGGAAAGCCTCGAGCTCAGGCAAGCGGAGCTCTGACGAGAGCCAGCGCCCCGCGATCTCGTAAACTCGAGGTTGCGGCAAACGAGGTCCCGTCTTGAGTTTCAGCTCGATCATTGTCCCGTCGATCATCAGTTGGTGTCGGTTTTTCGGCTCTATCTGACGCCAGATCTTGTCTGGCGCTACCTAGGGTCTCAGCAGTGCTGGGTTGGCGCTGTCGCCGATTCCGGGCGAAGCGCCCATGGTCGTGTCGCGCACATCTCCGTAGTCGAAAATGTGAGGTTTCTTATAAGGCTTGCGCTGAGCACGAGCCTCTAACTCTTCATGCTTCAGCGGTTTCAGCTCCTCAGAGCTCATTTCTGGTTGTGTCATC
>JAJCXQ010000140.1 GCA_029263355.1 Acidobacteriota bacterium | reverse complement strand
CGTCGTCATCGTCATCGCCAGTGCCGCCATCGCTGGCTCGGATAACCAACACAGCGACGCTACCGTCGCCGTCCAACTCGGCGCCACCCGTTGGATTGGATAGAACGAGTTGGATGGTCTCAGCGCCTTCGGCTTCGCTATCGTCGAGAATAGGTACTGTGAAGATTCGATCGCCACCATCGTCATTGGCCCACGTCAGAGTGCCTGATACGCTGACGTAGTCGACATCCGCGGTCGCGGTGCCCGTAGTGGTTTGGTAGTCCACCGTCACGACGCCATCTTCACCGCTCTTGCGCTCGACCGTGATCACGGCGATACCAGCTTCTTCGATGACCTCGAAGCTGTCTTCGTCGAATTCGAACTCGCCGGGGCCGGACGCCGCAGCAGGGGACGACATCAAAAGGGTAAAGAGCGCCAGGCTCAGCAGTCTTCGTACAAAGTCATTCAAAGCGAGTCGTTTCATGATCGAGTCTCCACTTGCAGAGGTTGAAAAATCCTTGGGCGTATCGGCCGCTTCACGACGCGGCGTTCCCGGGATTTCGCATCGTGATGATGCAGTTCTACAGAGTTCGCCATGAACTCAACATGAACGAGCTATAGCAAGTCACCAATATCTTGTTTGGCGACACGGTGGTCTCTGGCCTCCTGAACCGGCGACCCGCTCCAGAGAGTCGTCTCTCCGCCGACGTCTACCCCGACGACGCCAACGCTTCGACGTCGGCGCCCTTGGCGGCCGCCGACTTTACGGCAGCTTTATACTCCTCGAGGTGGCCCGTCTCGCGAGCAGCAATCGCGAGCAGGAGCAACGTCTCGACATTGGGACTTCGCTTCGCTTTACGAAGTAGTCGGTAGGCTTGATCGAAGTCGCCGGTTTGAATCGCCAGACGGGCTTCGATCGCCTTGATCTGAGATCCAATATAGGATCGTAACGAGCCCTTCGTAAGCTTGCGCAGGCGGTCGACGGTGGCCTTTGCGTCCGCGGCACGTTCTTGGTCGAGATAAAGTTTGGCCAGGTTGAGTCGCACAGAAGCGTCGAGCACTTGGCCCTCAACTTCGACGACGTCTGGATCCGTCGGCACCCCATAAGTGGGACCAGAGAATGTCTGCGCGGCCAACGCTTGACGGAAAAGTGCCTCGGCCTCACTGGCCTGGCCATCTGCCGCGGCATCGAGCCCTCGGTAATAGGCCATTCTTTTGGGATGTCGACGCTCGTTGAAAAAGCGACCGAAAACTTCCTCCTTACGATCGAGCCACAGCTCCTTGGGCTCGTAGTCGCTCAAGAAATTCAACGGCGTCGATTCACCCTTGAGGGCAACCGTTCCCCGGAGATAGCCGTTACCAACCTGCCGCGCATCGCGCCCTTTCTGCTTATTTCCGCCCGGGTTTTGCGGTCCGTCCGGATTGAAGACCGCAAGTTGGAACGGCACAATCAGTTGCGAATGGGCAACCGCAAACTGATCGAGACGCTGGCGAGCGACGTCGAGGGCGCCATCACTCTTCTTGACGACTTGGAATTGGTATCGATATGGAGAACGCTGCCGTGCTTGCCCCGAGATCTGCCACTTCCCCCCCTCAGCCGGGGCAAAGTCGTAGCTGTAGTAGACCTCAGGCAAACCGGTGCCATAAATGAACTGGCGTGCGAAGACACTCAGGTCCTGGCCCGAAGCCTGCTCGATGAGCCCTAAGAAATTCTCAGTCGATATAGCGCGGAAGGAAACCGTATCCACCAACTTCCGGAGGATGTCCAGAAAGGCCTTCTCGCCGAAACCGCGAGAGAGCATATCGAGTACGACGGCCCCTTTCTGGTAAACCACGGTTTGATAAGCCTGATCGGAGTGACTCGACACCAACCGCTCTCCCAACACGACAGGGCCCAACGATTCGACCGCCCGTCCATCGGACGTCGTCTGCAACATTGCCGCTTGCCAGCCGGTCGTCGGACCGATGATCAAACGGCTGGCGTCACGCAATCGATGGCGCGCGTAGAGAACCGCCGAGTAGTTGGCCATTGCCTCACTGATCCACTGGTCTCGATAACTCTTCCAACCCACCATGTGGCCCCACCACTGATGAGCGACTTCATGCGCGATGACCGTGCGCCGATCCTCGATTCCGAGCGCCACCGTCAACCAATCGACATCCAGCATGTTGAGAGTCGACAGGGTGATGAAACCCAAAAAACTCTGCGACACGGGCCGTGGGGTGGTCACCATCACCAACTCGTCTAATGGATAAGGCCCGAAGACCTCTTCAAAGTAGAGCAGTGAATCCGCGACCGTATCGAGCACCGCTTGCTGACTCTCTTTGTCAAGCGCTGACGCCGCCCCAACATCCAGCGCCAAAACGATGTTCACATGCCCCGCCTTCCGGGTCAGCGTCCGCAGCTTTCCCACCTCGAAGCTGAATCCGAAGGTCGGCTGATCCACTCGCCGACGCTCGGTTCGCAGACCATCGTTGCGGGCGCCTTGGGAAATGTCTTGCTGCAACGTCCCGCCGCTCACCAGGTCAACTGTCTTCGGCCACCGGAACGTCACGTCATAGGTCGCCCGATCGATCTCTCCCGCATGCGGGTACCAATGCGTCGTGCTCCGCAGGGCATACTGTTTGGAATCTTTGTCGATGATCCGTCCCGAATACTCGACCTCGACCGTAAATGCCTCTCCGGCTGGCGGACTGTGGGGCAACACCACCAAGATCTCGTCACCTGATTGACGGAAAAAGAGCTCGGTTTCGCCCGTTCGAACGACACTGACTTCGAGATCTGAGTGCATTTCGAGCTTGACCACTCGGCTGCCCCCCGTCAGGCTTTCGAGGTCAATGCGTGCCTTGCCGGCTAACTCGAGCTGAGCTCCAGAGAGTGTGACTTCGAGGGTGTAGTGGCGTGGCTCGAAAGCCTGCTGTCCCGGTCTCGGTTCGCCGTCGTCTTGGTGTTTGGAGGTCGCCAGCCACGTATCCCAAACCCCTAGATCGTCAACCGAGAGACCAATCAAACGGCCTTGCCGCTGGGCGCGGTGAAATTGACGCGCCAGTTTACGCTTTTGTTTTTCGCTCGCCTCGAGGTCGGTAAACTGCCCCAATGAGACCTGCTCCCGAGCATCGGGTTCGTAGAGGTAGAGAAACTCACCCAACTCTTCGCCTCGGAACCAGCCAGCAAAGTACCCTTCATAGGCAGGGTCCCCCAGGGCGTCTCTGAAAAGGGCCGACTCCACTCCCAGCAAACGACGCTCTGGGCGTTGCTGCCAGCGTTCGAAGATTTGCCGGGCTCGAAGCCGATCCTCCGCACTCAGTCCCTCAGCAGACGGCCGCCGAGCAATGAGCTCGGCAGCGGCGTCCATAGCGATAGCGACCACCGCTTCGGAGACCGATTCTTCGAGCTGTAATTCACCGGTAAAGAGCTCCAGCTGGTCAGCTTCGATGGCATTTGGAGGCTCGAGAAGGAGTCGGGCATCGCCGACAAACACCATCTCGACGACTCTGCCAGCCACCGGCGAGGCCAGAAACAGCACCCCTTCGTTGAGCTCGAGGCGCGCCAACCCGGCGTTGAGAGACAGGTTGCGGACTTCAACAG
>JAJCXQ010000139.1 GCA_029263355.1 Acidobacteriota bacterium | reverse complement strand
AAGCTGATCGGTTTCCTGCTGATGTTCGTCTCAATGTTTCTGATTCGGTCCTCCGATCAGAAACAGGACAGCAGGAGTTGAGATGGAATTATTCATTGTCCCAATCATGTTGTTTCTTTCCAGCCTGTTGATGGCTTTTGCCTGGCTTGGGCACATCCGATTCAAGCACAAGGGGTACCTTGCGGCCCTTCTGGTAAGCTGGGTGATCGTTCTTCCCGAGTATCTGCTCAATATCTCCGCCATTCGCTGGGGGCACGGCGTCTTTGAGGGAAGCGAGATGGCCGCGATAAACCTCTGCTCGGGGGTGGTTTGCGTGACGTTGGTTTCACACTCCTTCCTGGGTGAAAAGCTGAATCCCAGACAAATATTCGGCTTTGTGGTGATGGCTGTCGGCATGATCCTGGTTGTCGTTTAGCGCCGATCCTGAGGGCGGAGCCCTCGGGGGGAAACCGGACCATTGTTTCTCACCGCCTCGTCGCCGGACGAGATCTTTGCGGCCTGAGTCAGAGAGAGAATCAGTTCGGAAAGCGGGCTCAGAGACGCGTAGACGATGAAATTTCCAGCGCCTGCTCTTGGTCCGCTCCTTGGCCCGCCAAGGGTCCCGGGCCTCATCGCCGAGAATATACGCTAAGGCACCCTTTATGAAGCCGCACCGATGCGGCGCCGGATCATGTAGGCGTTTCCTTACCAAGTCTGTGAGCTTCTTTGACCGAATCATAAAATAGGTTGTATCGACAGTCTGTTTTACCAAAGAGGAGCTCACAATGCGTTTTATCAGGCAAAATCTCGGAGTGTTTGTTCTCGCCCTTCTGATCGCCGTCCCGGCTTCGGCATCGACGTTCCGCGTCAAATGTGATCAGGGTCAGAAAGTAAACAGGACTCTAGAGAGGGCCAAACCTGGCGATAAAATCATTGTCTTGGGTACCTGTCAGGAAGCCGTCGTCTTTCTGTTGGTTGTGCGGGGACGGAAAATGTAGACCAGTCTTGTGTTTCTTGTGTTTCTTGTGTTTCTTGTGTGGTCAGCCAATTGTTAATGGTTGCCACGGTTTCGATCGGTTCGTCAGTGTCGCAGTAGAGCTTCCAGCACGGAAGCGCACGGCGTGCGGCAAACATTGTGAGCCATGCGAGCTGAATGTGATACGTAGGGCCACCGTGTGCGGTAAATGCCGACACCAGTTGACCGATCGGCGTGGTCACGAGGTAGTCGTCAGGCATTGAATCATCAGCGTCCCAAGGCTCGTCGGAATGCGACCGAAGGCGATCACATGCTTCGTTGAGCCATTGGGGAAGTGTGGTCATGACGTATCTGAGTACTTCCATATAACGCCACCGTTCACCGGGCCGCGGCGAACGACCTAGATTTCAGAAACGACGCGGCCCGCGGCTCCGTGTGCAACGGATTGTTCTGTAACCTTGCGTTAGGGTTTCAGAGTTGCCAAAGCCCTGCTTCAATTCCGCCCTGAAAATAGATGGCACATGTACCGTGGCCGGGAATCTTCATGGGCGGAACGGCAATCTCGGCCCCCGAATTCGCCGCAGCACGGACTGCCGCCTCGATGTCTTCAACGAGTATGTATGCTCTCGTGACTGATTTCTCGCCATCATGCATGGGGGCACGAATCCCCATCATTCCACCTTCTGTCATTTCGGCGGTTCGAGCACCACCCAAACTCTGGTCGGCATCGCCGAACGTCACACCGTGAATTCCTGAGTAGAGCTCGCATGCGGCATCTACATCCTTCGTTACAACTTCGAGGTAATGAACTCGCATGGTTACTCCCTGTCTTGTGTCGTTTCTGACCTTGGTCGTAGCAGCGTCAGGTAAATCGTTGTCCTTGTCTGTCGCACTGTTTTCGTCGCGTGTGCATCCAAGAGCTGGCAAAGCGGTCACGCAGACCGCCGCCAATGCTAGGATATCTCTCCGTGTGATTGAATGATCCGTTTTGGTCACGTCAGGTAGTCACAGAACGTATCAGCGCTCAGGTGCTTGGGCCGAGCGCAAGTGAGGGCCAGGTCTGCTGCGGCGTGTAGTTAGCCCGCATGTTCATCTTCGAGGCACCATTCGATCAGGGCTCTCACTGCGCCGGGTGCCTGTGCATTGTCGCCGGGCAGGCGAGGACATCTCAAGGTCTGCGGTCGCTCCGCTGACAGCCCTGGAAAGTGCTGTCCGACGACGGTGACCTCTCCGTGGTCATCCAGCTGCCTCATCAGATTGTAGTGAACGATGAAACGCTTGTCCGCGCTCGCAATCCGAAGCTGCCAGTCGTCCTTGACATGCCAGATGTACTGGCGGCCGGCGACCTCAATGCCGCGGCGCCCCTTGGTGCGTATCGTCATAGCTAGGTCTGGCTAACAGTTCAGATAGGATTTAAATCCAACCGTTCTTATTTATGCGTCTCCGAGCGTCCGTGTAGCACGTGGGCCTGAGCCTGTATTGGAAGGTCTCAGGAGCCCTAGAATCCGCTGAGGCCACTCTACCGGCCATGACGGGAGGCGTCAAACGCGACATGCGGTGTCGCATAACGCGAGCCGTATGGCGCCAACGACAGACCTGCGAAGATCGCCCAGCGCGCCAAACGCGCCTGTCCAGCACCGGTAACCACTTTCGAGCCGCGAGGCTCCGATCCTCAGAGTACCCACCGCGTCTCGACCTCTGGTGATCGTCGCCGGAATAACAGCAGACGTGCTCCCCCTGAAAGGGGTTGTACGCTAGCCCCAGAAGCAGGAGTATTGATCCCTTCAGATTTGACTCCCGTTCCGCCCTGATTCCATCAACCGCCGCCTCTACTGGCGATCGACCCTCAGCTCCAGATTTGGAACCTATGCCCTCCTACCGATTCTGCCGCCCCGACGACATTCCCTATCTTGTACGTGCGGTCAACGAGTGTTACGACGTCCATTTTCCGGCCGCAGCTCCGATGACGCTCGAGCGTTTTCGGACCGAGATGAAGACTCTCGACCTGTGGCCGAGCAATTGTTTGATCGCCTCCAGTGACGACGGGCCGATCGCGGTGCTGATCGGCACCAAACGGGTTGATGAAGTAAACGTGCTGCGGATCGGGCTGCGTCCCGATCATCAACGCCGAGGGCATGGCGCCCACTTGTTGACCTCTCTCAGTCAAAAACTGGCGGTGCTGGGGCCCGGGCGTTTGATCTCCGAGGTGCCGCGCGCCCTAACGGGTGTGAGTGACTTCTTCGCCGCCACCGCCTACCGCCGCGAAGTCGCTTTCACGGATTTTGTGCGAGCTCCAGCGCCGGTCGAAGCGGTGCCGGGCGAGTTGGTGATTCCCATCACGGTTGATGAATTGATCGATCACCAGCTACTCGATATTCCCGACGAGGTCGCCTGGCGTCGGCGCCGCGAAACGTTGGTCAACGGCAAAGATGATTTCCAAGGTTTGGCCATCGCGACCCCGGAACGCATCGAAGCTTTTCTGCTCCATCAGACCACCGACGCCGCCACCGACATCGTCGCTCTAGGAGCGCGATCCTCTGAGCGCAGCCAGCTCTTCCTCAGTCTGTTGCTGCGCTCTCTGGCGGGCAAAACCGAGTTGCCGCTGCGGCTGCCCAAGTTGGCGGAGGGTGAAGTGTCGGCGTCACTGTTGTCTGGCTTGGGCTTCGAAGCGTCGGCGGTCTACGATCGTTATGCCGCGACGGCGACGCCAGCGTAAGCTACGTTTCCTCGTCCAGCAGCTCTCGGGACCTCCGCGGGTGGCCGCTGAGACGCGCAAAACGTAGACGTTCTGACCGAAAGAGCCCTAAATCGATGAATTGTGGTCGATCTGACCGGGATCCGCCTTTCGAAAATTTCCCCAAGGCCGTTCGCAGCCACTACGAAGGACTTTGGCAAACTGCCATTGGGCTTTCGACCGCTGCTCGGGCGCCTAGAAGAAAATGTTGAGCCTTGTGACCGTTGAAACGGCCGTGGCAAAACGGCGTTGGTCTTTTCGACCGCGGCAAACGCCTTTAGCAAACTGCCATTGGGCTTTTCGACCGCTGCGATGGCTCTTGGAGAAAAATCAAAGCCTCCGCAGCGGCCGCCAGCATGTTTGGCAAGAAATCAGAGCGACCGCGGCGATCGACAATCCTCCTGGGAAACTTGCAGAGCGGTCGCAGCGAGGTGCAACGCTGCTGGCAGAAAATCAAGGCCTTCTCGAAGGTCGACAACGCTGTTGGCAGATCGGCAATCCTGCCGGGAGGTGGCGCAGCGCTTCGCGCCAGAAACCAGCAGCTCGAAGCCCTCATCCGATCCCGGGAAAACCCGCCACCCGTTCGACCATCCAGAATACGGCGAGAGCGCCGAGGACGCGGGCGATCGCCGGTGTCAACACTGTGGGTGAGACCGCCCATCGACGGCAGAGGTCGGCGAGGGCCAGCACCGCCAGCACGAAGGCGAGCTGACCGATCTCGACTCCCAGGTTGAACGACGCCAGGCCGAGCAGTCGTTCGGAGGCCTGAATACCGCTGTCGGCCAGGGCGCTGGCGAATCCGAGGCCGTGGAGGAGCCCGAAGGCCAGAACAAGTAACGCGCCATGCTTTTGAGATGACGGTCCGTCGCCGCTGGGACGCATCAACGCTTCACGAGCGACGAACGCGATCGACAGCGCGATACATGCTTCCATTGGCGGTATGGGCACCCGCGCCAAGCCCAGCACTGCGGCGGCCAGAGTGAGCGAGTGGCCGAGGGTGAAGGCGCTCACCAGCATCACCAAGCGCCAGCCGCGAGCGATCAGGCATAGGCCGAGGACGAAGGCCAGGTGATCCCAGCCGAGAAGGATGTGCTCGAATCCGAGCATCGTGTAGTGGCTGACGGTGGCCGCAGCGCTGCGACGTTCGGTTTGCAGCAGGGCAACGGGGATTTCGACGTCGCCGCCGCGGCCTTCGAAGTAGCGACCGGTGGTGGTGCCGTCGGCCCAGCGGGCGGCGACGAAGGCGCCTTCGCGCTCCCACGGCAGTCGTAGGACATCACCCTTGCTCAACGGCTTACCGCAGCGGAGGTCGAAGATCAGCCGTTGAGTTGTCGACTGCCGGTAGATTGACGGTTCGCCGATGGCGGTACAACGTTCCGGCAGCAGCAGTGGGGCAGCTTCCAGAACCGCCGGTATCCTGACCGAGATCTGGTAGCGACCCGCCTCGTTTTCTACTTCGCGCAACTCGACTCGTGCGACGCCGAGGTCATGGGCAGTGGCGGGCATTACCAGCCCAAGGGTGGCGGCGAGCAAGGTGATGCACAGGCTCAGCGATCTCATCCTTGATCCTCTTGGATTTCTCCAACCACCCGGTAGCGTTGCCGCAACTCGAGCACTTGCTGCTGCCGCGCTTGCCGCCGCCAGTCTTCGATCCAGTCCTGCCGCAGCCCGCCTGACAGGTTTTCCCGCGCTACGATCTGCGCCTCGTGGTGGGCCGTCACTCGGACAAAATGAGTGCCACGGCTGGAGGGCAGGGGACCGTGCCAGGCGCCGGGCGGCAGCGCCGTCAGGGCCTCAGCCAAGCCGGCGCCAAAGCTCACTGCCAGCTCGGCCGCGGTGATGCGGGCGAACGTGCCGCCGAGCCAAAAACGATCACCCAACGACTCCGGCGGCGCCCCGGCGGTGAGTGCTTCGACCACCTGCCGAGGAGCCGCCGGCGCGGTTGCGAAGAAAGCGTGTTCGAAGCTGATCGAAGGTGGCGATCGGTAGCGCTCGGCGTGGCTCTGGTAGAACGCATCGAGCTCCTCGGCGCTCGGCGCGGGCGGCTCCTCGTCGAAGAGAAAGAGCATCATGTTCACCAGCCCCTGGCGCCCCGAGCCGTCGCGCGCGGCAAAACCGCGCGCCA
>JAJCXQ010000138.1 GCA_029263355.1 Acidobacteriota bacterium | reverse complement strand
GATGAGAAGGTGCCGAGCGAGCCGATCGTGACCTCGGACGGCGCGCAACTTTTTTTCGTCGACGCGATCGTCCCAGCGAGAAAAACGTCCTTTGCCGAGGCCCGCTCGATCTTGCGCCGGGACCTCCTGGCACGGCAGCGGGCAGACGCTGTTTCGGTGGTCCTCGAAGCGATCGAGCAGCCACCGGGAAGCTTCGTACCCGAGACCGACGAGCTGATGGCGCTGCTGCGCGCTGGAGATCCCAGGGCTGTGGTTCTGCGTCTCGGCGATTTCGAAATGAGGTTGGGGAAATTTCGCCGCCTCGTCGCCCGGGAAGAAGAGCAGCTGCCGTTGAGCCAGAAGCTCCTATTGAGGAAAGTTATGTCGTCTCGGGTCTTCGCCGCGCTCTGGCAGCGAGAGAGGGCGGTCCTGGCCGCTCGGCGGGCGGGCGAAGAGCTCGCGCCGGAAGCTGTAGCGGAGCTGGAGGCGAGAGCTGAGAGCGTAATGCTCGAGCGATATCAACGGCAGCTTTTGGACCGTCAGCTCGACGGCATGCACGAACGTCTCGAGGCCTTCTACGAGGGCAACAAGAAGCGCTTCAGCTCACCTCTGCGCCTGCAAATTCGCCGCTTGACTCTGCCGCTCAGAGAGGACGCCAGCGCCAAGATGGCGGAGCTGGAATCGCTGCGCGCCGAGGCGCGAGCCGGCGTGCTCGACCTGGAGGCCGCCGGCGCGCGCCTCGGCAGCGAGCTCGAAGATCTCGGCTTGCGCAGCCTCGACCAGCTCACCCAGGCCGATCCGAAGGTGGCCCTTTTCGCCGGCCGAATGGCCCAAGGTGAAGTGTCGCCTCCGTACACCACGGCAACCGGTGAGCTCGCGATATTTGAAGTCGTCCAGCGGCAAGAGCCGAAGATCTTTCCTTTCCAGCAGGTGGAGACCGCCGTCCGATCGGCTTTCTTGCAACGCCACGGCCGCGAGCTCTATCACCAGCTGACCACCGACAAGCTGGCGGACGTCGACTTCACCCTCGACGAGGAGCGCCTCGCCGCCGCAGTCAGTTCTTGGGTGTCCGGCCCAGCGGTTTCTGAGTCGTCGTCCGTGGCGGCCGAGGAAGGTAAGGGTTGAACGGTCTCGAGCTCGGTCGGCTCTGTGGGCTGCGCGCACAGCTGCGTAGCTCGCCTCGGCGCTCTCGAGACAGCCAAAATTCTTATTTACAAGAGTTTATAGACCTTTGGGTTTGATCTCATGCTCATACATACTCGCTGCGTGCTCGCTCCACAGGCCCTCTCTGCGAGGTCAGAAACTCTGATGCAATCTAGCCCGGTATCTGGACGGGCAGCTCGCATACGACCTCTGAGGTATTCCATGGCTCGCCAGGCCGGTGCCCTGCTTCGTAGAGCTCGAGGCGGCGGCGGACCAGATCGTCGGCGCATATCGGGTTGGCAGCGGCTTCGACCGCTTGGAGAGCGGCGCGCTGCCAGGCGACAGCGCGCTCGCGCTGGCCGGAGGACGCGAGCACCATGGCGACAGATTCGGCGCTCAGCACATGGTGAGAGGGCAGTCCCGCAACCAGATCGAGGGCCGAATCCGAGCGGCCTCCGAGAGCTAGCACGCGAGCGAGCAGTGAGGCGGCGTCGGTATTCTCAGGTGCGGCCAGTTGGACTTTCTCGAGCGGCTCGATCGCGAGAGAGATCTGCTCGCCGGAACCCAGAAGGCAAACCGCCTGCCAGAAAGCCGCTCGAGCCATGCGCGGATTGAGCTCCTGCGCCTGCCGGTAGTGCTCTATGGCCGGCTCCAGCCGGCCGCCTGAACGCAGTGCCTGCGCCAAATTGAAATGCACCGTAGCACTCTCGGAATCGAGGGCCAGGCTGGCCCGCAGATGATGCTCGGCGTCTTGCGTGCGCCTTGCTTTGAGCAAGAGCGTGCCGAGAAAAAAGTGCACCCTCGGATGGTCGGGGAATGATCGTAAGGCGTCTTCCAGCTCACGGATCGCTGCCGGGGAACGTCCGATCTCGCCGAGGGTGATGGCGACCTCGAGGCGAGCGTCGATATTCTCGTCATCGGCGGCGACGCCGCGGCGAAAGTGCTCGAGGGCGTCGGCCATACGGCCGGCTCGGCGAGCTTTCTTGCCCGCGCGGATGTGGTGCAAGACGCCATCCCGGGCCTGGCCGAGCTCTTGCAGCCAGGGGTCGTTGACACGGATTTCCACGAGCTGTCGGTTTTCGTCCGAGACCTTGGCAAGCACCTCAAATTCCCTGGAGTCGCCCAGGCCGTGGTAAGCGCGGCTCAGGGGATAGAACAGCGCCGAGGCTCCGGGTTGGATACTGAGGGCTCGTTCGAAGTGGCCGGCGGCGGCTACGAAGTCACCCTGGCCGAGAGCCAGCCGGCCAAGACCGGCTTCGGCGAGGGCGCATCCCGATTCCATGTCGAGGGCCTGCCTAAAAAGCTTCTCAGCTTGCTCTGAATGGCCGGCTTCGAGCTCTGCTTCAGCCAACCGAAGGCGCGCCGGCAAGGAATCCGGAGCCCTTTCGAGAGCTCGCGAAAACGCTTCCCGAGACTCGTCGAGCTCGGAGGTTGCGAACAGCACATGACCCAAAAAATACGGCCAGCGTGCTTCTTCAGGATCGAGCCGACCGGCTTGCCGGTAGCAGCGCTCCGCGGATCCGGGAAAGCCGTAGACGGTATACCAATGGCCAAGCTCGGCGAGCGCCTCAGCCACCGCCCGAGGATCGGCGCCGGTGGTGATGGCCTGCTCGAGAGATTCGTAACGGGCGGCGAAGGATTCACCAACGGCCCGGTCGAAGGCGTCGAGATCCGGCGCCGGCTCGAGCTCCACGGTGGCCCGGCAGCCCAAGAAAGCCAGGCTCAGCAGAAGCGCGATTCTGATCCACATGTCTCACCCACCTACTGCGGCGGCAGCGAATCGCCCGAATTTGAGGTGGGGGACTGCCCTCGGATCAGTCGGTGGTATTGCCCTGACGGCAGCGCCGGCCAGCTTTCGAGGCCGCCCGGCCACTGCACCTCGATCGAACCAAGCTCTTTCCCCGCTGGCACCCCAAAGAGCACCCGCGGGTCCCGTGCCGAGCAATAGCTGCCATCGGTCCGTACTCGCCTCATCAATTGCGATCCATCGGTGAAATGAGCCGTCACCCGTGCGCCGAGAGCGTCGCGACCTTCGGTGATGAGCCGCAACCCCAGCCACGCGGAGCCGTCGGCGGCCTCATTCATCAGTAACCGGGCCGGTCCGTTGTTATTGGTGAGCAGCAGATCTTGATCGCCGTCGTTATCAACATCGCCCACCGCCAGACCGCGGCTTGTCTCGAGGGCGGAAAAGGCGGAACCCGCAAGCTCGGCTCCGACCTCGGAGAATTTGCCGTCTCCGAGGTTGCGAAAGAGCTGATTCGGCTGGCGCAGCGGAAACGGCTCACCGGCTAGGAGCTGCTGCTCGATCACCATGATGTCGCCGTTGGCCACCGCGAGGTCCAAATCGCCGTCGTTCTCGAGATCGAAAACACCAACACCGAAGCCGGTGAACGACCGGCTGGCCACCGCCAGTCCCATGGTCAAGGAGGCATCGTGAAAGTCGCCGCCGGTGTTTGCAAAAGCGGTGTTGGTCTCGCCTCGAAGGTGACTCATGAACAGATCTTCATCCCCATCCTGATCCAGATCACCCGCCGCCAATCCCATGCTCGCCTCCGCCTTCCCAGCGGCGTTCACCGCCACTCCGGAGACCAGAGCCACGTTCTCGAAGCTGCCATCGCCGAGGTTTCTCCACAGCACATTGTGCATCAAGTCATTGGCGACATAGAGGTCGAGCCAACCGTCGCCGTCGAAGTCGCCGCTGACCACACCCAGGCCGCTGCCCGCCTCACGGCCGATGCCGGCCACGAGCGTCACATCTTCGAAACGGATCGCCCCCTCTTCGCCCGGTCCGAGATTGCGCAGCAGCAAATCGCTCTCGCCGTTGTAGTTCTGCGGACCGCAGTAGTCACGCCGGCTCGAAGGGCTGCGGCAGTAGCGGTGATTCTCGAAACGAAAATCAACATAGTTGGTGACGTAGAGATCGAGCCAGCCGTCGCGGTCGAAATCGAGCACCGCAACGCTGGTCGACCAACGGTCGTCGCCGGCGCCGCTGCTCCGGGTGACGTCTTCAAAACCCACGCCCCCTTGCTCGTCCGGTCCGAGATTGCGCCACAGCTGATTGGCGCCGTAGTTGGTGACGTAGAGATCGAGCCAGCCGTCGTTGTCAAAATCACCGGTGGCCACCCCCATGCCGTAGCCGAAGGCGGTCAATCCGGACGTCTCAGTGACATCGACGAATCGGGGGCCGCTATCGTTCAGGTCATTGCGATAAAGGCGATCACGGGGTGGCCCTTCGTTCGTAGGCGGAAAGAGCGCGTCGGTCAGCTCTTTACCCGGCCCCAGCATGGCACCCTGGACCAGGTAGAGATCCAGGTCACCGTCATTGTCAAAATCGAAGAAGGCGGCGCCGGCGCCCACCACCTCGTT